>CALRXG020000462.1:0-6352 GCA_943372075.1 Bordetella parapertussis | reverse complement strand
CAGCGGCAGGCCGACGAAGTCGAGCACATTGTCGATGCCGTTGTTGGCCTTGGTGGCCTGGTCGGCTTTCTCCGACGAGAACGCGATGGCGCGGCCGCTCGCATAGTCGAGCCCGAAGGCGAGCAGCGTGCGCAGCTTGTCCTTGGCGGTGACCGCGGCGACCTTGTAGCCGGCGTCATGAACGCCGGCGAGGATGGTCGGCGCGCGCAGGAATTTCGGGTCATTCATCATGACCTCGGCATTGCTCGCCGTGTCATAGAAGTAATTGCCGGCGATGCCGTGCACCGCAGGCGGCCGTCCGGTGATGATCGAAAGGTTGTTCGGATTGGTGAAGCTCGGGATCACGCTGGCGGCGTGAACATGCGCGCCCTCCTCCATGAAGCGCGCGAAGGTCGGCGCCACGCCAGCCTCGATCGCCTGCTCGATATAGCCCGGCTCCGAACCGTCCAGGCAGATCACGACGGTCGGCCGCGTCGGCGCGTCGTAGCCGCGACCGTTGACTGTGATGGTCTTGCGATTGTCTTGCATGATGTCTCTCCTTGGCGCTACGCCGTCGTCACGCGCTGACCGCGCTCGGCATGCGTTGTGTCTGCGATGCCTCGATCAGCCGCTCCTTCGAGCCCAGGAAGTTGCGACCACGCTCGCCCTCGAGCGAGTCCGCGATCAGCGCGTGCCATTCCGCACGTTCGATCCTGTAGGCGGCTGGATTGCAGGAGATGCCGAGCCGCGCCATGAAGTCCTCGAGATCGTCGGCCGCCCGCGCAAGATCGGCGCCGAATATCTGACGCAGGCTGTCCTCACAGAGTCCGCCCGCGCCCTTCACGCTCCGCAGCACCATCGGCAGTGAGAACGAGCAGGCAATCCCGTGCTGCACGCCGTGCCGCAGCGTGATCGGATAGGACAGCGAATGCGCGATCGCTGTCTTGGTGTTGGAGAACGCCAGGCCCGCGAACAGCGCGGCCTGCGCCATGCGGCTGCGCAGCTCGAGATTGCCGAGATCATTGGCTAGCTTCGGCAGCACGTCGAGAACACCGCGCGCCGCCGCCACCGCGTGATTGGCCGACACCGGATTGTTGTTGACGTTCCAGATGCTCTCCAGCGCATGCGACAGCGCGTCGAGGCCGGTGCTGATGGTGAGCAGCCGCGGCTTGCCGAGCATCAACCGAGGATCTATCACCGCATGGGTCGGATAGAGCGATGCGCGTGCCAGCGAGTATTTCTTGCCGTTGGCCTCGTCCCACACTGTGCCCCAGCAGGTCACTTCGCTGCCGGTGCCGGCGGTGGTCGGCACCGCGATGATCGGGATCGCCGAAAGCCGCTCGGCGCCCTGCTGCGTCTCCAGGTAGGTCTTGACGGTCGCGAAGTCACCGCCCGCCGCCGCGAACACCTTTGCGGAATCGATCACCGAGCCGCCGCCGAGCGCGACGATCACCTCGGGCTGACTGGCAAGTCCGGCAAAGCGCGCGGACTGTTCGGTGAGCAGGCGGTAGTCCGGATTGGGGGCAACGTCGCGGATCGTCAGGACGGAGGGACCCGCCGCGGCGCGCAGCCGCCGCTCGAGCTCGGCGAACACCGGCTCGCCATAGGTCACGAGCGCGTAGGCGCGCTTGCCGATCAGTGCCGGCAGTTGGTCGAAGCTGTCGGCTCCGAATTCGATCCTTACCGGGTTGCAATAGCTCCAGGCCATCCACGCGTCCTCCGTTTGGCGCGAACGTACGGTACTGCCTGCTATTGACAAATTCATTCTTCGGATGCGTTCTATTGATTATGTCAATAGCATTCAGCCAGCTCCGCGCCTTCCACGCGGTCGCCGCCCATGGCGGCTTCACCGCGGCGTCGCGTGTGCTCAATGTCGGCCAGCCGACACTGACCATCCAGGTCAAGGAGCTGGAAGAGACCTACGGCGTCGAGCTTTTGATCCGTAAGCCGCGCCACACCGAGTTGACCGAGGCCGGCGCCGCGCTGTTCGAGATCACCCGCGGCATCATGACGTTCTGCGACGAGGCGCATGAGTTGTTGGCCGCGCATGGCAAGGCGACCAAGGGACATCTCCGGGTCGCGACCGTCGGCCCGTTTCACGCCACCGAAATCATTGCCGCCTTCAAGCGCGATCACCCGGAGGTGCAGATCTCGACCCTGCTCGGCAATTCCGAGCGCACCCTGCGCCACATCGTCGACTTCGAGGCCGATGTCGCGATCCTGGCGGAAGTCCCGGAGGATGCGCGCGTCACCATGATCCCCTACCGCACGCACCGCGTGATCGTGTTCGTCAACCGCGATCATCCCTGGTTCAAGCGGAAGTCGGTCAGGCTGCGCGAGCTCGCCGACCAGCCGATCGTGCTGCGCGAGCGCGGCTCGACCACGCGACGCGCGTTCGAGGCGACGATGCAGGCCGAAGGCATCCGGATCGAGCCGGTGTTCGAGATCGAGAGCCGCGAGGGGGTATGGAAAGCGGTCGAGCGCGGGCTCGGCATCAGCGTGGTCGCCGATTTCGAATTCGTGCCGCATCCCAATCTGCGCACGCTCGAAATCAGCGACCGCACCATCAGGACCCAATACAGCATCGCCCATCACAGCGGGCGCGGGCACTCCCCGATCATCAAGGCGTTCATCGATACGGTGCGGCGCATGACGGAAAGCGATCGCAATGGCTGAACAGGCCGGGAGTTCCCATCCCGTGCGCGAAATCACCGATCGAAAGATGAGAAGCCTGGCCGCGATCCAACGCGGCGATGCAGCGGGACAGCATCGATGTCCAGACGCGCGGATCGCTTCGAGCAATCACGCGACCGCCGATCGCCAAATTCCCTCACCGCGTGAGGACGGTGTTTCGCGACAACCGATGTAAACTTCTTGCGGACACGGCATAGGAAAGCCGCAAGTCGGATATAGATCGGCATAGTGAACAGCTGTATAGGTTCACGATCCAGCTTACAGCCACCGTTGGCCCTGCCTCATGCTGACCGCGTTTCTCCTCGCCTTTGGTTTGGTTGCTCTACTCGGTGTCAGCTCGCGCATGGCGTATCGGGCTGGTTTTCGCGAAGGCCACGAACAGGGCTTGACGGACTCCTATCGGCTATTCGGGATCAGGGGACCCGGTTCGGAAGGAAAGCCTCGCAACAGGGAGCCTGAGAAAGTTGGCGCATAAGACATCAGCAAGCACCCGCATCGTGATCGGATCGGCGCTGTTTGCGCTCGCGTCAACTGCGTTGCTTTACTTGGTTCCTCCAAGTCCGATCGACAGACACCTCCTGCGGGGCATGATGCGGCTCTACCAGGGCCATGCCTATCTGATGCCCGTCAAATATTTTGACGGCCCGCTTGATGCCGCCAAGCTGTATGAGGACGACCGACTGCTCGGCCCGGCGAATACGCCCCAGCAGGACATCATCGACAAGGGCGCGGGCCGCTTCTGGCTCTACCGGGACAGCTGGAATTATTTCGGCCCGGCCCTGATGTTCTCCACCAGCGACAATACCGACCCGAACACCAATGGCAGGAAGTATCACCTCAGGTGATCGGCCAAACAATCCGGCAAGCAACACAGGGCTGAATCGCAGGCTAGGTGGAGCGCAGGCTGGTCGTATCGGCTCAAGCTGCCGTCGGCTCGCTCGAGAGCGCGGCGAACACCGTTTCCGGCGAATGGGCGATCACGGCGAGCAGCGCGCGGGCGGGCCCGCGCGGCGCGCGCTTGCCCTGCTCCCAGTTGCGGATGGTTTCCACGGGCACGCCGAGCTTGGCGGCGAACTCAAGCTGGGTGAGCTGGGCCCGGCGGCGCAGATCCCGCACGGCGGGTTGCGCGGCCACGGGGGCTGTCGACGCCTCGGCCGGATGCACGGGCACGAGCGGGACTTCCTGCCCGTCCCGCAATTCGACGATCCGTCCGTCCGCCTTGAGCCGCAACCGCTGCATGATGGCCCCCTTGAAGATGGCAGCATCTTCTACCAACCCCGTTAAGCCGCGATTAACGATAAGCCGGTCGTCAGGGCTCCCGCTATTTCAGCCCGAACCACAGCGTGGCGATGCCTAGGAACGAGAAGAAGCCGACCACGTCGGTGACCGTCGTGACAAACGTGCCGGAGGCGACCGCGGGGTCGGCACGCACCCGTTCCAGCACCATCGGGATCAGGATGCCGCCGAGCGCGCCGGCGACCAGGTTGCAGATGATGGCAAGCCCGATCACGATGCCGAGGCCGGGAATCTTGAACCAGGCCACCGCGGCGATGCCGGTGATGACGGCGAAGGCGATGCCGTTGACGAACCCGACCATGGTCTCGCGCAGCACCACGCGCATCGCGTTGAAGGCGCCGAGCTCGCGGGTGGCGAGCGCGCGCACCGCGACCGTCATGGTCTGGGTCGCGGCATTGCCGCCCTGGCTCGCCACGATCGGCGCCAGCACTGCGAGCGCCACCATCTTCTCGAGCTGGCCCTCGAACAGGCCGAGCACCGACGAGGCCAGGAACGCGGTGGCGAGATTGACCAGCAGCCAGTTGAAGCGGCCGCGGGCGATGGTCCAGACCGTGTCGGACAGCTCTTCGGGATGGGTGACGCCGCCGAGCGCCTTCAAGTCCTCGTCGGCCTCCTCCTCGATCACGTCGACGACATCGTCGATGGTGATGACGCCGACCAGCCGATCGGTGGTATCGATCACCGGAGCTGCGACCAGATTGTACTTGCCGAACATCCGCGCGACCTCTTCCTGGTCCTCCAGCGCGGAGACCCGGCGACGGTCCTCGTCGATCAGCTCCGCGACGGGAACCGGACGGCGCGTGCGCAGCAGCACGTCGAGCGGCACCGCGCCGAGCAGGTGCTTGTCGGCGTCGACCACGTAGATCTCGTAAAAGCGGTCCGGCAGATCGGGCGTATCGCGCATGTAGTCGATCGCCTGCCCGACCGTCCGATCCGGCGGCACCGCGATGAACTCGGTCTGCATCCGCCGGCCAGCGGAATTCTCCGGATACAGCAGGCTACGCTCGATGTCCTCGCGCTCGGCCGCCGGCAGCTTCTCCAGGATCTCTTCCTGGTCTTCCTCGTCGAGGCTCTCCAGCAGCTCGACGGCGTCGTCGGATTCGAGCTCGCGGACGCCCTCCGCTACCGTCTCCGGCTCGAGTTCCTCGAGGATCTCCTCGCGGACCGTCTCGTCGACCTCGTTGAGCGCCGAGAAGTCGAAATCCGTACCCGTGATCTCGACCAGGGTGACGCGGTCGTCCGGCTCCAGCGCCGCGATCAGGTCGCCAAGATCGGCCTCGTGCAGCTCCGCGACCACCTCGCACAGCAGCGGCCGGTCGGCGGCGTGGATGGCCCGGGTGATCCCAGCGACGAATTCGGGGCGGAGCTGGCCCTCCTCGTCCCGCATCGGCATCTGCGCCAGCGGGTCGGCCTCGGCGGGTTCGGCAACGTCGAAATTCTCGGCCATGCCGTGTTTCGCCGGTTTGACAGGAGGGGAAAAACTGGTTGGATGAGTGCGGAACGGATTACCTAATCCGGGGGCCAGTGCAATGAGAAATATGTCGAGCGCACCACGACCGATCCTGAACGTTGTCGCGATCCTGATCTCGCTCGCGCCCGCCGCGCTGGTCGCCCCGGCCCACGCCGCCGAATGCCCGCGCAAGGATGCGCTTGGCACCTCGCGTGTGCTCGAGGTCGATCCTGCGACCTATCCGCGCGTCGGGCTGAAGAGCTTCCCGCAGACCCTGCCGCTCAGGGATGGCGAGGTGGTGCTGACCTTCGACGACGGGCCGACGCCGGGTGTCACCGACAAGGTGCTGACGGCGCTCGGCACCGAATGCGTCCAGGCCACCTTCTTCATGGTCGGCCGCAATGCCACCGATCATCCCGACATGGTCCGCAAGATCGCGCGCCTCGGGCACACCATCGGCTATCACAGCTGGGACCATCCGCATCTCAACAAGATGCCGACAGACCAGGCCGAGGCGAACATCAACCAGGGGATCGAAGCGGTCGGGAAGGCCCTGCACGGTACCGTGAGCTCGGTTCCAAGCACGCCCTTCTTCCGGTTCCCCTATTTCGAATCGACCCCCGCTTTGCTCGATCGGATGGAAAAGCGCGGTATCGCGGTGTTCGGAGCCGATTTCTGGGCCAGCGACTGGAACAAGATGACCCCCGAGGAGGAACTCAAGCTGCTCACCGGGCGGCTCGAAGCTCACCGCAAGGGAATTATCCTGCTACACGACCCGCAAATGCGAACTGCCGAAATGCTGCCCGCCTTCTTGAGGTATCTGCAGGAGCATAATTTTCACGTCGTCCACATCGTGCCGGCGGCGATGAAAACCGTGTCGGATCGGACACATTGAACCCAGGCCCAAGGCTGGATTACAGACTGTTAAGGCGG
>CALRXG020000461.1:0-6355 GCA_943372075.1 Bordetella parapertussis | reverse complement strand
TCGAATCGAACGCCTCCAATCCCTCCGTCGGTGCGCTGAAGCGCATCCTCGACGGCATCCCCATCGGCCTTGCGGAATTCTTCGCCTTCGAGCCGGACCGCCCGAAAAAGGCGTTCTACCGGTCGGACGAGCTGGTGGAGATCGGCAAGGGACCGATTTCCTTCCGCCAGGTCGGCGACAATCTCTTCGGCCGCAGCCTGCAGATCTTGAAAGAATGTTACCAGCCCGGCGCCGACACCGGAAAGGTGCCGCTGGTGCATGATGGCGAAGAGGGCGGGATCGTGCTCTCCGGCCGGCTGGAAGTGACCGTCGACGACGAGCGCCGCATCCTCGGCCCCGGCGACGCCTATTATTTCGAAAGCCGCCGCCCGCACCGCTTCCGCTGCATCGGCGCCAAGCCGTGCGAGGTGATCTCGGCCTGCACACCGCCGACATTTTGAACCGGGCACAGCGGGACCGCGACCCAAGCCGCAAGGGCCGCACGGAGCGGCCTTGCGGATCATGTCGATGTCTTGCTTCTCGCGGCTCGCCGCCGCCGTCGCGGCCCTCTCGATCCTTGCGCCCGGACCGTCCCTTGCGCTGGACGACGACCTGCGCGCATCGAGCAGCGCGCCGACCGCGATCACGCTGTGCGGCGACGGCGACGATGCCCGGATCAAGACCGCCGACTGCAAGCAGGCCGGCACCGACAAGCTCGTCGCGCAAATCGACAAGGCATTCGACGCGGCGCTCGGCAGGATGCCGGCGAATCTCCGTCCGCTGTTGAAGCGCGACCAGGCCTGGTTCAACGAGATGATCATCGATGCCGCGGAGGTGCTGACCGATGCCGGCGATGACGAGCTGAAGCAGGGCTTTGCCGAGACGTTGCGGCGCCGTGCGACCGCACTCGGCGGCATCGTATCCGGCCGGCCCGGCATCGCCGGCGGCTGGGTCAACGCCTTCGGCAACATCACGCTGACGCCGGCCGACGGCGGCACCTATCGCCTCGCCGCCGATCTGCGCGGCGACTATGGCGGCGACCGCCGGCGAAGCTGCAAGCTGACCGCCGAGTTGAAGCCGTCGGGCAGCGGATGGCTCGCCGGCACCGTGGTGGTCGACACGGATACACCGGCCGACAAGAAGAACGATGCCGCGGCTGCTCCGGCCAAGCCGCCGGCGCTGAAACTCCGCCGCCAGGGCGAGAGCTTGCGCATCGTCGTCACCGTGCCCGACGACCAATGGAGCGGGCTCGCGGATTGCTCGTCCATGGAGCAGATCACCGGCAGCTATTTCGCCGCCGGCAAGGAGGCGGCAGCCGACGAGGCCGACACCGCCTTCGTCACGCCGACCTTCGACTGCACCAGGCCCGAGACGGCGACCGACGAGGAGATCTGCGCCGACCCTGAGCTGGCCGACAACGACCAGCGGCTCAACCGCGCCTGGAAGGCGTTGCTGCCGCGGCTCGACGAGACGACGCGGCGCGCGCTGATCGGCGACCAGCGCAACTGGGTGAAGAGCCAGGCGCAGCAATATCCGGAATTCCTGCATCCGGCCTGGAACAAGCAGAGCTCCCAGGTCCACTTCACGGTCTATGCGCGCGATCAGGTCAATGGCTTGCAGCGCGAACGGCTGGCGCTGCTCGAGGGCTTCGACGACAGGCGCAACGGGCTTGCCGGCGTCTGGCTCGCTTACAATGCCATCATCAAGGTCACCATCGACAACGGCGTCGTGAAGGCCACGGGATGGAAGTGGGACCAGGGCGACTGGAAGGCCGGCATCGCGGCTATGGCCTGTTCAGGACCTTCAACGAGGTCGGACTTGCGGTGGAGAAGGCGACCCGCGGCCGGCAATTGCCGTGGCTGGCGTCCTCGCCGATCGCGACCAAATTCTATTTCGCCGGCGGCCCGGCGCCGCAAGCGGTGCTGCGATTACGAGATGACCGGCAAGATGGTCGGCGGCGGCTTCCGCGCCGACCAGCAGCGCAAGAATCCCGATACGCTGGAGCGCGACCACGCCATGTTGATCGTCAACCGGCTCGACGATGTCTTTGCCCAGAAGCGCACCGGAACAGACGACAGCGACGACGAGGAGAAATGCAAGCGACGGCTCGACAACTCCTCGACCGCGCGGCTATTCCCCGCCCGCCCCTCGCCGGAGATCGACAATTTCAAGGGCTCGATCAGATAGAAGCGCCGGCGGCGGGCCGCCGCATCGTCAGAGGTCGCGGGTCTGGTGATCGCCATAGGCGATCACGGCGGCAACGGTGGCAAACATCGCAACGGTGGCGATCAGGACCAGGATGGTGTCGAGGGGCATCGGTGTTCTCCTGTTAGTTGCGGAGAAAACCTAGCGCGCGGCCGGGCACGGCACTTTGCGCTGGATCAATTGCCCGAGGCCTTGGCGATCAGCGCCAGTTGGCGCCCGAAGCCGAGAATCGAACCTTCGCCCCCGCCATCCCGACCAACGACGGACAAGGTCATCCCGCCCCGCGGAGCGCATCCCCATGTCCGGCCGAAACGGCATCCTGTCGCGCCTGATCGTCGCGGCATTCGTGCTGTGCATCGGCACCTCGGCGCAGGCGGGGAAGCGGGTCGCATTGGTGATCGGCAATTCGGCCTATCGGAGCGCGCCGCAACTGCCGAATCCGGCCGGCGACGCCAGGCTGATGTCGGACACGCTCGCCTCGCTCGGTTTCCTGGTGGTCGGCGGCGGCGCGCAGGTCGACCTGACCAAGCCCGGCTTCGAGGCGGCGCTGCAGACGTTCGGACGCGAACTCGCCGGCGCCGACGTGGCGCTGTTCTATTACGCCGGCCACGGCGTCGAGACCCATGGCCTCAACTACCTCGTTCCGGTCGAACAATGGTTCGAGAAGGCTGCCGCGCTCGGCAATCCCGAGGCGAAGCAGAACCTGCGCGGGATGCGGCACTGAGCGGCAACTTCGTCGCTCGAGCCTATCTCGTTCCGATTGAATCGGAACGGGGCTCTAGATTCTTGTTTTGACGCGTTTTCTTCACGCGAACCGGTATCCACTTCGCTCGAAAACGCTGTAGCGGCGGAAACCCGCGTAGGGTGTCATCCGTAACAACAGGTATCCGACACGGAGCCCCACATGCGCGCGATCGCCCTCATTGCCGCCATTCTGTTCGCCCTCGCCTCGCCCGCCCGGGCCGACGACGTCGGCGCCGCGCAGGACGTGATCCGCGCCCAGGAGCAGGCGTTCGGCCGGGACGACGCCGCGGGCGCCTATTCCTATGCCGCGCCGGCGATCCGGCAGATCTTTCCGCAGGCCGACATCTTCATGTCGATGGTGCAGAGCAAATACGCGCCGGTCTATCGCCACCGCAGCTTCGAGTTCGGCGAGGCGCGGAGCGACGGCGGCCGGATCGCGCAACGCGTCCACATCGTCGACGCCAATGGCGAGGCGTGGGAGGCGCTCTACACGCTGGAGCGGCAGGCGGACGGCAGTTTGAAGATCACCGGCTGCGCGCTGCTCAAGGCCGGCCAGTCGGTGTGAGGCGCAGGCACCGGATCGATCGATCCCCCTGGAACGTCTCCTTCACACGAACCGGTATCCGTTTCGCTCGAAAACGCGCTAGGATAGGCCCTTTCTTATCCGGAGCCTGTCCTCGAGCCAATCGAAGATCACCTCATTGGCCAATGTGGGGTTGTCGATGTGTCCCTGCATCGCACCGGTTTCGGCACGACGGAACAGGATCAGCCTGGCGTCGCGATGAATGTGGCTCAATTGGTCGCCGAATTTTGCCAAGGCTCCCGGCAGAAGCCAGCCGGCTTCGCCGGCGGTGACAAGCAGCGGACATTCGATGCCGCGTGAGATCGCGTTGGCTTCGTCAATCCAGCAGATTTGCGTGTCGTCGCCTGCTTGCCGATGGAAGAAGCTTCTCTCGTGCAAGTCCCAGAGCCCGGCGTCGCAGACGGCCGCGGCAAACCTGGCGTCGGTGGCCGCCGCGCGGGCGACCAGCGACGAATTGCACGCGTCCGCCACGATGGCGATCCGCGTGTTGTCGACACCCGGCATCTCCGAAAGAAAATCCAGCACGCGGCTCATGGCTGCCTCGAACTTGTGGCCGTCGAGCCATTGCGGAGGCAAGGCCGTCTGAGCCCCGAGCAGATCCACGGCGAGTAGCGAGAACCCGCGCTCGTTGGCATGGCTGGCGTATTTGGTGATCAACTCTTCCTTGTAGGAACCGGGTTCGCCAATGCAGACAATGACGGGCCCGTCATCGCGAAACGCCGACGGCAAGTAATAGGCCTGGAGCGACAGCTCATCCGTCCACGGAATCGAGAGCACCTGGCCGGCCGGAACCCGGCTCTTCAGAAAGTTGACCGCGCATCGCCGCATGCCGTCGACGGCACGCTTCAGCAGATCATTCGCGTATCCGGGTGGCCTTGCGGCCGCGTGAAAGTAAGTCGTCGCGCGAAGCCAGTTGCGACGGGCGGTTATCATGTTTCCGCCCAGCAACGCCTGTTCGGCTCTCGCTTCGTTCAGTTCAGCGGTCTTGATCCACTCTCCCGACCACGAACTTTCGGAAGCGAGATCGATCTTGCTCAACGTCAACCAACATTCGGAGACCGACGAGCCGCCTTCCTGCGCGGCAGCCAGGAGCTTGATGAACTCCGCCGACAGATCCTCGCGTTCCGGCCAGGCAGGCCAGCCCTTGTCGTCGAACTCGACGCTGCCTGACGCGGTGCCTCGCGCCTCGCGGTTGTCATGCATATGTGGTCAACTCGTTGGCACCCGGCTCTGTGGCAGGTACGCGTTATCGATACGAGTCCGCCAACCCGAGCCGACGAGCCGCCACGTCTGTCGCCACGCGACGTTGGCGCCGAAATCGCAAACGCCAATCACCCGGCTCTCCCAAGAACTTATTTCAATGGGCGTTCATTTAATTGAAGTCGTTCGGCGGCGACAATCGTCGATAAGGCGGCGCAGGAATGCGTTGCGCTTATGCCTGCGGGCAGAATGTTGCCGCAGCAATCGTTTGCCGAGCAGATGCTCGGTAAATGCCTCGAATGTGTTCAACTGGCTCATTGCGTGTGGCAAAGCGTGTCGGACCGGCCGCCGACGCCAAGCGCGCTCACGGGTTCGCGAGTATCAGCTCACCGCTGATCACTCGACCGTGACTTCGCCACAAGCCGCCTGACGCGCCGGCGTTGCGCCAGTCGATCGGCGCTAAGGAGCGACGATGTTGCCATCCTTGACGAGGTAGCCTTGCATCGCTAGCGCGCGATCGCTCGATCTGACGAATCGCTCGACGAGGTCGAGAAAGATCGAGAATTCCTCGTCGCTCATGCACTCCAGCCAGACATCGTTGACGTTCGATTGCATCGACGTGAGCGAGTCCAGCAGCGCGCAGCCGCCTTGCGTGACAGCCAGCTTGGTGCGGCGACGATCGTCCAGATCCCCGGCCTTCTCGACCAGCCCAAGTTCGCTCAGGTGCTGGATCGCCTTCGTAACGCCTGCGCTGGTCAGGCGGAGATACGCGGCGATGGTCACCGGGAAGACGTCGCCCTTGGTCTCGAGATAGCGGATCGTGGTCAGGATCGTGTACTGAATGCCCGCGATGCCGGCATGCGCCGCATAGCCTTGCGTCAGGTGATGGTGGCGGGACGACAGGGAGTGCAGGCAGCCGGTGAGCCGTTGCAATTGCAGCTCGGTCGCCTTCGCGACACGACCGGTTCGCGGCGTAGCGCGGGACGCGCTCCGGAAGTGGGCCGACGAAGGCCTGCGGTTGCGGCTGGATTCTGCGGTTGCCTTCGTCATGCCGAGCGGCGCTTCCTGGGACCGGCACAATTAAATGATATAGTCACATAACTGACGCAACTTCGTTCGTCCAGATCATCCGCTCGCGTCGCGCATCACGATGCGAGCTGGATTTCGATCGCGGACTTCACGATGACGTGCGCCACGCCGGCGCGGGCCGCAGGAGCATTGCGCGGCGACGCCGGTGCTCCACTGAACGCACGCCCGATGGTGCTGAAATGAAAAGCCTCCGGCAGGGCATTGCCGGAGGCTTTGGAGGTTAGTTCATGAAGACGTCTAATATCTCCTCATCATCATGGTCGGCAGAGCAGCCGACACGCGTTTGTACATGATGCAATAATGTTAGTAAATCATATAAGAACGTCTTGCTCAAAGATCAGTGGCCCCGATGGTTACCCGCCGGGGCCCCTTGGTGATCAGCTCAAGCTCTTACCAGTTACGCTGAGCGCGAAGCAGCAGCATGTAGGTGTCCTGGTTGCTGAGAGAGTACACAGCAGCCGGCTTGCCGATCGAAGCGCTGCCGGGATAGGTGACCGTACCAGCGTAGTTCTGATCCAGATGGGTGTAGGTGAAGTCGGCTGAGAACGTCAGGTT
>CALRXG020000460.1:0-6372 GCA_943372075.1 Bordetella parapertussis | reverse complement strand
GATTGTTCTCCTCGACGATGCGGCGGAGGCGCTGGGCGGCCTCCTTCTGCTCGTCCGACCACAGGCCGTGACGCTCGACGAAGCTCACCGCGTCACTCCTCTCTCAGCCGTCACTGCGAGGAGCTCGCGACAAAATTGCGTGCAATTTTGCGCTGAAGCGACGAAGCAATCCAGATCTCCACTAGCGGCGCGATGGATTGCTTCGCTTCGCTCGCAATGACGAAAGGACATGGCTATTCCGCCGCCGTCAGATGATGCACCTTGCCGGCGATCTCGCGCGGCACCGGAGCTGCCCACGGCGCGCCGCGGCGGCGCTTGACGTCGACCTCCATCCAGTAGAGCTCCCAGCCCAGGGTCGGGCCGATGCCGTCCATCGTCGCCGGGCCCTGGATGCTGCGCGCGGAGGCCTCGTCGAGGAACAGCATTGGCTTCTCTCCGCCGCCGACCTTCTCGATCTCCTGCCGTAGCAGCCGGCGATACTGCACGATCGCCTTGTCGCTCTGGCCGAGGT
The DNA here is from genome assembly GCA_943372075.1 of Bordetella parapertussis. GTDB lineage: Bacteria > Pseudomonadota > Alphaproteobacteria > Rhizobiales > Xanthobacteraceae > Bradyrhizobium. Next base: position 5,861 of record CALRXG020000460.1, on the reverse strand, counting down.
GCTCGTTGGTGCGATCCTGGATCGCCCCCATCGATTCCACCGCCCACTGGTCGTGGACGTTGATGTCGCTGCCCATGCCGGTATAGGTCGCGGTCGCCTGCTCGTGCGGATCGAAGCCGTAATCGTTGCTGCGGTTCTTGCGCGACTTGTAGTCGGGCAGCGTATAGAGCTCGAGCCGCTGGTCGCGCATCTTCTGCTTGTCGACCGGCGTCGTGTAGCTGGTGAAGATCGCGTACCAATAGCAATTCTCGTCATCGACCGGCACGTGCCACTGCGTGATCGTCATCTCGGTCGACATCGGAATCACGAAGCCGTGCGGGAACAGCTGATTGGTGACGCGCACATGGGTGCTGGTGTCATCGAGTTCGCGCAGCGCGATGAGCCGCAGGCCGTATTCGGTGTGCTCGACATTGATGATCGGACGATCATATTCGCGCAGGATCTTGGTCATCGGCATGTCGCTGCCGGCCGAGGCGCCGCGGAATTGCTTGCCGTAGGCAGCCGAGGTGTCCTCGTCCTCGAAGAAGCGATGCAGGAAGGAGGCGTGCGCCGGATCGATGCCGACTTCGAGCGCCTGCAACCAGTTGCAGTTCATGTGGCCCTTGAAGGCAAACGTATGGGTCCCGGGCGCGACGAAGCAGTCGAGCTCCGGAAAGGCCGGCGGGGCGCCTTCGCCGAGCCAGGCCCACAGGATGCCGCTCTTCTCGATCACGGGATAGGAGCGCTGCTGGATGCCCTTGCAGAGCTGTGAACCGGCGGGCTCGGCCGGCGTCTCGATGCATTGACCCGTCGTGTCGAACAGCCAGCCATGGAAGGCGCAGCGCAGCCCGCCATTCTCGAGTCGGCCGAAGGCGAGGTCGGCGCCGCGATGTGCGCAGTGGCGATCGATCAGGCCGTAGCTGCCGTCCTCGCCGCGAAACAGCACCAGGTTTTCGCCGAGCAACCGCACCGGCCGTACCGGGCGCGGGCCTTCCAGTTCGTCGACCAGCGCCGCCGGCTGCCAGTACATCCGCATCAGCTTGCCGCAGGGGTCGTTGCGGTTGGTGCGGGTGATCAGATCGTTCGCTTCCTGGCTCATCATGGCGGCGTCTCCCGGATTTGGATTTGTTCGCCTATTGAACGAATGTGCGAATTATGCCATGTCTGGTTCGGACAGCAAGCGCAATTTTTGAACCGTTCAAAGCGTCCATCCATGCCCAAGCTGAAGCGGACCGACCAGGATGAGCGCGCCACCGACTTCGTCGAGGCGCTCGATCGCGGCCTGCGCCTGTTGCAGGTGTTCGGCACCGTCACCGGTCCTGCGACGCTGAGCGATCTCGCCCGCGCCGCCGATCTGCCGCGCGCCACGGCGCGCCGCATCCTGTTCACGCTGGCGCATGGCGGTTTCGTTGTGACCGACGGCAAGCTGTTCACGCTGACGCCGCATGTGCTGACCCTGGCCGGCTCGTTCCTGCGATCCAACCAGGTGGTGACGGTGCTGCAGCCGGTGCTCGATCGCATCGCCACATCAGCGCAGGAGATCGCCTCGCTCGCGCTGCTCGACGGCGACGACGTCGTGTTCGTCGCGCGCTCCAGCCCGACCCGGGTGTTCTCCGCCGGCCTCGACATCGGCTACCGGCTGCCGGCGTTCTGCACCTCGGTTGGCCGCGCCATGCTCGGCCGTCTCGACGATGCCGAACTGGCCGTGCGGCTGAAGGCGATGCGACGCGATCCGGTGACGCCGCAGACCGTCACCGATCCGAAGAAACTGCTCGCCACCATCATCGCCGATCGCGCGCAGGGCTACTCGCTGGTCGATCGCGAAGCCGAGCCGCATTTCCGTTCGATCTCGGTGCCGGTGCACCGCTACGACGGCACCATCGTCGCCGCCATCAACATGGGCGCGCATGTCGATCGCGTGCCGGCGCAGGAGTTGATCGAACGCTTCCTGCCGCTGTTGCGCGAGGGCGCGGAGGATGTGAAGAGCAGGCTGTTGTAGATTTCGCTGCCGGTTTCCGTTATTGCGAGCGAAGCGAAGCAATCCATGCATCGGCAAACGCGGGGAGGTGGATTGCTTCGCTTCGCTCGCAATGACGGAGATAGCTTGCGCCGAAGGCTACAGCGCGACGCTGCGCAGCCCAAAACTTCGCGCCTCGTTCTGCAGCACAGGCCGCACAGAATCGATCAGCCGCGCGGCGGCGGCATCGACCGAGAGCCCTGCGGTGTCGACCACCGCCGAGGCGCGGGCATAAAGCGGCTCGCGGCTGACCAGGATATTGCGCAATTCGGCCATCGCCGAGCGGTCGTCGGCCATCGGGCGCAGGTCGCCCTGGCGGCGGACGCGGGCCATGTGCTCTTCCGGCTCGGCCTTCAGCCAGATCGTGTAGAACGACGACAGGATCAAATCGAAGGTCAGCGCCTCGGAGACGATGCCGCCGCCGGTCGCCAGCACCATCAATTCCTTGCGCGCCAGCAGCTGCGTCAGCGCGGCCTGCTCCATGCGGCGAAAGCCTTCCTGGCCATAGAGCGCGATGATCTCGGCGACCGAGAGCCCGTTCTGCGCCTCGATCTCCTTGTTGAGCTCGACAAAGCTCCAGCCGATCTTCTTCGCCAGCATCCGCCCGAGCGTGGTCTTGCCGGCGCCGCGCAGGCCGATCAGGGCAATGCCGGAGAACGAGGCGCGGCGCGGCGCCAGCGGGCCGCTGCCGGCGAGCATGTCCTTGGCCTGCGCGATCTGGCTCGGCGACGCCTTGCGCAGCAGGTCGCGGATCACGGCCCAATCCGGTACGGGTTCGCTGGAGGGGATCAGATCCTCGAGATGCGCGCCCATCGCGCCTGCGACACGGCGCAGCAGCACGATCGAGACATTGCCTTTGCCGCTTTCGAGCTGGGCGATGTAGCGTTCGGAAATGCCGGAAACCTTGGCGAGCACCTTGCGCGACATGCCGCGCAAAGCGCGCATCGTGCGCACCCGCTGGCCAAGCTGTTCGAGGAAGTCGGTTTCCGGATCGTTGTCTGCGGTCATGATCCCTGCGCGACGCGAGTTTTCAGAAACATAGTGCCGATAAGGATTGACAGCAAGCTGAGCTGGTGGCTTTGTATGAATTATAATTCTTAAATTCACAGGAGAGGGAAGCGTGGCACGTCTGGGTCCGAGGAGCGTGGCATGACTTATAACGCAGTCTCCTGGCTGCTCGACCGCAACGTCGATGAGGGCCGCGGCGACAAGGTCGTGTTCGACGACACGGTGTCGCAAATCACCTACGGCCAGCTGCAGCAGCAGACCCGCCGGGTCGGCAACATGCTGCGCCGGCTCGGCATCCGCCGCGAGGAGCGGGTCGCGATGATCATGCTGGACACGGTCGATTTCCCGATCGTGTTCCTGGGCGCGATCCGCGCCGGCGTGGTTCCGGTGCCGCTGAACACGCTGCTGACATCAGAGCAATACGCCTACATCCTTGGCGACTGCCGCGCCCGCGTGCTGTTCGTCTCCGAGGCGCTGCTGCCGGTCGTCAAAGACATCATCGCGCGGATGCCGGACCTCGAGCATGTCGTGGTCTCCGGCAAGGACGCGCACGGCTACAAGAGGCTGTCGGACGAGATCGCGCGCGAGAGCGATGTATTCGCGACCGCGCCGACCCATGCCGACGAGCCGGCATTCTGGCTCTATTCGTCCGGCTCGACCGGCATGCCGAAGGGCGTGCGCCATCTGCATTGCAATCTCGCCGCGACCGCGGAGACCTACGCCAAACAGGTGCTCGGCATCCGCGAGGACGACGTCGGCCTGTCGGCGGCAAAGCTGTTCTTCGCCTATGGCCTCGGCAATGCGCTGACTTTCCCAATGTCGGTCGGTGCCACCACGATCCTCAATTCGGAGCGGCCGACGCCGGCGGTGATGTTCGCGCTGATGAACAAATATCGTCCCAGCATCTTCTTCGGCGTGCCGACATTGTTCGCGGCAATGCTGAACGACGAGGCGATGAAGGCGCAAGCCGCGGGTGATCGCCTGCGGGTCTGCACCTCGGCCGGCGAGGCGTTGCCGGAATCGGTCGGCAATGCGTGGCGCGCGCGATTCGGTGTCGACATCCTCGATGGCGTCGGCTCGACCGAGCTGCTGCACATCTTCCTGTCGAATGCGCCGGGCGACATCAAATACGGCTCGTCCGGCCGTCCGGTGCCCGGCTACAAGGTGCGGCTGGTCAACGAGAGCGGCGCCGACGTCGCCGACGGCGAGGTCGGCGAGCTGCTGGTCGACGCGCCCTCGGCCGGCGAGAGCTACTGGAATCAGCGCGTCAAGAGCCGCGCCACCTTCGAGGGCGCCTGGACCCGCACCGGCGACAAATACACGCGCGATGCCGACGGCCGTTACACCTTCTGTGGCCGCGCCGACGACATGTTCAAGGTGTCGGGCATCTGGGTCTCGCCGTTCGAGGTCGAGAGCGCGCTGATCACCCATCCCGCGGTGCTCGAAGCCGCCGTCGTGCCGGAGGCCGATCCGGAAGGCCTGTTGAAGCCGAAAGCCTATGTGGTGCTGCGGCCCGAGAGCTCGGCCACTGGTCTGCACGAGGCGCTGAAGGAGCACGTCAAGCAGAAGATCGGCCCGTGGAAATATCCGCGCTGGATCGACGTGGTCGACAATCTGCCGAAGACCGCGACCGGCAAGATCCAGCGGTTCAAGTTGCGAGAACACTAGCTCTCCGTCGTCCCGGCGAAGGCCGGGACCCAAAACCACAGGCTTCAGTTGTTGCGCGAAAGCCGTCGAACAGCATCTCTCAAAACAACGGCCGCGGCGTATGGGTCCCGGCCTTCGCCGGGACGACGATCATGACGAATTTGAATGCCTCAGGCTTCCTCAGCATCGACGGCGCCGATCTCGAATATCGCATGATCGGTCCGTCACCGGATGCGGCGCCGACTATCGTGATGCTGCACGAAGGCCTCGGCTGCGTCGGGCTGTGGGGCGACTTTCCGGAGAAGCTGCAGGCGGCGACTGGCGCCGGCGTGTTCGCCTATTCGCGCGCGGGATATGGCGCCTCCTCGCCGGTGAAGCTGCCGCGTCCGGTCGACTACATGCATCGCGAGGCGCTCGACGTGCTGCCGAAGCTGCTCGACCGGATCGGTTTCAAGCGCGGCCTGCTGCTCGGTCATTCCGACGGTGCGTCGATCGCGGCGATCTACGCCGGCGCGCACCAGGATCATCGCCTGCACGGGCTCGCGCTGCTCGCGCCGCACTTCATCGTCGAGGACATTTCGGTGCGGTCGATCGCCGAGATCAAGACGGCGTACGAGACCACCAATCTGAAGGAGAAGCTGGCGCGCTGGCACAAGGATGTCGACAACGCCTTTTATGGCTGGAACGGCGCCTGGCTCGATCCGAAATTCCGCGACTGGGATATCTCCGACTATCTCGCTTACATCCGCGTGCCCGTGCTGATCGTGCAGGGCGCGGACGACCAGTACGGCACGATGCGTCAGGTCGAGATCGCCCAGGAGGAGTGCTACTGCCCGGTCGACGTCGCTGAAATCGCCGGCGCCGGCCACTCGCCGCACCGCGAGGCCCCGGCGGTGACGCTGGACGTGGTCACCGAATTCGCGCGGGCCGCGCTGCGCGACGACCCGGCACTGGCGGCCTGACATTTCCTGCCGGTGTTAGGCCATTGGCCCAGCGAACGATTTCCCTGAACATGAAACAAAATGCATGTTTTTGCGTTTTGAACTGGACTAGGTCGAAAACATGCATTATTGTGCATGAAGACAAGACGAACCATCACAACGAACAACAGGTAAGGGTGGCCCATGGCTGGTGACGATCGTGTCCTTGCAGGCGGGGCGAAGTACATCGACTTCCAGACCGAGCCGTCGCGCTACCGGCACTGGAAGCT
>CALRXG020000459.1:0-6392 GCA_943372075.1 Bordetella parapertussis | reverse complement strand
AGACGATCGGGAAGATCGCCGCGGGATGGAAGGCGCTGGTGCCCGGCCGCAGAATGATGAACACACCGACCAGCCCGACCGCGGTCGCGACCCAGCGGCGCATGCCAACCTTCTCGCCCAGGAAAGCGATCGACAGCGCCGTGACGAACAGCGGCGAGACGAAGCTGGTGGCCGACGCCTCGGCGATCGGCAGGAAACCCAGCCCGGTGATAAAGATCAGCGACGAGCCGAGCAGCGCGGCGCCGCGCAGCACGTGCAGACCGGGACGGCTGCTGCGCAATGCGAACAGCGGCGTCCCCGGCAGCATCGCCGGCGTCATGATCAGCGCGAACACCAGAAAGCGGATCCAGGCGATCTCGATCGATGGCAGCGTGGACGAGAGGTATTTCGCGGTGACGTCGGACGTCCCCAGGAACACCGTCGACAACAGGATCAACGCGATGCCTTTGAACGGCCGGTCGGTGCGGGCCGGCGCCTTGTCGGTGCTGGCCGGCGCCTTGCGCGCCAACGTAGTCTTTGCGGGCAAAGAAAGAGGAACGCTGTCCAGCCTGGCGGCCACGGCGGCGGGGGGCGGTGTCACGGCAATCTCGATGAGCAAAATAACGGGAATCTGCTGAAGAAGAGAACGCCAATTCCGCTGCGAGAACAATGCCCGAAAACGGGACTCCGATATGCGTCAGCAGGCGCGACCGCCCGCCGCGGCCGCAATGCAGCCGCACCTGCAACAGTTTGTTAACTGATGTGTGGAGTGGAGCGCGGTGAATCCCGGCAATTTGCGGGATTCACGGATTCCTGTGCAACGCGTTCAGAGCATCGGCAGCGAGCGCGGTTTCGGCCCGCGCGGGAACGCGGCGTCGAGCGCGGCGATTTCGTCGACACCAAGTTTCAGCGTTCCGGCCACGGCATTTTCCGCCACATGATCCGCGTTCGACGCCTTCGGGATCGCAAGCACCGGCGGCAGTCGCGTCAGGAAGCTGAGCGCCACTTGGCGCGGCGTTGCCTTGTGCGCCTGTGCGATCGACTGGAGCACGGTGCCGGCCTTGCTCGACGCTTCAGGAAAATCATTGTGGCCGAACGGCGAGTAGGCAACGACGGCGACGCCATGCTGCTTGCACCACGGGATCACGGCATGCTCGATGGCGCGCTCCCGCAGGTGGTAGAGCACCTGGTTGCAGGCGATCTTGCCAGGACCTGCGACCTCGAGCAGCTCGTCGAGATCGTCAGCGTCGAAATTGCTGACGCCCCAGGAGCGGATCTTGCCGGCGGCGATCAATTCGTCGAACGCCGCGACCGTATCCGCCAGCGGATAGGTTCCACGCCAATGCAGCAGGTAGCAATCGAGCCGGTCGGTCTTCAGCCGCTTCAGCGAACGCTCGCAGGCGGTGATGGTGCCGCGCCGCGATGCGTTGCTCGGCAGCACCTTCGAGACCAGGAACAACTCGTCGCGCCGGCCACCGATCGCATCCGCGATCACGAGCTCGGCGTCGCCATACATCTCGGCGGTGTCGATATGGGTCATGCCGGCATCGATGCCACGCTTCAGCGCAGTGACCGCGGCCTTGCGGTCCCCGCGATCGAGATACCAGGTGCCCTGCCCGATCACCGAGACTTCCGGGCCGGGTTTGCCGAATTTCTTTGTCTGCACGATCGCCTCGTTTTGTGTGGTTCACCTGGACCCGCGCAAAGATAGAGAAAATGGGCAACAATGTCTCTTCATCGTCGTCTCGGCCCAGTGCGCCATTGCGCACGGCGGCCGGGACGACAGCGGAATAAGTTGCGCGCTCTTGCGCAAATCCCAACAGCGCGGATCCTCCGATCCGCGCCTAGGTTGCCCGCGTTACGCGCGGTCAAACGTTGAGGTTCATCCACACCGCCTTCGGCTCGGTAAAGTTGTCGAGCGCGGCGGTGCCGTGCTCGCGGCCGAGGCCGGAGTCGCGTTCGCCGCCCCAGGGCAGGCGCACGTCGGTGTAGCCATAGGTGTTGATCCACACCGTGCCGGCGCGGGCCTTGCGCGCGAAGCGCTGCACGCGGCCGATGTCGGCGCTCCAGACGCCTGCGGCGAGGCTGTAGGCGGTGCCGTTGGCGATACGTAGCGCATCGGCCTCGTCCTTGAACTTGATCACGCTTACGACCGGACCAAAGATCTCCTCCTGCGAGATCCGCATCTCGTGCGCGACATTGGCAAACACCGTGGGGCTGATGAAATAGCCGCGGTCTCCGACGCGTGTGCCGCCGGTGGCGAGCTGCGCGCCCTCCTGTTTACCGATCTCGACAGAGTCGAGGATCGAACGCATCTGCTTCTCCGAGATCACAGGGCCAAGCGCGGTGGCGCGATCCGCGGGATCGCCGATGCGCAACCCCTCGGCGCGGGCGACCAGCCTTTCCACCACCTCGTCATACGCCCGCTCCTGCACCAGCACGCGCGAGCCGGCCGAACAGACCTGTCCGGCGTTGAAGAAGATGCCGGCCGCGGCAGCCTTGGCCGCGGCTTCGAGATCGGCATCCTCGAAGATCACATTGGCCGACTTGCCGCCGAGTTCAAGCGAGACCCGTTTGAAGTTGCCGGCGGCGCCCTTCATGATGCCGCGGCCGACGCCGGGCGAGCCGGTGAAGGTGACCTTGTCGACATCGGGATGATTGACCAGCGCCTCGCCGACGGTGCGGCCGGGACCGGTGACGATGTTGAGCACGCCGTTCGGCAAACCGGCCTCGAGCGCCAGTTCGGCGGTCCGCAGTGCCGACAGCGAGGTCAGTTCGGCCGGCTTCATCACAATGGTACAGCCACAGGCCAGCGCCGGGGCGAGCTTCCACATCCCAATCATCAGCGGGAAATTCCACGGCACGATCGCAGCGACCACGCCGACCGGCTCGCGCACCGTGTAGGTCAGCGCGTCGTCACGCGCCGAGACGACGTCGCCGCTGATCTTGTCGGCCCAGCCGGCGTAATAGGTTAGCGTGTCGATGGCGGCCGGGAAATCCTGGCGCAGCACGGCCGCGATCGGCTTGCCCGCATCGAGGCTCTCAAGTGCCGCGATCTCGTCGGTGTGCTGCTTCAACAGCTCGGCCCATCTCAGCAGGATGTGGCCGCGCTCGGCCGCGCGCATCGTGCGCCACGGGCCCTCGAAGGCGCGGCGGGCTGCGGCGACCGCCCGATCGACATCCGCCTCATTGCCTTCCGCGATGGTCGCGATCACTTGCTCGGTGGCTGGGTTGAGCGACTTGAAGGTCCGCCCGGAGAGCGAGCGGACGCGCCCGCCGTCGATCAGCAGCAGTTCGTCCCTCAATGCGGGGACCTTACGCTCGTGTCCATAGTCATATGCAACAGACATCATATTTCCTCCTGGTGTTATCACTGAAACTAGGAGGCTTCGATCAACTGTAAATATGATATCTTGTGCCTATTGGCATGCCAGGATATGACATCAAGTTCATAACTGGATGTCAGCGATGCTGCAGATCGAGATCGAGACCGTCTGGCGCTTCCGCAAGGAGAACTCGCCGCAGACCGTGGTCGTGATGCTCGGTATCCTCAACGAGATCAGGAAGACCGGGAAGATCACCAGCGCCGCCAGCGACGCGCAGCTGTCCTATCGCCACGTCTGGAACCTGATTGAGCAATGGTCAGCCTTCTTCGGCGTTCCGCTGGTGGAGACACAACGCGGCAAGGGCTCCAAACTGACGGCGTTCGGCGAGAAGCTGGTGTGGGCGGGCGAGCGGATGCAGGCGCGGCTCAGCCTGCAACTCGAGAACCTCGCGCAGGAACTGGTCACCGAGATCAAGCCGTTCCTCGAGCAACGGCCGCAGGTGATCCGGGTCCATGCCAGCCATGGCTTCGCAGTCTCCAAGCTGCGCGAGTTCCTCGACCGCGAGAGCGGCATGGGCGTCGATCTGCGCTATGTCTCGAACCAGAACTCGCTGGTGTCGCTGGCGCAGGGCGCCTGCGATCTCTCCGGCGTGCATTTGCCGCGCGGCGAATTGCGGGCGCAGGGCATCAAGGCCTGTCGTGAGTGGCTTGATCCGCGCGAGGACCGCGTGATCCATTTCGTGACCCGCGAGATGGGCCTGATGGTCAAGCGCGGCAATCCGCTGAAGATCACGGCGCTGAAGGACCTGGTCGACCGCAAGGCCCGTTTCGTCAACCGCGACCATGATTCCGGCACGCGCATGCTGTTCGACCAGTTGCTGGCGCTGCACAGGATCCCCGAGGGCCGGATCAACGGCGCCCAGCACATGGAATTCACCCACGCCGCGGTCGCCGCCTATGTCGCGAGCGGCATGGCGGATGCGAGCTTCGGCGTCGAGGCGGCCGCGCGGCAGTTCGGCCTCGACTTCATCCGGCTGCTCACGGAAGATTACTTCTTCGTCTGCAAGCGCGCCTTTCTCGAGACCGAGCCGATGCGGCGCGTGCTCGACATCATGAAGAGCCGCGAGTTTCACAAGGCGGTCGGCGCCCTTCCCGGCTATGTCGCCTCCAACACCGGCGCAGTCAGCGGCGTGAAGGATTTTCTGGAGAAGATGCATTCCGATCGCTGACCGGCCCCGCCCGGCGGCGGCTGGACTCGTCGCGACCCGCTACGCTATATTTGTGATTATATAACGACAAGACTGGACGTCACCGATGCGACCACGCCGCTCCGCCATTGCCATCCGCCATGTGGCGTTCGAGGATCTCGGGCTGCTCGCCCCGATCATGGAACGTGCCGGCTGGAACGTGTCGTTCTGCGACGCGCCGGTGGATGACCTCTCCGATCACGCGATCCGGGAGGCCGATCTCTTGATCGTGCTCGGCGGCCCGATCGGGGTCTATGAGACCGACAAATATCCGTTCCTCACCGCCGAGATCGCGCTGCTCGAACAGCGGCTGCGCCGCGACCTGCCGACGCTCGGCATCTGCCTCGGCGCACAGCTGATGGCGCAGGCGCTCGGCGGCCAGGTGTTTCTGGGCAAGGTCAAGGAAATCGGCTGGGGCCCGATCGAGTTGACGCCGGAAGGCAAATCATCCTGCCTGCGCAACCTGCAAAACGAGGTGCTGCACTGGCATGGCGATACATTCGATCTGCCCGGGGATGCCGTGCGGCTGGCCTCGAACGCCAACTACCAGAACCAGGCCTTCGCCTGGGGCCGCAACGCGCTCGCGCTGCAGTTCCATCTCGAGGCCAATCCGCGGCAGCTCGAGGAATGGTATGTCGGCCACGCCGTCGAACTGGCGGCGGCGAAGGTCTCGATATCAGAGCTGCGAGGACGGACTCAGGCGCTGGCCAGAACCGTCGCCGTGCAAGCGGAACAGGTGTTCGGCGACTGGCTTCAGTCGATCGAACCGACCGCCAGCGTGCGTCATTCCAGCGCCGACGCGTGATGATCAGCCGAGCCCGCTGATGTCGGCGACCAGCACGCTGCCGGTCACCGACTCCGTGATGTAGAGACGGTCGCGGTTGGCGCCGCCGATCGCGACATTGGTGCAGCTTGGTCCGGCGCAGGACTTGATCCGCGCGATGCACTCGCCGTTCGGCGCGAACACGAAGACGTGGCCGAGCGAGGCGTGCGCGACGAACAACCGCCCTGCTTTGTCCATCGTCATGCCGTCGGGCCCGCTCGGGCCGAACAGCGAGCAGAAGCGGCCGACCTTGGAGACGCTGCCGTCCTTCATGAACGGCGCACGCCACACCGCGTTGTCGCGCGTCATAGCGACGAACAGCACCGCCTCGTGCGGGTCGAGCACCAGGCCGTTCGGGCTGATGCCGGTGTCGATCAGGCAGTCGAGCGCGCCGCCCGCCCGCAGCCGATAAACCCGGCCGGTCGGATCGTGCAGCCCGGTCTGGCCTTGGTCGGTGAAATAGATATCGCCGTTCGTGGCGATGTGCAGATCGTTGCAGCCGCGGAACGACTCCGAGTTGCGCGACCGCAGCAGCGGCGTGACCTTGCCGGTGCCGGCATCGAGCTCCATCAAGCCGTGCCGGTAATCTGCGATCAGGATCCGTCCCCTGGCGTCGATCTTCAGCCCGTTCGGCCAGCCGTCATATTCGGCGACCTGCGACCAGGTCTTGTCGGGCGCGATCCTGAAGACGCGGCCGAACGGGATGTCGACGACATAGAGATTGCCCTCGGCATCGAACGACGGCCCCTCGATGAAACAGTCGGTCAACGCGCCGGGCCGGTTGGCGTCGGCCCATTCGCTCGCCACCTTGCGGCGGAATTCGGCCGGCATGGCGGAGAAGATTTCGGTCGGGATCAGTTTCGGCGGCGTTTCCAGGAACATCATTGTTGGTTCACCCGTTGGCGGAACGCGGTGGACCATAGATCGATCCTCTCGTCATTGCGAGGAGCGATAGCGACGAAGCAATCCATTCCTCCGGAAGCGGAGGTTTGGATTGCTTCGCTTCGCTCGCAATGAC
>CALRXG020000458.1:0-6407 GCA_943372075.1 Bordetella parapertussis | reverse complement strand
TGATCGACGATCAGCGCATTCGTGATGACGGTATCGGCCGCGCCCTGCGCGTTGGTCACCTGCGACTGCCCCATGCCGTCGCGGATCACCTTGCCGCCGCCGAACTTCACCTCCTCGCCATAGGTGGTGAGATCCTTCTCGACCTCGATGATCAGGTCGGTATCGGCAAGCCGGACCTTGTCGCCGGTGGTCGGGCCGAACATGTCGGCATAGACGGAACGCTTGATCTTCGTGCTCACAGCGTGCTCCTTGCAAGCTTGACGGTATCGTCGAACATGCGGTCGAGAGTTGCGTTGCCGCCGCGACAACCCGCGACAACCTTCTCTGCCCAGTCGACGTAATCGGTGAGATCCGCGCGCTCGTCTGCGTTTGGATCGGCATGAATGCGCGCGCGAATATTGCTGATCTTGTCGGCAATTTTGATAAGCTTCGCGCTGGGTGACGGCGAGTGCACGATCTGCAATTCACGACGCACACTCTTGGGCAACCGCATGTCGTCGGTCACTTCTGCCACCAGGTCGGCTACACGCTCGCCGAACTTTTGCGCGAGCTCTTCCTGTGTCACAGCCGTGTCTTCGATCGTATCGTGCAGCCAGCCTGCCGCAATGAGTTCAGCGTCCCGGCCGTCCATCGCGGTTGCAAGCAGATTTGCCACTTCAGCAAGATGATTGATATAAGGCTCGTCGCCGCGCCCTTTGCGCGCCATTCCTACATGACGGTGCGCAGCGAACTCGGCGGCTTCGGAGACAAGCCGGATCGGGTGCATCCACATATCATCGCTTCCTAGCGGCCGGCGACCTTCCTGTCAGAGGCGATCGCGTCACAGCTTCCCCTTCACCTCGGCGCGGAAGCCGTGGATGACCCGCTTGCCGGCGAGCGCGACGAGCTGGACGTCGCGGGTCTGGCCGGGCTCGAAGCGGACGGCGGTGCCAGCGGCGATGTCGAGGCGCATGCCGCGAGCCTTCTTGCGGTCGAATTTCAAGGCCGGGTTGGTCTCGAAGAAATGGTAGTGCGAGCCGACCTGGATCGGGCGATCGCCGGTGTTGGCGACCGACAGCGTCACGGTCTTGCGGCCGGCATTGAGCTCGATTTCGCCGTCCTTGATGAAGAGTTCGCCGGGGATCATGTCGCGCTCCTATCGGATCGGCTCGTGCACCGTGACGAGCTTGGTGCCGTCGGGGAAGGTCGCCTCGACCTGGATGTCATGGATCATCTCCGGGATGCCGTCCATCACCTGCGCGCGGGTCAGGACCTTGGCGCCGGCCTGCATCAGCTCGGCGACGGTGCGGCCGTCGCGCGCGCCCTCGACGATGAAATCGGTGATCAGCGCGATCGCCTCGGGGTGGTTCAGCTTGACGCCGCGCTCAAGCCGGCGGCGCGCCACCATGGCGGCCATCGAAACCAGGAGCTTGTCCTTTTCGCGGGGAGACAAATTCATGCGAGCACTCTGATCGTTCTGAAAGGATTAGTTGAGCCACAGGCCTTTAGTTAAGCCAGAGTCTTGGCAGCGGCACGGCGGAAACACGGCCGAGCACCGTCATCATGTCGGCGCGCAGTTTCACCGCATCTTGGGCACAGAAGCGCGCCATTGCAAAGCCATTCCAGGCCGAGATGCCGACCTCACCACCGAAGCTGTCCGACGCCGCGCGGATGCGCTCAACCACCGCCTCGTCGCCCGGCACGATCAGCGCGGTGCCGATCGCGCGGCCGCCATTGGCGATCGCGGGCCTTGCCAGCTTCTCGCCGATCTCGCCGTCGAGCCTGATGGTCTCGGCGAATACCAGCCGGCCGCCACGCCGCATCCGCCAACGGTCGACGAATTCGCCATGGCGCATGGCCTCGCCCATCGCGGCGCGGCCGAACACCACGATCTCGCAGAGCAGGAGCGAGGCCCCCTCGGCGAGGTCGATGTCGAAGCTGCGATGGACGCGCGCGCGGTCGAACAGAATGGTCTCTTGCGGCAGCCAGGAGAGATGCGCGCCATCCGCAACGCTGAGCGAGATATCAAGCCGCGCCGCGGCGCCGGGGGCGCGATAGACCTTCTCAGCGGCTGCCGTGGTCAGCGTCAGACGGGCCCCCTCACCGGCTGCGACGTCAACCTCGAAGCGATCCCCGCCGGCGATGCCGCCAGCCGTATTGACGAACATGGCCGATAGCCCGTCGTCCTCGGGTGATGGGAAGCGGACGCGCAGCGAGCCTGACTCGTGCAGGTCGCCGCGCCGGGTGGCGCCGTCCTTGTGGTGAACGCCGAACCGCACTGCGCCCTGGGCACGATTGGCCGCAAACGTCGCCGCTGCCGCGCCTGCGCTCCCGCTCCGCATTCCCCCGACGCTCCCTCACGCACGCCGCAACCGGCAGCGTCACATCCTGTTCACAGCGCCATTTGGCGGCTGATCTCGGCGGGATCGAGGCTTGCGCGATCGCAGGCATATTTCACCGCGCCCCGGTCCATCACGGCAAAACTGTCGCCGAGTTCACAGGCAAAGTCGAGATATTGTTCGACCAGCACGATAGCGATGTTGCCGAGGTTGCGCAGATAGGAGATGGCGCGGCCGATATCCTTGATGATCGAGGGCTGGATGCCCTCGGTCGGCTCGTCGAGTAGCAGGAGTTTTGGTCGCATCACCAGCGCACGGCCGATCGCGAGCTGCTGCTGCTGGCCGCCGGAGAGGTCGCCGCCGCGGCGGCCGAGCATGGTCTCCAGCACCGGGAACAGCGAAAAGACGTCATCGGGAATGTTGCGATCCTCGCGTTTCAGCGGACCGAAGCCGGTCTTGAGATTTTCCTCGACTGTCAGCAGTGGGAAGATCTCGCGGCCCTGCGGCACGAAGCCGATGCCGCGCCGTGCCCGCTCATAGGGCTTCAGCGCAGTAATGTCCTTGCCGTCGAAATTGATCGCGCCGGACGCGATCGGATACTGCCCGACCATGGCACGGAGCAGCGAGGTCTTGCCGACGCCGTTGCGGCCGAGCACGCAGGTCACCTTACCGGGCTCGGCGGTGAGCGAGACGCCGCGCAGCGCCTGCGCCGCGCCGTAATAGAGGTTGATGTTGTCGATCTTCAGCATCGCCTAGCGCCCCAGATACACTTCGACCACCCGCTCGTTCGACGACACCTGGTCGATCGAGCCTTCGGCGAGCACCGAGCCCTCATGCAGGCAGGTCACCTTGACGCCGAGTTCGCGCACGAAGGTCATGTCATGCTCGACCACCATGATGGTGTGGTTGCGGTTGATCTCCTTCAGCAGCTCCGCGGTCAGATGGGTCTCGACGTCGGTCATACCTGCGACCGGCTCGTCGACCAGCAGCACCTTTGGATCCTGTGCCAGCAGCATGCCGATCTCGAGCCATTGCTTCTGGCCGTGCGACAGGCTGCCGGCGAGGCGGTTGCGCGCATCGGTCAGGCGGATGGTCTCCAGCACCTTGTCGATCCGCTCGGACTCGGCCTTGCTGCCGCGCCAGAACAGCGTGCCGCGCACCGAATGATCGACGTTGAGCGCAAGCAGGAGGTTGTCCTGCACGGTCTGGCTCTCGAACACGGTCGGCTTCTGGAACTTGCGACCGATGCCGAGCTCGGCGATCCGGGTCTCGTCGAGCCGGGTCAGGTCGACGGTGCCGTCGAACAGCACGGTGCCCTCGTCCGGCCTGGTCTTGCCGGTGATGATGTCCATCATCGTGGTCTTGCCGGCACCGTTCGGGCCGATGATGGCGCGCATCTCGCCGGGCGCCAGCGTCAGCGACAGATTGTTGATGGCATGGAAGCCGTCAAACGAGACGTGCACGCCGTCGAGATAGAGCATCGCCGAAGTGGCACGGGTATCCATCACGTTCATCTGCCTACTCCGCGGGGTTCGGTGCGCCGACGCCGTCTTCGCGCGCCGCGCTCACCGCGTCGGGAGATTCGCGCTTTGCCTTTGACGTCTCCCACCAGCTGTTGAACGTGCCGACGATGCCCTTGGGCAGCAGCAACGTCACCAGGATGAACAGCGCGCCCAGCATGAACAGCCAGTACGGCGCGAGCGGGCCAGAGGTGAAGAACGTCTTGGCGTAGTTGACCACGACGGCGCCGAGCGCGGCGCCGATCAGCGTGCCGCGGCCGCCGACCGCGACCCAGATCACCGCCTCGATCGAATTGCCCGGTGCGAATTCGCTCGGGTTGATGATCCCGACCTGCGGCACGTAGAGCGCACCGGCGACGCCGGCCATGCAGGCCGACAGCGTGAACACGAACAGCTTGTAGGACTCGACGCGATAGCCGAGGAATCGGGTGCGGCTTTCGGCGTCGCGTACCGCAATCAAGACCTTGCCGAGCTTCGAGGTCACGATCGCGCGGCAGATCAGGAAGGCGATGATCAGCGCCAGGCAGCTCAGCAGGAACAGCGCGGCACGGGTGCCTTCGGCCTGCACGTTGAAGCCGAGGATGTCCTTGAAGTCGGTCAGGCCGTTGTTGCCGCCGAAGCCGAAGTCATTGCGGAAGAACGCCAGCAGCAGCGCATAGGTCATCGCCTGCGTGATGATCGACAGATAGACGCCGGTGACGCGCGAGCGGAAGGCGAGCCAGCCGAAGCAGAAGGCGAGCAGGCCCGGCACCAGCAGGACCATCAGCGCCGCGAAGGCGAACTTGTCGAAGCCGTACCAGTACCAGGGCAGCTTGTCCCAGTTCAGGAACACCATGAAGTCAGGCAGGATCGGATTGCCGTAGACGCCGCGGCTGCCGATCTGCCGCATCAGGTACATGCCCATCGCGTAGCCGCCGAGCGCGAAGAATGCGCCATGGCCGAGCGAGAGAATGCCGCAATAACCCCAGATCAGATCGATCGAGAGCGCGAGGATCGCGTAGCAAACATATTTGCCCCACAGCGCCACCAGATAGGTCGGCACCTGGAACGTCGAGCCCTGCGGCAGCAGCAGGTTCGAGAGCGGGATCAGAACGCCGACGGCGGCGACGAGCAGGACGAACGTGGTCGCGGCACGGTCGAGCGAACGGGTGAGGATGTGCGGCGTCATGCTTCCACCGCCCGGCCCTTGAGCGCGAACAGGCCGCGCGGCCGTTTCTGGATGAACAGGATGATCAAGACCAGGATCGCGATCTTGCCGAGCACCGCCCCGGCCACCGGCTCGAGGAACTTGTTGGCGATGCCGAGCGTGAAGGCGCCGACCAGCGTGCCCCAGAGATTTCCGACGCCCCCGAACACCACGACCATGAATGAGTCGATGATGTAGCTCTGGCCGAGATTCGGGCTGACATTGTCGATCTGCGACAACGCCACGCCGGCGATGCCGGCGATCCCCGAGCCAAGGCCGAAGGTCAGCGCATCGACCCGCGAGGTGGCGATGCCCATCGAGGCCGCCATGCGGCGGTTCTGGGTCACCGCTCGCATCTCGAGGCCGAGCGCGGTGTAGCGCAGCATCGCGAGCAGGATCGCGAACACCGCGAGCGTGAAGCAGAGGATCCAGAGCCGGTTATAGGTGATGGTGATCTGGCCGAGCTCGAAGGCGCCGCTCATCCAGGAGGGATTGCCGACCTCGCGGTTGGTCGGACCGAACGCGGTGCGGACCGCCTGCTGCAGCACCAGCGACAGGCCCCAGGTCGCGAGCAGCGTTTCCAGCGGACGGCCGTAGAGGAATCGGATGATGGTGCGCTCGATCACGACGCCGATGGCGCCCGCGACCAGGAAGGCGAGCGGCACCGCGATCAGCAGCGAATAGTCGAACAGTGCGGGATAGCGGGTACGGATCACCTCCTGCACCACGAAGGTGGTGTAGGCCCCGAGCATCACCATCTCGCCATGCGCCATGTTGATGACGCCCATCACGCCGAAGGTGATGGCAAGACCGATCGCGGCCAGCAGCAGCACCGAACCGAGCGACAGGCCGTACCAGGCGTTCTGCACCATCGACCACATCGCGAGATTGCCCTGGATCGAGGACACCGCGCTCGCGGCGGCCTTGGCGACCAGCGGCGGCTGATCGCCGAGGCCGGTGAGCAGCGCCAGCGCCTCCTGGTCGCCGCGCGCCTTGATCACGGCAACGGCGTCGAGCTTGTCGCTGTCGGATGCATCCGACTTGAACAGGACGATGGCGGCGCGCGCCTCGGCGAAGGCCTGCTTGATCGACTTGACGCTCTCCTTGGCGAGCGCGCTCTCCACCGTCGGCAGCAGGTTTTCCTCGTGGCTCTTGAACACGGACTGCGCCGCGGCGAGCCGCTTGGCAGGATCCGATGACAGCAGCGTCAGCCCGCCGAGCGCGGCTTCCACGGTGCGGCGCAGGCGGTTGTTGAGCCGGACGGCGGCGGCATTGTCCGGCAGCTTGTCGACGGCCGCGCCGGTGGTGGCGTCGATGATCTTGCCGTCGGTCTGCGTGATGAAGACCTTCTTGCTGTCCGGATCGGCCGACAGCCGGCCGTCC
>CALRXG020000457.1:0-6426 GCA_943372075.1 Bordetella parapertussis | reverse complement strand
TCTCGCCGAGAAGATAGAGCGGCTTGGCGTTGTCCGCATCGGCCGGCGCCGTGGAATTCTTTGCGGCATAATTGACCAGGGGATTGCGGTGGTCGTCCGCCACGGTCCGCAGCACGGCGTTGCGCGTTTCGATTGAATCGCAGTCGAGCTTGTTTCCGCAACCCGCGAGAAGGAGCAGCAACGGAACGGTGCAAGCGGCAAGCGATCGACCAAGGGAATTGGGCATCCACAATACTTCGAGCAGTTGACAACAACCGACAACCGGTCCGGTGCAGCATCGTTCCTACCGCGCACCGCTTTGACATCGCCCGATGGCAGCGCCGCCGTTTCTAGAGCCTTTCCCGTTCCGATAGAATCGGAACGGGGCTCTAGGTTCTTGTCTTGACTCGTTTTCTTCACGCGAACCGGTATCCACTTCGCTCGAAAACGCTCTAGCTTCATCATGCCCGGCCTTGTGCCGGGCGTGACGGAGCTTGTGGGGAGAAGCGGTAACCCCGCCGACGTACGAGACCTCGGCGGGCAGAATATCCTTGGCTGGGCACGCGATCGGCCCTATGTCTGCCGGCCACGGTTGGTTGATACGCCGTCCCAGATCGCTGCCTTGCGTGGTGTGCCGTTCGGTGGCGTCTTGCAGTTTGGACCAGTTGACGGGACATGAACCGAAAAGAACGGCGTGCGGCCAACAAGCGACGTGACGAGTCCGGCAAGGGCGCAAGTGCCTTCGGCTCCACGGGTCTGAGCATCGCCAGCCTCGCCACCGAAGCAGGCAGCCTTTACGGGATGCGCCGCTTCAACGAAGCGCAGGAGGTTTGCCGGCACATTCTCGCGCGCGAGCCTGATCATGTGCAGAGCCTGAACCTTCTCGGCCTGATGGCGCAGGCCGCCGGCGACCACCGGGCGGCCGCGAAGCTGTTCACGAAGGCGATTGCCGCCGACGAGGTGAACGCCGCCTGCCATTACAACGCCGGCAATTCGTACCAGGCGCTGGGCAATCGCGCCAAGGCGGTTGCGCATTTCGGCAAGGCGCTTGCGCTCGGCATGGAGGACAAGGCGGTCTCCTTCATCCTGCAAAGCCCGACGGTCACCGGCTATGTCGGGCGGATCGCCGGCAGATGGCCGCTGCCGGTCACGAACGCCGAACTGTTCGGCACCGACGGCATCACCCGGCTTGCGAACGATCTGTTCCTGCGCGCGGCGATGGAAGCGACGACGCTGGCAAGCATGCAGCTCGAGGTGCTGCTGGGCTACGCGCGGGCCGAACTGCTGCGGCTTGCCAGCCAGCAAGACCCGGATGAAGGCGACGCCGACGACGAAGTCGTGGCCTTTGCCTGCGCGCTCGCCCGGCAATGCTTCATCAACGAATATGTCTATGTACAGGCGGATGCGGAAAGCGTGCTCGCGGACGCATTGCGCGATCGCCTGCTGCAAAACCTCGCGTCAGGCGGCGTGGTCGCACCGCTCGCGCTGGCGGTGGTTGCAGCCTATGTCCCGCTGCACGCCGTTCCCGAGGCGGGCGCGCTGTTGCGCCGTGATTGGCCCGCGGCCGTCGCCGGGCTGTTGCGGGTGCAACTTCGCGAGCCGCGCGAGGAGCTCGAAGAACGCGGCGCCATTGCGGCGCTCACCCCGATCAGGAACGACACATCGGTCGAGGTGATGCGCCAGTACGAGGAAAACCCCTACCCGCGCTGGACCGTCAACCCGCTGACGGCATTCGCGGCGGATCTGGCACGGGGACGGACGGTCGCGACCGCGGAACAGCAGGCCGAACGCGACATCCTGATCGCCGGCTGCGGCACCGGTTCGCACGCGATCCAGATCGCCCAGGTCTATCCGAACGCCCGCCTGCTCGCGGTCGACATCAGCATGACCAGCCTCGCCTATGCGCGCCGCAAGACTGGCGAGTTCGGCTTACGCAATATCGAATACGCGCAGGCGGATATTTTGGAGCTGGGTGCGATAGATCGCAGCTTCGACAGCATCGAATCGGTGGGCGTGCTGCACCATCTTGCCGAGCCGCTCGCCGGATGGAAGGTGCTGGTTTCGCTGCTCCGCCCGGGCGGCACCATGCGTATCGGCCTGTACAGCGAACTAGCGCGACGCGTCATCGTCGAAGCCCGTTCCCGTATCGCCGCGCGCAATTATCGCGCCACCGCCGACGGCATCAGGCGATGTCGCCAAGAGATCTTCCGCGAGGCTGAACAATGGAAACCGCTGATCGGCGCCAAGGATTTCTACAGCACCAGCGGCTGCCGCGACCTGCTGTTCAACGTCATGGAACACCGCCTCACGCTTCCCGAGATCTCAGCCTTCCTGAACGAGCACGGCCTGACCTTCCAGGGCTTCGAGCCGTTCGACGATCCGGCGGTGCTGGAAAAACTCCGCAAGCAGTTTCCGGACACGGCCGACGAGACCAGCCTCGACCAATGGCACCGCTTCGAGGTCGAACATCCCGGGACATTCTGGGACATGTACGTGTTCACGGTGACGAAGGACGTGCGCTGACGCCTTCTTTCGACCCGGCCGGAAAGGTCGTTTCGCCCCCTATAAAATTCCGGCATAGCTGGGCGAGCCAGATGCGAAGAGAATAAAGCCCTCGCCTGCCCTAAGCCTCCCGGGTGACGACGCGCCGACGCGCGCGTACCTTACCGAGGCCACGATGGACCAGATTGCCGTTCACCAGGACAACGCGACCAGCGCCGACTGGCCGGTTGCGATCTACCGCACGCTGAAAAGCCTTGGCGTGGCGCAGGTGTCCTATGTTCCCGACGCGGGACATTCCAAGCTGATCAAGCTGTCGCATGCGGATGCCGGCATCAAGACCACGGTGCTGACCACCGAGGAAGAAGGCGTGGCGCTGTCCGCCGGCGCCTGGCTCGGCGGCGACCGTGCGGTGCTCTTGATGCAATCGAGCGGTGTCGGCAATTGCGTCAACATGCTGTCGCTGATGGCGAGCTGCCGCTTCCCGCTGTTGACCCTGGTGACGATGCGCGGCGAATGGGCCGAGTTCAACCCCTGGCAGATTCCGATGGGCCGCGCGACGCCGCAGGCGTTCGAGATCATGGGCACGTCAGTGCTGCGGCTGGACAATCCCGACGACGCCGAGGAGGTGGTCTCGGCCGCGGCGTCGCTCGCGTATGATGGCGACCAGCAGGTTGCGGTGCTGATCTCGCAGCGGATGATCGGCCGCAAGAAGTGGACCAAGGAGACACACTGATGTCGGCAGCAACAGGCACACTCGACCGCCGCGCCGCCGTGAAGGCGCTGCTCGCCGATCGCGGCGATCTGCTGGTGATCTCCGGGCTCGGCTCGTCGTCCTACGACGTGTTCGATGCCGGCGACCACGCGAGCAATTTCTATCTCTGGGGCGCGATGGGTGGTGCTGCGATGGTCGGGCTCGGGCTCGCGCTGGCGCAGCCGAAGCGCCCGGTGCTGGTCGTCACCGGCGACGGCGAGCAGCTGATGGGGATCGGCAGCCTGCTGACCATCGCGACCAAGCAGCCCGGCAATCTCTCGATCGCGGTGCTCGACAATGGCCATTTCGGCGAGACCGGCATGCAGCCCAGCCACTCCGGCCTGGGGGCGAAGCTCGAGGTCATCGCAAGCGGCGCCGGCATCGGCGACGTCTCCGATATCGCCGACATGGCCGGCATCGAGCGCTTTCGCGCGGGCCTGCGCGACCTCAGCGGCGGCCCACGGCTGGCGCGGATCCGGATCGCGGCCGGCGAAGTCGAGCGCGCGCTGCCGCCGCGCGACGGCGCCTATCTGAAGACCCGCTTCCGCGGCCAGCTCGGCTTTGCAGTGGCCTGATGCAAAAGCCGCGTTCAGGTGAGCTGGATATCCCAGAGCCCCTCGGCGCGGCACGCGGCGACCTCGTCGCGCAGCAGTTTCGCGATCAGCGTGATCGCATTGGAGCCGGGATGTTCGACCGGCGACGCCAACGTCAGCTCGCGCCGCGGCGCGGGACGTGCGATCGGCGCGGTCTCGAGCCGGCCTTCGGCAACCTCGCCGCGCACCGAGGACGGTGGCAGCATGGTGTATCCGAGCCCCTCCTCGACCAGGCTGGTCAGCACCCGGAACGAGTCCGCCTCGAGCTTGACGTCGAGCGTGACCTTCTTCTTCGCCGCCTCGTGCTCGATCATGGCGCGGAGGCCATGCGAATGGCTCGGCAGCACCAGGCGCTGGCGCAGCAGCCAGCCGATCTCGACCTGCTTCCTCTCGCTCAACCCGCTGCCGCGCGGACCGACCGCGACGATCGAGTCGCGGCCGAGGCTCTGCACCGCCAGATGCAGGTCGACCGAGGGCCCGTAGATCACCGCAAGATCCATCCCGCCGCGATGCAGCCACTCGATCAGATGGCCGCTGTAACTCTCGACGATGCAGAGCGAGATGCCGGGATAGCGCTCCACCGTACGCCGCGCCAGCCGCGCCGACAGCACGCAGCTCACCGTCGGTACCAGCCCGAGCACGACGCGGCCGGACGGCGCGCCGCCAGCCGACTGGATGTCGTCGCGGATCTGGTCGATCTGCCGCACGATACCGCTGGTGCGGGCGAGCAGCAGCCGGCCGGCATCGGTCAGCACCATGCCGCGGCCGTTGCGGGTGAACAGCTCGGTGCGCAGCTCGTGTTCCAAGAGCTTGATCTGCCGGCTCAGCGCCGGCTGCGCGACCCGCAAGGTATCGGATGCCTTGCTCAGACTCCCGAGTTCCGCGACGCACGCAAAGGTCCTAAGCTGGCGGAAATCCATACTTGCCAATCCTGGAAGGCAGGTTCATACGCTATAACAAAACAGCATAGGGAGTTTACCGGGGCCCCACAACAGCGGGCGTTTTCTTCACGCGAACCGGCTTCCAGTTCGCTCGAAAACGCTCTGGCGCAACCTCTCGGCAAGACAGAACGCAACAAGACGAAACAATGACCGCACACGAAGCTCAAATCGACGACCATTCCGACATCCGCGACGCCGTCGCAAAACTCTGCGCACTGTTTCCCGGCGAATACTGGCGCAAGCTCGACCGCCAGATGGCCTATCCGAAGGAGTTCGTCGATGCGCTGACGGAGGCTGGCTATCTCTCGGTGCTGATCCCCGAGGAATATGGCGGCGCGGGCCTGAAGCTTTCCGCCGCCGCGGCGATCCTGGAAGAGATCCAGCGCGCCGGCTGCAATGGCGGCGGTTGCCATGCACAGATGTACACGATGGGCACCGTGCTGCGGCACGGCAACGACGCGCAGAAGGCGAAGTACCTGCCGAAGGTCGCGACCGGCGAATTGCGGTTGCAGGCGTTCGGCGTCACCGAGCCGACCAGCGGCACCGACACCTCGTCGCTGAAGACCTTTGCGCGCCGCGAGGGTGATCACTACGTCGTCAACGGCCAGAAGATCTGGACCAGCCGCGCCGAATATTCCGACCTGATGGTGCTGCTGGCGCGCACCACGCCGAAGGACGAGGCCAAGAAGCGCACCGATGGCCTCTCGGTGTTCATCGTCGACATGCGCGAGGTGAAGGGCAAGGGGCTGGAGATCCGGCCGATCCGCACCATGATGAACCACGCCACGACCGAGGTGTTCTTCACCGACATGAAGGTGCCGGCGGAGAATCTGATCGGCGAGGAAGGCAAGGGCTTCCGTTACATCCTGTCCGGCATGAATGCCGAGCGCATCCTGATTGCCGCCGAATGCATCGGCGACGCGAAGTGGTTCATCGCCAAGGCGACCAACTACGCCAAGGAGCGCAGCGTGTTCGGCCGACCGATCGGCCAGAATCAAGGCATCCAGTTCCCGATCGCCAAGGCCTATGCCTCGATGCGCGCGGCCGAGCTGATGGTGAAGGAAGCCACCCGCAAATACGAGGCTGGGCTCGACTGCGGCGCCGAGGCCAACATGGCCAAGATGCTGGCGGCGGACGCTTCCTGGGAAGCGGCGAACGCCTGCGTGCAGACCCATGGCGGCTTCGGCTTCGCCGAGGAATACGACGTCGAGCGCAAGTTCCGCGAGACCCGGCTCTACCAGGTGGCGCCGATTTCGACCAACCTGATCCTTTCCTTCGTCGCCGAGCACGTGCTCGGCATGCCCCGCTCCTATTGAGACCGCATCATGCTGCCGCTTGAGGGATTGACCGTCATCGCCGTCGAACAGGCGGTTGCCGCGCCGTTCTGCTCGTCGCGCCTGGCCGATGCCGGCGCCCATGTCATCAAGATCGAGCGGCCCGAGGGCGATTTCGCCCGCGGCTACGACGCCGCGGCGAAAGGCCAGAGCAGCTATTTCGTCTGGCTCAACCGCGGCAAGGATTCCGCGGTGGTCGATCTCGCGACCAAGGAAGGCCGCGCGCAGCTCGAGCAGCTGATCGCCGGCGCCGACGTGCTGCTGCAGAACCTGAAGCCGGGCTCGATGGACAAGCTCGGATTCTCGCGCGAGCGGCTGCGCAAGGA
>CALRXG020000456.1:0-6428 GCA_943372075.1 Bordetella parapertussis | reverse complement strand
AGATCACCACCGCGCCGGTCTCGATCACGAGGTTACGGGCCTGGCGGTCATGGGTCTCGAGATCGCCGGCGACCCAGCCGCCGCCGTGGAAGAAGATCACCGTCGGCGCCGTGCCGCGGCCGTTGCGATAGAGCCGCGCGGCGAGCTTGCCGCCGGCGCCCTGCACCTCGATATTGCTGGCAACATCGACCGGCGGCGGCGGCACCGCGGCGCGGGCATCGGCCAAGGCACGCAGCGAGTCGCGCGCGCTCTGCGGCGTCATGGCGGCGGGATCACGCAGCGGCAGCAGCGGAATGATGTTGGCAATGATGGCATCGAGCGGGAGCGGCATGGGAGTCCTTCAGATCAGTGCGTGCGGTTGAATGATTTGGAAAGCGTGCCGGCCTCGATCGCGGATATCTGCAGCGCGATGAAGCGGCTGAAGATGCGGGCCTGCGAGAACGCGCCGCCGGTGAACCAGAGGCCGGGCTGGCCGGTGCGCGTCCACATGTTGCGCAGCTCCTGCGTCGCCTCGTCGAAGCCCCAGACCCGGCCGACGCGCGCGGCGACATCGTCGCCGAACAGCCTGCCGACCAGATGGTCGGGGCCCTTGTAGCCGGTCGCGAGCACGAACAGCTCGGCGGCGAGCAACGTGCCGTCGTTCAGCGTAAGGCCGGTTGCGGTGAAGCCGGCGATGTCGGCGGCCTGGACCAGGCGGATCTTGCCGTCGGCGATCAGTTCGGAGCAGCCGACATTGAAATAGTAGCCGCCGCCGCGGGAGCGGAATTTCAGCGGCCAGCCGGTGCCGTCCTCGCCGAATTCGAGCCGGAAGCCGGCCTGCTCCAGCCGCGACAGCAGGGGCGCATCGAGCCGCTTCACCTCGTCGGTGATGATCCTGTGCGCGATCTTCATCACCGGCAGCGGCACGCCGGAATTGAGGACGTCGCGCACCTCGATCGGCGGACCGTCGCCGAGATAGGTCTTGTCGTAGAGCTGCGCCGGCTCGACATTGACCACCATCGTCGGGCTGCGCTGAACCATGGTGACGTCGGCGCCGGCGGCGTGCAGCTCCTGGCAGATGTCATGTGCGCTGGTGCCGGTACCGAACACGACCACCGAACGCCCGGCCCATTCGCGCCCGGCGGCGAACTGGCTGGAATGCAGCACCTTGCCGCCGAAGCGCTCGATGCCGGGGATGGTCGGGATGTTCGGCGTGCCGCTGACGCTGGTCGCGAGCACGATGTGCTTCGGATGCAGCGTGCGCGAACCATCGCTCCGCCGCAGCGTCGCGGTCCAGCGCTGCCTGGCATCGTCGTAGCGCGCGGCTTCGAACGAAGTCTCGGTCCAGAAGTCGAGCTCCATGATGTCGACATAGCTTTCCAGCCAATTCGCGATCTTGTCCTTCGGGATGTAGTCCGGAAAGCTCAGCGGGAACGGCAGATAGCGGAACAGATTGACCGGCGTTTTGTTGTGCAGCTTCAGCCCGCGATAGCGCAGCCGCCAATTGTCGCCGATGCGCCGCTCGCGATCGACGATCAAGGCGTCGAGCCCGATCCGCTTGCACTCGACCGCGGCGGCGATCCCGGCATGACCGCCACCGACAATGAGCACGTCAGGCTCGCGGTCGGCATAGGCCTGCGAGGCCTGCCGCTGCTCGAGCCAGTCGGGTGCGGCGAAATCGCGCGCGTGGGATTGTTCGGCGGCTTGCTCGCCGCGAGCATCGCAGATGCGGTCGAAGTCGAGCATCGTGGAGAAGGTCCACGCCGCGGAATTTCCATCGGCGCCGGGAAGCAGGCGAAGCGCGCCGGTGCCGGGGCCGTTCGACGTTTCGAACGCGAAGACGGCTTCGATCACCTCGCATCCGGCCACCACGGCGCGCCGCGGTATCAAGGCACGGGCATCGACACGAAACCCGCGTGCGTTCACGGCCTCCGTGCGCGCGAGCAGCTCGGAAACGGCGCTCTGTCGTCCGCTGAAGGTCGCGAAATGCCAGGAGATGCCGAAGATGTTGCGCCAGTGGCTCTCGGGCGCAAACAGCGCGGCGACAGCTTCACGGGAGCGGCCGGCAAGCGCCGCATCGAGCGCGGCGATCCATCGTTCGGCGACGAGTTCGGGCCTGTCTTCGGTAGCCGGGTTCAGTCTGTCCAGCATGATCGTGCTTTCTCGGGAGCAGTTGCCGTCTATCTGACAACATGCTCCCGAAAAGCACAACCATCATGCCAAGCCTCATGCCACGTGTTGCGCGAGCGGCTCCGCCTCCGCCGGTTGCTCCTCGGCCTGCGGCGCAGGCGCGGCGGCGAGTTCCTTGGCGAGGGCCGTCGCGCCGACATAGTCGGTCTTGCCGGTGCCGAGCAGCGGCACCTTGTCGACGACGCGGATGTCGGCAGGCACCGCGAGCTCGGAGGCGCCGACGCTCTTGGCCTGGCGTTGCATCGCTGCGCGGTCGGCGTCCTTCTGCGTGGTGAGCAACACGATGCGTTCGCCCTTGCGCTGATCGGGCAGCGTGACCGCAACCGAGATCGCCTGCGGCCACAGCGCGGATGCCATCGTCTCGACTGCCGACAGCGAGACCATCTCGCCCGCAATCTTGGCGAACCGCTTGGCGCGGCCCTTGATCGCGATGAAGCCCTGCGCATCGACCGTGACGATGTCGCCGGTGTCGTGCCAGCCTTCGGCGAGCTGCTCGAGCACGCCGGGATTCTCGGCGCGGAGGTAGCCGAGCATCACGTTCGGGCCCTTCACCGAGAGGCGGCCGCCCTCCTCGATGCCGGGGACCGGATCGAGGCGGTATTGCATCAGCGGCGAGATGCGGCCGACGGTGCCCTGGCGGTTGGCCATCGGCGTGTTCATCGCCAGCACCGGCGCGGTCTCGGTGACGCCGTAGCCTTCGAGGATGCGGATGCCGTAGCGCTCCATATAGACCTGCCGCGTGCGCTCCTTCACCGCTTCGGCTCCGGCGATGACAAGCCGCAGCGTGCGGAAGTCATAGGCATGCGCCGAGCGGGCGTAGCCGGTGAGGAAGGTATCGGTGCCGAACAGGATGGTGGCGCCGGTCTGGTAGATCAGCTCAGGCACGATCCGGTAGTGCAGCGGCGACGGATACATGAAGATCGGGATGCCGCCGAGGATCGGCATCATCATGCCGCCGGTCAAACCGAACGAGTGGAACACCGGCAGCACGTTGAACACCTTGTCGTCGGCATTGGCATCGACCCGCGCCAGCGCCTGCGCCGCATTGGCGAGGATGTTGCGATGGGACAGCACGACACCCTTCGGCGTGCCTTCCGAACCCGAAGTGAACAGGATGACCGCGGGATCGTTGGCCTTGCGCGCGACGCGTGGCGCGATACCGGCGCGGAAGCCCGCGATCTTGTCAGCGAGGCTGATGCCTTCCCTGACATCCTCGAGATAGACGACGCGCGCCTGACCGGCGATCGCGGCGATCAACTTGTCGAGCTTGCCCTTCTCGATGAAGGCCTTCGAGGTCAGCACGGTCTTCACCTGCGCCGCCTTCATCGCGGCCAGCACGTTGACCGGTCCCGCCGAGAAGTTGAGCATCGCCGGTACCCGGCCGATGGTCTGCAACGCGAAGAACACGACGGCGACGCCGGCCGAATTCGGCAGCAGCACGCCGACATTGTCACCCACCGCGGTGCCCTGCTCGAGCTTGCGGCTCAACACCTGCGCGCCGAGGATCAGTTTGCGATAGGTCAGTTTGGTGCCGAGCGCGTCCTCGATGATCGGCTTGCCGGTGTCGCGGTCGCGATAGGCATGGCCGAGGCCCTCGAACAAGGTCTGGTCGAGGATCGCGTTCTTGACCATGGCGTCGATCATGACGTCCTGCAGCGCGGCGCCGGCGGCGTTGCGGCGGGCCTTGCCACGCAGTGCCTGGTCGACCGGCAGCTTCACCGGCGGCAAGATCGTGATCGTCACCTTCGGGAACCAGGAGCGCTTGATCTGGCCATCCTTGAGGTAGCTGAGATGCGAGCGCTGCGCGCCCTCGATGCGGACCGGAACGACGACGGCATCGGCCTTGTCGGCGATCATCGCAGTGCCGTCATAGACCTTCATCAGCGAGCCGGAGAGCGTGATGCGCCCTTCCGGGAAGATCACCACCGGCTCGCCGGCCGCCACCAGCTTGATCAAGTCGCGCGCGGCCAGCGGCTTGGACGGATCCATCGTGTAGTGCTTGATCATCTTCAGGAACGGCTTGGCCCACCATGCCTTGGAGATTCCGGTATCGACCGCGTAGCTCGCATCGATCGGCAGCGTGGCGTGCAGCAGCGGGCCGTCGACCAGGCTGACATGGTTGGGAGCGATCAGCATCCGCGTGCCCTCGGGCGGCAGGTTCTCCATGCCGCGGACCTCGACACGGAACAGCGCACGGAACAGCAGCGCGCCGAAATCGCGCACGCCCTCCTTGCCCCATTTGCTCAGCACGAACCAGACCGTGCCGAAGCTGGCGATGGCAAGACCGAAGAAGATCCAGGCGATCGGCAGACCGATGGCCTGCAGCGCGCCGACGAACACCGCGCCGGCCACCATGAAGCCGGCCTGAAGAATGTTGCCGGCGGCGATGATGCGGGCGCGCTCGGACGGCGCGGTCCAGGCCTGCACCGCGGCGAACGACGGCACCACGAACAGGCCGCCGCCGAAGGCGAACAGGAAGAAGTCGGCCAGCATGCGGAAGCCGCCAAACGAGGTTGCGAACGCGGCCGCCGTGACGTCCTTGCCGAGCGAGGTGGTGGCGATCGCAAGTGCGAGGTCGAGGCCGATCAGCCCCATCACGATGGCGCCGATCGGCACCAGCGCGAGATTGGGCCTGACATGGCTCAGCTGCGCGGCGAACAGCGAGCCGGCGGCGATGCCGATCGCGAACACGGCGAGACACAGCGTGACTACGCCCTCGGTGCCGCCGACACCTTCCTTGATCAGCGCGGGCAGCAGCGACAGCACGATCGCGCCGACCATCCAGAACCAGGACACGATCACCATGCCGTCCCACAGCCGCTGCTCGGCATAGAGCGACTTCAGCAGGCGCACGGTCGAGGTCCAGGGATTCCTGGTGATCGGCAGGTCCGGCGCGGAGGGTTGTGTCATCGGGATGCGCGATGCGAACGCCCAGGACAGCACCGACAGACCGACCACGGCGGCGCAGATCCAGCCCATGTGGCTGGCGCCGGCGACGAACAAACCGCCCGCGATGGTGCCGATCAGGATCGCCATGAAGGTCGCGCCCTCGACCAGCGCGTTGCCGGTCGCGAGCTCCGAGACCGAGAGCTGGTCGGGCAGCATCGCGTACTTGACCGGGCCGAACAGCGCAGCCACGACGCCGAACAGGGCCAAAGCGACATACAGCAGCGGGATCGAATGCATGAAGAAGCCCGCGGCGGCAAAGGCCGCGGCGAAGATCTCGAAGAATTTCAGGCGCCGCGCGACGATGGACTTGACGTAGCGGTCGGCGATTTCGCCGCCGAGCGCCGACAGCACGAAGAACGGAACAATGAACACCGCGCCGGCGAGTTGCACCAGCGCCGGCCCCTGCTCGGTTGCCACGCTATAGAGCAGCATGATGACCAGCGCATTCTTCAGCACGTTGTCGTTCAGCGCCGAGCAGAACTGCGACCAGAACAGCGGCGCGAAGCGGCGGGACGTCATCAGTTCCTTGATCATGACCGGTTCCTTGGGTTAGCGCGCACGACGTCAGCAGTCAGGGAGTTCGCGTGGCAGAGATGGATGGACGGGGTGACAATGACGGGGATGCCGCAGCCTTTAGTCTTTTCCGCGATGGTTCGGTTCGAACCGGCGCACATCCGCAGCGCCGAAACGCCGGGACATTGCCCGCGAGAGATGTACGAGACCTTATCCAGACCTGGGGTTGATCGGTCTCGCGATCGGTTCGCGGGGGCATGGTGAGTGCTTTGTTGCGGTTTCGGCGACAATTGCGGCCTGCGTAGTTCAGGTCAGTTCACTCAGACCGCGGAACGGCGACCAACGGCAGTTGCGCGATTTGCAACGACCGCCGCTGGCAGCCGACGGGCGCGGCGCGTGTCGATCCGCGCGCCGCTGTTCCAGCACACCGGCGACGTCGCAGGCGCGGGCGATCCGCTCGATCGGTGCAGTCGCCAGATCAAACATGACACGGCCCAAGCCCTTCACGAGCTCGATCGCGTCATCGACAAAGGTGGTGGTCAGCTGAAGTGCTAGGGTCTGCATGTGAGTGGCCTCCTATGTAAACTTGAGCAACGCTCAAATTAGTAATACGAAAATGAACATTGTTCAAGTCGAATCGCGACGGGATCGGAAAAAACTTCAGCGGCGAGCTCTGCTGATCGAAATCGCGCGCCGATACATCTCGGCTAAAGGATTGAGATCATTGAAGGTTCGCGATGTTGCCGAGGCTGCCGGCTGCTCGATCGGCAGCGTTTACAATGAGTTCGGGGACTTCG
>CALRXG020000455.1:0-6432 GCA_943372075.1 Bordetella parapertussis | reverse complement strand
GAGCGGGCTGCGGCAAGGTTTTGCAGGATGTAGACGCCCTCGTTGGTGCGCAGCCCCTCGAAGATGCCGGTCTCGACCTCGGTGAAATCGATCACCGCCTCGCCCGCCGCGTTGTGCAGCCGGACGATGTCGCCGAGGCCCTTGATGCTCCAGCCGGTGATGTCCTTGGTGAAGGGCAGCGCGGTGGCGCAGGCCGGCTCGAGCTCGAGCTTGAAGCCCTGCGGCACCGGATCGCCCTTCAGCGTCACCACGCAGGTCTTGCTGCGCTCGGTGGTCGCGAGCTCCCACTGCCCGATCATGTCCTTCTTCAACGTCGTGACATCCTGCGCGGATGCCGGACCGCACGCGGCCAGCAGCGCAAGTGCCACGACGCCGAAGCGGGACAATGTCATCAGCGGCCCTTCACCGGGGTCTCGGCAACCGGCGTCAGCGGAGCCTTGCCGGCGAACCAGTTCGTGATGTTGTCGACCACGAGCTGGTCCATCGCGTTGCGCGTCACCACCGAGGCCGAACCGATATGCGGCAGCAGCACGACGTTCTGCATCGCCTTCAATTCGTCCGGCACGTTCGGCTCCGCCGCGAACACGTCGAGGCCGGCAGCCAGGATGGTGCCGGACTTGAGCGCCGCGACCAGCGCCGGCTCGTCGACCACGGAGCCGCGCGCGACGTTGATCAGCACGCCGCGCGGGCCGAGCGCCTTCAGGACGTCGGCATTGATCATCTTCGCGGTCGAGGCGCCGCCCGGCACGATCACGATCAGGGTGTCGACCGCCTTCGCCATCTCGATCAGGTCGGGATAGTGCTTGTAGGAAACGTCCTTGGCCAGGTTGCGCGAATGATAGGACACCGGCACCCGCGAGGCCTCGAGCCGGCGCCCGATCGCCTGGCCGATCCGGCCCATGCCGACGATCCCGATCTTGCGGTCACGCAGCGAGCCGACGCTGAGCGGATAATTCTGGGTCTGCCAGAGGCCGGAGCGCACATAGCGGTCGGCCTTGACGAATTCGCGCAAGGTCGCGATCAACAGCCCCATGGCGACGTCGGCGACCTCTTCGGTCAGCACGTCCGGCGTATTGGTGACCACGATGTTGTGATCGCGCGCATAGCCGGAATCGACATGGTCGTAGCCGACGCCGAAGCTGCCGACGATCTCCAGCTTGGGAAACAGCGCCATCGCGGTCTTGTCGGTCGCCATCGAGTGATAGGTGACGGCGATGCCGCGGATCTTGGCCATCGTGTCGGGCGTCAGGCGCTCGAGATCGCCGCGGCTCTCGGCCTTGTGCAGCACATACTGATCGGGAAAGCCGTTTTCGAGGATTGGCCGGATCGGTCCGTAAATCAGCAGATCGATCTTTTCGGAAGAAATCGGGGCCATCAACTGTCCTTTCCTAACGCGCTTTCATGCCAACGCCGCAACAAGAGGTGCGAAACTAGCGCCAGCAACCCATAGATGACAATCCCGGCCAGCGATAGCAGCAGAAGGGCTGCAAACATGCGGGGAATATTCAGCCGGTAGCCTGATTCAGCGATCCGGAACGCGAGGCCGGAACCGGCACCGGCGCTGCCCGCCGCGATCTCGGCGACCACGGCACCGATCAGCGACAGCCCGCCGGCGATGCGCAGGCCGCCGAGGATATAGGGCAGCGCCGCCGGCAGCTTCAGGAACAGCAACGTCTGCAGCTTCGAGGCGCCATAAAGTTGAAACAATCCAGCGAGGTTGCGGTCAACCGAGTTGAGGCCGAGCGTGGTGTTCGACAGCACCGGAAAAAACGCCACGATCCAGGCGCAGACGATCACCGCGGTCTGCTGTTGCAGATAGATCAGGAGCAGCGGCGCGATCGCAATCACCGGCGTGACCTGCAGCACGACCGCATAGGGGAACAGCGAATATTCCAGCCATTTCGACTGGTTGAACAACAGCGCCAGCGCGACGCCGCCGATCGCGGCGGCGATGAAGCCCTCCAGCGTGGTCAACAGCGTGACGCCGAGCGATTGCGACAGCATTGGCCAGTCCGCAGCCAGCGTCTTCAGCACCAGCAGCGGGCTCGGCAGCACATAGGGCTGGATGCCGTTGATGCGGACGATCGCTTCCCAGAGCACGAGGCCAGCGGCGAACACCGCGACCGGCAGCACGAAGCGGACAAGGCTTTGCGGAGACTTCATGCGCCGGTCTGCCCCGCATAAGACGGCGCCAGCGCGCCCGAGACCTCGCGACAGAACGCGGCATATTCGGCCGAGGTGCGGAACTCCTCGCCGCGCGGCTCCGACGAGGTGATGCGAAACTCGGCGCCGATCCGCCCCGGCCGCGCCGTCATCACGATCACGCGCTGCGAGAGATAGACCGACTCGAACACCGAGTGCGTCACGAAGATGACGGTCTTGTGCAGATTGCGCCACAGCGCCAGCAGATCGTTGTTGAGGCGGAAGCGCGTGATCTCGTCGAGCGCGGCGAATGGCTCGTCCATCAGGAGGATATCGGGATCAGTGACCAGCGCGCGCGCCAGCGACACCCGCATCTTCATGCCGCCGGACAGTTCGCGCGGATAGGCGGAGGCGAATTCCGCGAGTCCGACCTGATCGAGCGCCGCGTCGATGCGTGCAGTGGCGTCGGTCGCCGGCACACGGGCGAGCTTCAGCGGCAGACGCACATTGTCGCGCACCGTGGCCCAGGGCATCAGGGTCGGCTCCTGGAACACGAAGCCGATCCGGTGGGTGCCGCGCTGCTCGGCGCCGTGGTGCGCGAGGTCGACCGTGCCCGTACTCGGTGTGGCGAGCCCCGCGATAATTCGCAGCGCGGTGGACTTGCCGCAACCGGACGGCCCGAGCAGCGAAACGAACTCGCCGCTGTTGACGTCGAGGTCGAGCGGCCCGAGCGCGGTCACGCCGCTGTCATAGGTCTTGGTGACGCCGCGCAACCGCACGGCCGAACCGGCATCAGATCCAGACAATGCAGGCTCCGCCATCGCGCGTCAGTTCTTCGGCCTGAACTCGACGCCGACCGCCTTGTTGACGAAGCGCAGCGTGTAACCCTGGCGATAGTCGATCGTGCTTTTGACCACGCCGGCGCGCACCATCTTGTCGAAGAAATCAGCCATGCGCTCGTCGGTCATCGCGCCGATGCCATTCTGGACGGTGTCGCCGGACTCGACGATGCCGTGCTCCTTCATCTTGGCGACCGAATAGGCCAGCAGCTCGTCGGTCATGTCAGGATTGAGCTTCTTGATCATGGCGTTGCCGGCCGAATTGTCGCCGTAGAGGTAGTGATACCAGCCGACGATCGAGGCATCGACGAAGCGCTGCACGAGGTCGGGCTTCTTGTCGACCATGTCGCGACGGGTCTCGATCAGGGTCGAATAGGCGTTGAAGCCGTAATCGGCGATCAGGAGCACGTCTGGCTTGAAGCCCGCCGCCTTCTCCACCGCGTAAGGCTCGGAGGAGACGTAGCCCTCCATCGCGACATCCTTGTTCACGATGAACGGCTGCGCGTTGAAAGTATAGGGCTTCACCTTGCTCTCGCTGAAGCCGTATCGCGACTTCATCCATTGGAAGTAGGTGACGATGCCTTCCTTGGAGACCAAGAGCGTCAGCGGCTTCAGGTCCTCGATCTTGCTGACCTTGGCCTCAGGATGGGTCAGGAAGACCTGCGGGTCCTTCTGGAACATGGCGGCGACGGCGACCAGCGGCACGTTGTTGGTGACGGCATCGAAGGTCTGCAGCGAGTTCGCACTCATGAAGAAATCGAGCTTGCCCGCGATCAGCAGCATGCGGTTGTTCTCGTTCGGACCGCCGGGCACGATGGTGACGTCGAGGCCGTATTTCTTGTAGGTACCGTCGGCGACCGCCTGGAAGAACCCGCCGTGCTCGCCCTCGGCGACCCAATTGGTGCCGAACGAGACCTTGTCCAGGGTCTCTGCCCGCGCCGGAACGAAGCCTGCGGCGACGCCGAGGACCGCGGCCAGCAACCCCGTGGTTAACGCTCGCGGCAAAAAGGCCCGGATCATGGTTGGACTCCGTCTGACATTATGGCCCATGATGGAAGGCGGGAAGACGTGGACCGCGCCCGGAGACGCGGACGCCTCACTGATGTTAGACAAACTAGCCTGCAAATCCATCCAATGAAACGCTTGTATTGAAACGACGGCCTTGATGACCTCGACGCTTCCGCCCCGTGACTGGACCGCCATCCACTGGCCCGATATCGCCGGGGTCGCGGCCGCGCGCTGGATCGCGGTGCTGCCGCTGGCCGCGACCGAGCAGCACGGGCCGCATCTGCCGCTCGGAACCGACGTCATGATCGGCGAGGCCTATCTGGCGCGGGTGCGCGAGCTGCTGCCCGCGGCCACCCCGGCGACCTTCCTGCCCTTGCAGCCGGTCGGCATCTCCACCGAGCACATCGATTTCGAGGGCACGCTGACCTTGCCGACCGAGGTGGCGCTGAAGAGCTGGATGGCGCTTGGCGAGAGCGTGGCGCGCGCCGGGCTGAAGAAGTTCGTGATGGTCACCAGCCATGGCGGCAATTCCGCCGCGATGCAGCTCGTCGCGCAGGACCTGCGCGCGCAACACGGGATGCTGGTGGTGACCACGAGCTGGTCGCGTTTCGGCGCCCCGGACGGGCTGTTCGACGCCGACGAATTGCGCCACGGCATCCATGGCGGCGCGGTCGAGACCTCGATCATGCTGGCGAAATATCCGCACACCGTGCGCAAGGAGGCGATCGCGGACTTCAAGCCGGCGAGCGTGCAGATGGAGAAGGACTATCGCTTGCTGTCGACGCAGCGGCCGGCGCCGTTCGCCTGGCAGGCGCAGGACCTCAATCCGAGCGGCGCGATCGGCGACGCGACCAAGGCCTCCGCCGAGAAAGGCGAGAAGCTGATCGAGCACGGCGCACGCGCATTCTGCGAGCTGCTCGCCGACGTCGACAGGTTCGATCCGGGCGTCTTGCGCGGCAAGTGACCTCGCCGCGTCCCGATCGCCACGACGAAACAATTCACGAAACCATATTTCGGCGACCGCGTTCGAACCGGAACCGAAAAGCCTCCGTCCAACCGGCATGCGGACCATTCCGGCGCCGCCGCTCAAACAGGATGGAGTATCCGATGCCGATCAAGACCAGGCTTGCCGCTCTCGCCCTCACCGCGCTTGCCGTGACCGGCAGCATCGCAGCCACCACCTCGCAGGCCGAAGCCAGGCCGTATGGCTGGGGCTGGGGCGTTGGCGCGGGCCTGGTCGGGGCCGCCATTGTCGGCAGCGCGATCGCGGCCAATGACGGCTACTACTACAACGGCTATCGCCGCTGCGTCTGGGTGCGCCAGTTCGACGCCTACGGCAATTACATCAGCCGCGTGCGCTCCTGCTACTGATCGAGCCGAACAGGCATAAGGGTTGCGGATCCTGCGTTCGGCGCGGGTCCTCATCCACCCCGTGTCGCAACCGACCCGCCCGGTGATCCCGCGGGGCGGGTCACTCCTCGCGGAGCCGCCCGACGCAGGCCATGGTCAGAGATACTTCGCGACCAGCCTGAAGTCACGCAGCACGGCACGGCCCTTCGGGCCTGATGCCTTCAGCGTCTCCTCCAGGCTGTGGCCGATGTGATCGTGGATCAGCGCCTTCTTGGCGCTTTCGATCGCACTCTCCACGGCCTGCAATTGCTGAGCGATCTGGGCACACGGCCGGCCCTGCTCGATCATCTCGACGATGGTGTCGAGATGGCCGTTGGCGCGCCTCAGGCGCCGGGCGATTGCAACGTGCGGGTGGTCGTCGGGCATATGGTTCTCCTATCCTCCCCGGAGGATAATCATGATCCTCCCCGGAGGATAGCAAATTCGGCTTGACACGCCTTTGTGTCAGGCGTAGTGCCCGATTGCCGGAACATGCGTTCCGCACCGGGTGTTATCACCCGGACACCAACCCGACCACGAGCCAACACAGAAGGCACATGGGCAGTAGCAACTCAGGCGACAGTAGACCGCAGCCCGGACTGTTGACGCCGCAACATAGCAAGACTGATCGCGCAGAACTCGCCTGCGTGGATGGGTGGTCGCGCCTTAGCTGACCGCCGCTCCTCACCGGCCTGCCGCGCGACAGCGGAAGTGGAGGTGAGCGATGTTCGAAAAGCTCGCAAAATTCCGGCCGTTCGAACCGCGGCGCCTGGCGCCGTGGACGATTCCGGCCACCCATTCCAATGACAACCTCCCGGGTTTTCGCCATCCGGAGGGTCGAGGCCGGCGTCCAACCCCGGCACCGGCCTGTCATTGGGTCCTGATCGACGGCCACCTGGAATGCCGGTGGACCGTCGCCCCGACCACCGAACCAACCAACGGTGAACGATGCGCGGACCGGCCTTCCGGCCCGCGCACAACAATCGCGCGCGCCGCCAAACTCAAGATGGCTGCAAGCGTCTAGAGGACGGACATGGACGAAGGACCTAGACGT
>CALRXG020000454.1:0-6447 GCA_943372075.1 Bordetella parapertussis | reverse complement strand
ATCGGCGAACAACAGCATTGCCTTAGACGTCGATTGGCGACATCGCAGCCTGCGGTGTCGCCAAGTCTTGGATGTGCAGACAACCACTTAGCCATCCTTCGGCGACAGTGCTTTTATCTTGTCATCCCGTTCTAGAACTCAACATCTATATAACCTTTGATCACGTTGCCCGCGGCGCCTCCTCCAATCGTCACTTGGAGGCTCCAAAAATAGAAGAAAAGCGGCAGTAAAACCGCTCACGACAAACTCATTTCAGAGGAGCTGCGGGGTCGATTTTGTGCTCGCGGCCGCGGTCTTTGATCGCTCAATTCTGGCCAGATCAATGACCGTTCGCGGCCTCATCGCGTGCACTTCGATCGCGCGCGAGTGCAGGAAAAGTA
Source organism: Bordetella parapertussis (assembly GCA_943372075.1). Classification (GTDB taxonomy): domain Bacteria; phylum Pseudomonadota; class Alphaproteobacteria; order Rhizobiales; family Xanthobacteraceae; genus Bradyrhizobium. Next base: position 6,067 of record CALRXG020000454.1, on the reverse strand, counting down.
GCCGGGCCAGTGTGCGATGACGATCAGGAACCGGCGTTCCGAGCAAAAGAAAAGGCCCCCGCGCGAGGCGCGAGAGCCCGGGATCTTGAGCTTAGTCAACAGGATTCCAGATCAGGAAGAAGCCGCCGTCACTGTAAAGACCGACCGATCGGCCAAGTTTGGCGCAGAGCTTGCGGGCCCCGATTTCGGGTGCCGCGAGTGACAGGCTGATGTAGTCGGAGCCCTGGTTATCGCCGCGCAGAATCCGGCCCGCTCCGACCTCGACTCCCTGGGTGAAGATGCGGAAGTCTGGCGGATTGTTGCCGGTCATGTCGCGGTTGGGCACGATGTCGATGTCAGCGCAGATGGGCAGAACCTTGAGCTGGCCCCTGAAGCAGCCGTTGGTCGTGCGGGTGACGAATCCGATCGCAGTCATGATCTGTCTCCTTCGTTGCCGCAGGGCGATGCCCTGCGATGGCGAGACCGTCATGGCGGCCGGCCCGCAGCCGAACCCTTGGGGCGAAGCGCAGCGGCGCACCCGAGCGCGTGCCTTTTTTGCAGCGAAGCGGCCGCGAGGAGCCGGCTTGCCGGCGGGGGAAAAAGCAAGCGTGCGAGGGTTTCGGGTGAGGGAACGGCTGCCATAGGTCGTAGCGCCACAGCAGGGAATCGCGCCTTCGGACCAAGGAGCCAGGCTTTGACGCCCGGTGCCCTTCACGTGCAAATGGCGTACGGACAGGAGCTTGATGCATGCGTCGCATCGCGAATTTGTCCCGATCGAGACCGGATCATTGCGCCTGGCAATCGCCTCGTTTCCTCGCCCAAGGCGTGGTCCTTGAGCCGGCTATCAGGTCGTATCCAGCCCATCAAAGGGTCGCGCAGACGGGAGATAGAGGTCGCGAATTGGTCAGGGAAACGCGCCCGGAGGCTCGGTGAATTCCCGACCGCGGCGCCTTGCATCGTGCCTGTGATGCCCCACGAATCTTGGGCGCGCGCCTGCCTTTGACCGAGAAGATGCCTCTCCTACTTCCCTTCCAAAGCGGCGCAGGAAGCGCAAAAAGGCCCCGCCTCTGAGGAGGCGGAGCCTTTTGATCTGGGTCGATCAGTCGCCGTTGCGGCGCGACCAGATCAAGGTGAAACCCTCTTCGCCTTCGACCTTGACCAGCGAGGCGTAGATCGGAGCGGGGAAGCTCGGATCGTCGAGCTTGACCGAGAGATATTCGCGGTCGCTGTCGCGGACGGTCTTCTTCCAGGCGGCGCCGAACTCGGTTGAGCCTGCGAAGATGCGGTAGTCGGGAGCTTTGTCGTTGTCCTTTTCGGAGGCCGTGAACTTGGCCTTGATGTTCAGCGTCAGGGTCTTGATCGAGCCGGTGTAGCCGTTGTCCGAAGCGGTGAAGGTGCCGATGGTAGCCATGGTAATCTTCCTCTGTTGCTCGGGCCGCGCCCATCGCAGCCTCGATGGCTGTCCCTGGCCCGGGGAGCGATCGGCCCGCAGCCGTAAGGCCCGAAGCGCAGCGGAGGACGGCGAAAGCCTGCTTTTTTGACTTCGCGCGAGGAATGCCGCGCTTGACGGCAGGGGAAAAAAGCAGGCGTGAGCTGTTGCGGGAAGGCGATCGAGGCCGTTGCCGTCCCTCGGGCCTGATCAGCCCATTCGAGGGTGTGTTGGACGCGAGCCGATGCCCAACTGACGGGGATTGCCATGGCTGCCAGCGCCCTCGCAGCATCGGAAAATGTCCGGCTCGATCGGAAATAGCCCGCGTCGGCTCATCAATGGCACGGACGACGAACGGACAAAGCACGGCGACAGGGCTGCACTTTCGAATACGGAAACGACGGCCCCGCTAGAATTATCCGCCCGCCTGCGCTCTCGATACGCGAGGTCCGGACATGATCGGAGCCGCGAGCCTGATCGCCTCGTCGCTGCAAAGGGAGGCGCGATACGGCCATCCGGGTACTGCGGAACGGCTCGGATCGGACAGATCACCGCCCGCCTTTGAGGAGGCACCGGCGACGGCCTGCGCCGCTTCACTTCCTCTAACCGGCCGCGCGCCGTCAGGTGCGCGGCCGCAAATTTGGAGCATGCCGGGGCCGTCTTTGCGGCCCCGGCTCACCATTTACTCCGCAGCTTGCGAACGCAGATCATCGCCTTGCGCCGTGTCTGGCGCATCAGTCTGATCCTCCGTCCTGGCCGTTCGGAGCAACGACGGCAGCCAGCCGGTTGCCGCCAGCAGCTGCTCGGCGGCCGCCGCCATCTCGGCCTTTTTCAAGCCCGACAGGCGCTCGGCGGCCTCCTCGCTGACGCCCTCGCGGACGGCCTCAAGGATGACTACCTTGGTGACGCGGCCGAGATAACTGCGAACCGTCGGCCGCCAATATCCGGTCATGTCGAGGGCCACGGCCCCGGCCAAATGCCCGGCTGCCGCCAGCGCGCGCGGCCTGCGGTCGAACGGGAGCTTGACCGCATTGACGGTCAACGCCGCGCAATGCGCGAACAGGGACATGCGGCTGTCGTGGTCGAGTCCGGCCACGAAGTCCCACAGCCCGGCGACATCCTTCGGCATCTGTCTCGCCCAATTGGCATGACGATCCGACCACTCTTTGCCGGCCGCCGTGTCCTCGATTCCGACCGCGTGCACGGCCAAATCGATCTTCACCGGCTGGATGCCGACCACATGCGCATTGGCCCCGAGATAGAAGATTTGGGCGGCGAGCGCGTGCGTCACCGCAACGATGGCGACGTCCGGCTGCTCACCCAGATTGAGCCGCAGCCCCAAGGTGCGATGCGCGGTGAGGTCACGAACCAGCATGTCGGAGAGCGGCTGCTCCTCGTCCTCCTCGTCACCGGCGCTGTCCTCATCTTCACCATCGCGCGGGCCTTGATCGTCTTCGCCACCCTCTCCGTCCGGCGTCGGCGCATCGCCCTCCTGCCCGGTTTCGCCGTGGGGTCGCTCGTCTTCGGGGCGAATAAAACCCCGTTCGACCCGGAGCGTGCCGTCATGATTGAGGACCACGAACGCTCCACTCCGCGCGATGTCATCGGGATGGTAGGCCTGTCGTTTGGCTTCCAGCCGATCGATTTCGGTCTCCAGTACACCGAAGCGCGCGTCGACTTCGTCAGGCAGTTCCTCGGCTGTCTGATGCTGCTCGGTCAGCCGGTCGAACTCGGCTTGGGCCGCTTGGAGGGCTGTCTGATCTTCCGCCGAGAGTTCGACCTGATGCGGGTAATTCCGTCGCATGCCGTGCGCATGCGGGAAGTCGAGATGGGGCTCGGTCCACTTCCATCCTTCGGCCGCCCGCAAGGTATCCGCCTCGCGGCCAAGCCGTGCCGTCACCAAGAGATCGAGCAGCGCCACGTCTTCCAGATAGCCGCCGCGATCCTCGGTAAAGAGATCGCGCAGGATCGTGCCGCCCGCTTCCGTATAGGCCTCGAGCCCGACAAGACGCGCACGGCGATCTGTTGCAGGGACGTGGCTTTCGGTGAGAAGACGACGGATCGTGCTGGGATCGCAGTCGCAGGCGAAACGCTCATGGACCGCCTCCTGCCGGGCCTGATCGTCGGTGATGGCAAAGGCCATCACCTGCTCCAGCGTCAGATCGCCATCGCGATAGAGCTGGATCAAGAGTGGGGATACCGCGCCCAGCCGGAGCCGTTGCCGCACCACATGCGCCGTGACGCCGAACCGCGCCGCGATCTCCTCGGCGCCAAAACCGCGCTCGTCCGCGAACTTCTTGAACGCCTCGAACTGGTCGGCGGGGTGCATGCTTTCCCGGGTGACATTCTCGTCCAGGCTGATCTCGTGCGGATCGTTCGCGGTATCGACGATGCAGCGGATCGGCTCGGACTTTTTGATTTCCTTGCGCTTGACCCGCAAAAGCTGGGCGAGCCGCCTGCCCTCGCCAATCGTCACGAAGAAGAACCCCGTGGCCGCCCCCTCGCCATCCACCTCTGGTTCAATCACCAGATTCTGCAGGATGCCCTTGGCGGCGATGCTCGCCGCCAAGGCTTCGATCGCCGCCTCGCTGTGCGGCGTCTTGCGGGCATTCTTAGGTGACTTCTTGAGCTTGCTGAGCGGAACGCGAACCTCGGTTCCGCTCGGTATTCCAAATGATTTGTCCGACATGATCATTCTTCCTCTTGCTTCCATGGGTGCAAGGCGCACCACGCGCCTGCGCCCCTGCCCGTCGGCGAGACCGGGGGTAGCAAGTGCCAGGGCGACCCGGGCGGAGGGGGATCACCCGCCCGACAAGGGCCGCTTCGCAAGAAGCGGGTCTGCACCAGCGTGTGCCAAACCGTCGATAGTCAGCAGCGTGAAAACAGCGCGGAAGACCGGGGAGACCGCCCGAGGGCGGCGCCGGCGCAAGCCGGCGCTTTACCCTGGTGCGCGCGAGGGGCAGCGCCCCTTCGCACTGTCTTTCGATCAAAGAGACGCGAAGCGTCCACCATCGCACCAGAGGTGCGGTGATCGGGATGATTGCGGTGGTGATGCTCTCAAGCGTGAGACTGCTTGCGCAACAAGGAGGAAGTGCAATCAAGCCAGGCGTGAGCAAATCAAAGGAGCAGCCGACGAGAGGGCAGTGATAGCGACGCGGGCATGCAATGACCGCGGGCACCGAGGCGACTGCGGTCGCGAGACCGGTCTAAAATGGCACCCGAGCGCGGGACAGTGATAACGACGCCGGCATGCAATGACGGCGGGGCCCGCGGGCGAGTGCCTCCGGCGAGCGACACATTATTATGTACTGCTTGTGCCCGGGATCGAAGCCGAATCGCCGAGATGCAATGTGGCTCGGTTGACGAGAGCCGATTCCACGACCAGTGGACGCGCCCAACCCCAACGAAGAGCGTCATCGCCGAATTCTCTCCGAGGAGAAGGTCAGCGAGTTCGCTCTCCGTCAAACCTGGCCGGTGGAAGACTGCGCAAACGATCTTCTCGGCAATCGTCAAGGACACCCAAAAGGTCGATCATGATCAATGCTGAGACCGCATTCCGTCAGCGGCCAATGGGCCGAACAACCGGACGGATCCTCGTTTCCGCTGCGAGCGTCCCCCAAAAAAAATCCCAGCGCTGCCGACAGGGCCGCGCTGGGACTTGTGGCGGATGCAATAAGACTTTGGGAGTCGTGCACCCACCTGCTTTTCAACGATGCTCGATCGATAGTGTTCCGATAGAAAGCGACGCCCCTGTTGGAACTGAGGCCAACCCACCGGATTCGAGCGTCCTATTGAGCGGTTTGGTGCCCAATCTATCTTATCATTCAGCGCAGGAACGTTGCCCGGATTACTGCGCGAGCGAACGCGGAATCGTTCTGGACGTCACCAGGAACAGAATCTTCGATCAATCGGTTCTGCTCGATAGGAGGCGCGGATGCCCCGCTATTTTTTCGACATCAGGGACGGGACAGGCCTCTATCCGGATGAGGAAGGATTGGACCTTGAGGATGAGCGCGCGGCCAGGATCGAGGCCGCGCACGCACTGGCGGGGATAGCCAGAGATGCGGCGAAAGAAGAAGGTCGGGCCAACGTCTCAATCGAGGTCCGCACAGAAGCCGGCCGCGAATTCCACGCCGCTTACATCTTCGAAGAAGGCACTAAAAGTTAGGACGGAGAGCCCATAATTCTTCCATGAGCGATTCAAACCACAGGACGTGCGAATGCGGAGCGGTTTATCTTCGTACCGAGTCCGCTATCCCGGAACGCGAGACGAGCAGCTTCGAGTGCGCCCTCTGCGGGGCAACGTTGGAAAGCTGGAATTCGGCGTGGGTCCCGAAATACAAGTTTCTCGCCGGACCGGTTCGGTCACCTGAGAAGTGACCACATCGCAGGGATCGAAGGATCGGGCCACCCAGGCCTAGGTCAAAGTACATGCCGCGGCGCTCCGGATTCACCCGATGCACAGCGTTACGTGCAACTTGTTCCCGGAATTGGTCGGGACTTCTTCCTACTGAACATGATTGCAGATACCCGTAGGATCGATACTCGATTCCGAACGTTGACTCACCGCTATTCCCCACGCGGGTTGCTGCCATTCGCAGAGGTCCAATTATTCGATGAAGCTTCGCGCCGAAGTCATTCGACTAAGTTCGGCAGGCG
>CALRXG020000453.1:0-6461 GCA_943372075.1 Bordetella parapertussis | reverse complement strand
ACAACGCCTTGCCCTATGCCAAGGTCGCCGACGGTACGCCGAGCATCAGCCTCGACCAGCTCGCCGCCATCAGCCGGCAGATGTATCCCGGCGAGATCATCACTTCCATGTTCTCCGATGACGATGAGCCGAAGATCGTCGTGTTCATGGCTCAGTCCTGGGACGCGGTCCGCGCGAATATCAAGGCCGTGCACTGGATCAGGTTCGATGCGCATACCGGAGCCGTGCTCAAGCAGTCCAAGCCCTTCGATCAGGACGGGATAAGTTTTCTCACGCTGATGCTGCGACTTCACAGGGACCTGTTGGCGGGCCTGCCCGGCGAACTTTTCATGGGGCTGATGGCGCTGCTGTTCGTCGCGGCGCTGGTATCAGGAGGCGTGATCTACAGCCCGTTCATGCGGAGGTTGGATTTCGGTACGGTGCGCACCGGGCGATCGCGGCGTCTCAAATGGCTCGACCTGCACAATCTGCTCGGCGTCGTTACGCTGGCCTGGATGCTGGTGGTCGGCATCACCGGCGTGATCAACGAATTATCGACGCCGCTGTTCGGGCTTTGGCTGCAGACCGATGTCAAAGCCATGCTCAGCAAGATACAGGAACGTCCGATCGATGATGTCTCAGAGCTGAGTTCGCCGCAGGCGGCGCTCGATACTGTGAAGGCCGCTCTTCCCGGGAAAGTCGCGACCAGCATGGCATTCCCGGGTTCGCCATTCGGCACGCCCTATCATTATGTGGTGTGGACCAAGGGCAAGGAGCCGCTGACGTCGCGGCTGTTCAGCCCTGCGCTGGTCAATGGGCGCACAGGCGAATTCGGCGGCGAGGTCGGGATGCCCTGGTATCTGCGGGCGCTCGAACTGTCGCGGCCGCTGCATTTCGGCGACTATGGCGGCATGCCGCTCAAGGTGATCTGGATCCTGCTCGATCTCGTGACCATCGTCGTGCTGGTCAGCGGATTGTATCTCTGGTTGTCCCGCCGTGGGTCGCCGATCGCGGAGGCCGAACAGGAACTGATGGCGAGTCATGTGGCGCCGTTGCGGCCGGAAGCGGCAGAATGAGCTCGCACCGCCGCTCGTATCTCAAGATCTGGCGCTGGCCCACGATGCTGGGCGGCCTCACGATCGCGGGCTTGTTCGCGGCGCTGCTCGGCCAGCAGGGCACCTGGCTGCCGCTGTCCTGGGCGTTGCTGACCGTGCCGCTGATCGTGATCCTGGCCTGCCTGCACCGGTTGCGCCACGGCTAGGGCGTTGTCGAGCGAAGTCGACACCGGTTCGTGCGAAGAAAACGCGTCAAAACCTTCGGCTGATGTCAGCGGGTGACGACGACCGTCGTGCCGACCGAGACGCGCGAATAGAGATCGGTGATGTCGGTGTTCAGCATGCGGATGCAGCCGTAGGACACGAAGCCGCCGACCGAGCCCGGCACGTTGGTGCCGTGGATGGCGTATTCGCCGCCGGCCAGCGTCATCGCGGCGACGCCCATCGGGTTATGCGGCGAGCCGCCGGCGATCACGTTCGGGATGCTGGGCTTGTCGCGCTTGACCTCGGCGGGCGGTGACCAGGCCGGGTTGCGATACTTGCCGTCGATGCGGGTGGTGCCGGCCCACTGCTTGCCGGACTTGCCGACGCCGACCGGGTAGCGCATCGCGTGGCCGGAATCGAGAATGAGATAGAGCCGTCGTTCGTTGGTCTTCACCACGATGGTGCCCGGCGTGTAACTGTCGGCGTGAAGTCCCACGATCTCCGGCCGCGCTTCGGCCGTCTGCGTCATCAACAGGCTCGCCCCGAGGGTGGCAGCCAACGCCACCGCAATCTTCATCGACATCAACCTCTCCACTTCCCAACAGCTCCCGTGAGGGAGCCAAAAACGAAGATGCAGAGCCCTGAAAAAACCGGGCCCGCCGGTCTCGCGCACGCAATGTTAACCGCGTGTCTTAACCGGGTGGTTTCACTCCGGCCGCGAGACACGTCCTGATGGCGGGGAGGAAAGGAAAAGTTGGGATCAAAGTAAATGACTTGAAAACAACACCCGATCACAAACGCGCCGCAGTGGCGCCTTGCCTTTGACAATCCCGTGAAGCGGTCGAACCCGACGGCGCTGCCGGGCGATGCGGGATAGCGAAAGGCCGCGGCGATGATCGCGCGCGGCCTGTGCTTCATGTCTCGATATTGCTGCTGCCGGATTACTTCTTGTTCTGCCGGTTCTGCACGAGGTCGTCGACCACGGCCGGATCGGCGAGCGTCGAGGTGTCGCCGAGGCTCGACGGCTCGTCCTCGGCGATCTTGCGCAGGATGCGGCGCATGATCTTGCCGGAGCGGGTCTTCGGCAGGCCGGGCGCGAACTGGATCAGATCGGGCGAAGCGATCGGGCCGATGTCCTTGCGGACCCAGGCGACCAGCTCCTTGCGCAGCGCCTCGGTCGGCTCGGTGCCCTTCATCAAGGTGACATAGGCGTAGATGCCCTGGCCCTTGATGTCGTGCGGATAGCCGACGACCGCAGCTTCCGACACCGCCTCATGCGCGACCAGTGAGCTCTCGACCTCGGCGGTGCCCATGCGGTGGCCGCTTACGTTGATGACGTCGTCGACGCGGCCGGTGATCCAGTAATAGCCGTCGGCATCGCGCCGGCAGCCGTCGCCGGTGAAGTACTTGTTCTTGTAGGTCGAGAAATAGGTCTGCTCGAAGCGCGCATGGTCGCCATAGACCGTGCGCATCTGACCCGGCCAGGACTTGATCAGGCACAGATTGCCCGAGGTCTCGCCCTCCAGCGTCTTGCCCTCGGCATCGACGATCTCAGGCACCACGCCGAAGAACGGCCGCGTCGCCGAACCCGGCTTCAGCTTGGTCGCGCCGGGCAGCGGCGTGATCAGGATGCCGCCGGTCTCGGTCTGCCACCACGTGTCGACGATCGGGCAGCGGTCGTCGCCGACCACGCGGTGGTACCACTCCCAGGCTTCCGGGTTGATCGGCTCGCCGACCGAGCCGAGCAGGCGCAGCGACTTGCGCGAGGTCTTCTTCACCGGCTCGTCGCCACCCTGCATCAGCGCGCGGATCGCGGTCGGCGCGGTGTAGAAGATGTTGACCTTGTGCTTGTCGACCACGTTCCAGAAGCGCGAATTGTCCGGGTAGTTCGGCACGCCTTCGAACATCAGCGTGGTCGCGCCGTTGGCGAGCGGCCCATAGAGGATGTAGCTGTGGCCGGTGACCCAGCCGACGTCGGCGGTGCACCAGTAGATGTCGCCGTCGTGATAGTTGAACACGTATTGATGCGTCATCGACGCGAACACCAGATAGCCGCCCGAGGTGTGCAGCACGCCCTTCGGGGTGCCGGTCGAGCCAGAGGTGTAGAGGATGAACAGCGGATCCTCCGCATTCATCGGCTCGCACGGACACTCGTTGGTCACCATCTCGGCGGCCTCGTGATACCAGAGGTCGCGCGTCGGGTTCATCTCGATCTTGCCGCCGGTGCGCTTCACCACCACGACCCAGTCGACGCCGCCGGTCTTGGCGATCGCCGCATCGACATTGGCCTTCAGCGGCACCTTCTTGCCGCCGCGCAGGCCTTCGTCGGCGGTAATCACCACCTTCGAATCGCAATCCTTGATGCGCTGGGCGAGGCTGTCGGGCGAGAAGCCGCCGAACACCACCGAGTGGATGGCGCCGATCCGGGCGCAGGCCAGCATCGCGTAGGCCGCTTCCGGAATCATCGGCAGATAGATCGTGACGCGGTCGCCCTTGGCGACGTTCCGGGTACGCAGGATGTTGGCCATCTTGCAGACTTCGTCATGCAGCTGGCGGTAGGTGATGTGCTTGGATTCGGAAGGGTCGTCGCCTTCCCAGATGATCGCGGTCTGGTCGCCGCGCTTCTCCAGATGGCGGTCGATGCAGTTCCAGGCGACGTTCAGCTCGCCGTCCTCGAACCATTTGATCGAGATGTTGCCGGGCGCGTAGGAGACGTTCTCGACCTTGCTGTAGGGCTTGATCCAGTCGATCCGCTTGCCGTGCTCGCCCCAGAAACCGTTGGGGTCCTTGACCGAGTGCGCGTACATCTCGCGATACTTTGCGTCATCGACGTAAGCGCGCTTGGCCCAGTCGGCCGACACGTCATAGATCTTCTCGGACATCGCTTTCCTCCACTCATTGCCGTTCGCAAACAACGCGGCGGCAAGTCTTTTAAATTCAAGCCGTCTTGATCATTGCCGCGATTATGCGTTGCCGCATTCCGGACCGGCAAGGAAAAAGGACTGTCATTTTCGTCGCGTCGAAGCCGCCGGATGGTCCACCGGCTTCCGCTTGTGATAGGACGGCTTACCGCAACGCGTCGACGAGAGAAACCTATGCGCCATCGCCTGCTCCGGGTCACTGGTCTCTTGGTCGTAGTGATGTCGCTGTCGGCGCCGCTCGCCACGGCCCAGACGGCGGCACCCGCGCCCTCTGCCGAGGCGCTCGCCGCGGCCAAGGAATTGGTGTCCACCATGCATCTTGCCGACCAGTTCAAGGCGCTGATGCCGGCGATCCTGCAGAGCCTCAAGCCTGCGATCGTGCAGGGGCGCAGCGAGGTCGACCGCGATTTCGATTCCCTGACGCCGGTCATGCTCGACAGCTTCCAGGCGCGGTACAATGAATTGTCGGACGCCATGGCGGTCGTCTATGCCAACAATTTCGCGGCCGACGACCTGCGCGGGCTGATCGCCTTCTACAAGAGCCCGCTCGGCCAGAAAATGCTGGAGAAGACCCCGACAGTGACGAAGCAGTCCCTCGTCGCAGGCCAGAGGTTCGGCCAGTCGGTCGCCGGCGACCTGCGGCAGAAGATCATCGAGGAACTGCGCAAGAAGGGGCACGACCTCTGACATGATTGGATTGATTGTGCAGGTAAATTAATACCAATAGTCGGGTTCGTCAGGTCCCGAGGTCCGTCGTCTCCGCAGCGGACGGGGAGGCCGAATCAAGGTTAGTGGGCGAATGGCACCCATGAAAGGTAATTAGAAACCTTCTGTAACTGATTCGCGACTCGCAATGTCCGTCCTGACGCCCTAAATCGCCATTCCGAGGCCGGACGGCCTCACCGGAACCAAGCCCGAAGCAACGGCATTACCGGGAGAACAGCGGAATAAGGCGTCTAATTGAGATGATGGATCAGCAGAACATCGCGGCTGTGCGGCCCATGTCCGCCGATCCCGCTGTCGCCCTGGCGAAGGCGCTGGGCCAATGGCCCAAGCAGCCGCAGGCAAAGTTGTCGCCGCGGGCGAAGCTCAAATTTGAAGCGCCCGCCACCATCAAGACATCGGTCGAGGATCTGGCGCGCGACCTGGGCCTTCGGCTCGGCGATCAGAACGAGCTGACCATCCGCCGCATCAAGCGCGGCAAGACCTATTCATTCGTTCGCGCCAATGGTTCGCGCGTCCGGGATGCCCGTACCATCCGTCGGCTGCACGCGATGGCGATGCCGCCGGCCTATCGCCAGGTCCGCTACTCCACCGATCCGAACACGCATCTGCAGGCGGTCGGCCTCGATGCGGCCGGCCGGTTGCAATACCGCTACCACGCCGACTGGGAGAAGGTCCGCGAGCAGCGCAAGGCGCATCGCCTGGGCAAGCTGGTCGCCGCGCTGCCGAAGATCCGGCGCAAGGTCTCGGCGTTCCTGTCCGGCGACGAGCCGACCCGCGAGTTCGCGCTGTCGGCGGTGATCGAGCTGATCGCGCGCACCGCGATCCGGCCCGGCAATGAATCCTATGCGCGCCTCAACGGCACCCGCGGCGCCACCACGCTGCTGAAGTCCAACGTCACGCTGGAAGACGATTCGCTGGTCCTGACTTTCAAGGCCAAGGGCGGCAAGGCGGTGCGCAAGGAATGCGACGCGGCCAAGCTGGTGCGCGCGATCGGCATTCTGCGCGATGTCCCGGGCAAGCGCATGTTCCAGTATTACGACCGTTCCGGCGTCGTGCGCGCCGCCTCGACCACGGCGGTCAACGCGTTCCTGCGCGAGCTCGCCGGCATCAAGATCTCGCTGAAGGATTTCCGCACCCTGATGGCGTCGGCCGTCGTCGTGGAATCGCTGTCGCGGATCACCCCGGCCGCCAGCCAGCGCGGCCGCAAGCGCCAGGTGCTGGACGCGATCCGCGCCGCCGCCGACCAGCTGTCCAACACGCCGGCGATCTGTCGCAAGAGCTATGTCCACGACACCATCGTGACCGCGTTCGAGGACGGCATCCTCGAACGCTTCGCCGCGACGATGGGCGGCTACCGCACCCAGAGCAAGCGCGAGCAATTGCTGGCGCAGGTGGTGATGGCGGCGGGGGCGTAGCCGCCTTACTTCCCCTCTCCCCTTGTGGGAGAAGGTGGCGCGGACGCAGTCCGCGGCGGATGAGGGGTCTCTCTCCGCGGAGGCAGACCCCGCACCCGCACTCGCTTCGCGCATAGCCGAGGCTATGCCTCGGCGTTCTCAAGAAACGGCCGCCTATGCTC
>CALRXG020000452.1:0-6462 GCA_943372075.1 Bordetella parapertussis | reverse complement strand
CCAGCCGACGATGATCGCAAACTGCATCGTCCGTGTGCTCGCCATGAACGAGCGTGCTCCTGCCAACGATAATCTGCCGATGGTCGGCGGCCGCGAGCCGGTCGCGTTCGATCGGCGGCTGGCCTGAAGGGGAGGCGCACATGGCTTATTCGCTTCTCTGGTTGCCGCAAGTGTTGCGCGATGCCGGTCTCGAGGTGCTCGAGCATCCCGGCTGGCAAACCCGCGGGCACGGCGACGTCGGCAAGGTGCAGGGTGTCCTTTGTCACCACACATGCGGACCGCTCCATGGAGATCTGCCGGACGTCAGCGTTCTGGTTGACGGCCGTCCGGATCTCGGCGGCCCGCTGTGCAATCTCGGCCTTGGCCGCAGCGGCAAATTCTACATGATCGCTGCGGGCAAGGGTTGGCACGCCGGCGCCGGCGCCTGGCAAGGTGTGACGGACGGCAACGCGCATCTGATCGGGATCGAGGCCGAGAACACCGGAGAGACCAAGGGGGCGCGCGCCGACCCGTGGCCGGCGGTCCAGATCGAGGCCTACAAGCGCGGTTGCGCGGCGATCCTCCGGCACATCGGCGCCTCGCCGATCATGGTGGCGGGCCACAAGGAATACGCGCTGCCGAAGGGTCGCAAGAATGATCCAAACTTCGACATGATCGCGTTCCGCAAGGATGTCGCTGTCATGATGGGTGCCACGCCGGCGAAAGCGATCGTCGCCAGATCGGGGACGATCGCGATCGACGGCCTCAATGTACGATCGAACGCCAGCGCCGCCTCGACCATCGTCAACGTGCTGAGCAAGGGTGCTGTGGTTTCCGTCCTGGCGGAAATCATGAACGGCGACACCAAATGGCTCCGCATCGCGGATGGCTACGTCGCCGCCCGCTTCGTCGAGATGTCGCCATGAGCCGGCCGGGCTTCGCGCTGGCAATCGGCCTATCGCTGATCGCCGTTGGGTTCGTCGTGCTTGCCGGTTGGCCGGCTGCGGCGATCGTCGCCGGCGTGCTCATCGTCGGCCTGGTCCTGGTCGGCGTCATCAGCTGACGGGCGCCGGCGGTGCCCGTTCTGTAGTTTCCGCCGCGCGACGGCATCGCGCTTTTTCCAAAAACCTTGAGGTGAACTAATGACCCGCTTTGCTAGGGCGGCGCTTTGCGCTGCCGTCTGCCTTGCCGCTGCGCCGGCGATCGACATCGTGATCTCTCACTCCGCGGCCTGGTCGGCCGACGCGGCCGCTCCGGAGGTGGTTGCGCAGGCGACCAGCGATGCGACGAAGGTGACTTGGGCCTACGGCGCCGCGATCGCTGAATGGGCCAGTGCCATCGGAACGATCATCTTCGCGTCCGTGACCTGGCTGCTCCGCAAACTGCCAGCGCAGGTCTACGCCGTGCTGGTCTCGATCCGTGCGGATCAGCTTATCCAGAAGGGGATCGACTACGCGATCAACATGGTACAGGGCGCCACCCGGGATAAGGCGCTGAGCGTCGACGTGCATAACCAGGTGCTAGCGCAGGCGCTGCAATACGTCATCGACCACTCGCCGGAATGGCTCACGTCCTGGATGGGCGGTCCCGACGCGATCGCGCAGAAGATCATCGCTCGGTTGAACCTCGCGCCGGACGCCGTGCCGGACGTCGGTGCGGCCGTCTCCAGTGTCGCAAAGACGTAGGCCGCGCATGTTCAGCGGGGCAACGCTCGCTGCGGTCCTGTCCGCCCTGCAGCCGCTCCTGGAGGCGTTTTTCAGCGCCTTCGGGAGATCGGTGAACGACTTCCTGTCGCGGCGGCGGGCCGAGCAAACCGCGAAGGATCTCGGCGCGGCCGAGGCCACGAACGCGCAGCAGGGCGCCACGATCGAGGCGCAGCAGGCCGAATTGGAGGCGCGGGCTAACGCGCCGGCATCGATCGACGACGCCATCAAGCGGCTCGAGGAGGGATCGGCGTGACGTTTACCTGTACCGGCTGGGTGTTCATTGCCGCTCAGCTCGTTTGCACGATGCCAGATCCGGCGCCGGCGGTCGTTTGTCCGCCGGTCCGGACCTGGTCCAGGGATTTTCAGAAACAGGTTGCCGCCGAGCTGCGCGCGGCGCCGGACAGCGCGCTTGCCGCCGTGGCGGTCCAGGCGATCGGTGATCGTGATGTCGCCAGGGCGTGTGCTCGGCGGAACAAGGCGGGGCGGGTGCAATGAACGACGCCGTGACATGGACTGCGATCGTCGCTGCGATCGGCGCGCTCGGAACGATCATCACGTTCTGGACGCGTTATTCCGATCGCATTACCAAGGCCGAGGCTGCCGCCGCGGCCGCGGGGAATGCGGCCGCGGCGGCAGGGACCACGGCCGCCGCGGCGATCGCCGAGGTTAAGGCTAACGCTGCGGTCGCTATCGCCGAGGCAAAGCAGGAAGCGCAGGCGGCGACCAGGCATGCGATCGAGCTGTCGGACAAGCTGTTCAAAATCGAGATTTGGGCGCGAGACGAGTTTGTCCGGAAGGCCAGCTTTGAGACCGTCGTTGCGCGCCTCGAGCGCGGATTCAGCGAGCTGCGGACAGACATTGGCGGCCGTCTCGATCGCATGGCCGACAGGATCGAGGCCAAAAGCGGGGCGGGCCAATGAGGCGCGAGTCGGCGCCGATCGACGCCAGTACCGTCGGCTTTTGCGTTTCCAATTGGGGACGAGCGGCTATATGGTGCAGTCTTTTACTATCTGAGTACCGAATGTCGTTCCTGGACATTAGCTTCAAACTGGCGATCACGCTGATCCTGATGATCGCCATATTCGTCCTATGGCGTGTGCCGATCGATGTCGAGAAAACCATCATTGGCCCGCTGAAACTTGCGACGCGGTCAGCAACTCCTGTGCTGGACATACCGCTGCTGATCGAATGCCGCTTTGGCCCGCTTCCCACTACTGTGCCCCCTGAGGGCATCCTGCACATGTTTGTCCCATTTCGGATGGGGCCAGACGCTAAATCGATTGGATTTGCCGAGCGGGCCGGGCAGCCTGGAGAAAAATGGGAGTGGCCCAAGGCGTGGACTTCACTACCCCTAAATTCGTATCGTTGCACCGTAACCAACTACGGCAATGAGCCAATATTCTCAGTGAATTTGCCGATTCGAGTGTCCTATAAAGAACTCATCAAAGACCCGGCAAATCCGGGCGGCGGAAAGACCGGCAACGTGACCAGTTTCGATGATTCGATTGTATCAATACCCAAGATCGATCCGAAAATGTCGTTTGTATTCTATACCTACAATCAGGATTCAGATTTCTTTGAAGTCGCGCTAGCGCAGGCGCCAACGACCTACCTTAGGGCCGGCTCAACAAAACCAGAGCAGGCCTCCATACTCCCGGCAAGCCAAACTAATTTCGGTTTGTGGCCGCTGCCTAAAGAGGAGTCGCCTGGATCTCCGCCAGTCATCCCCTCTCAAGACCGGTAGACTAGGCGGCGGCGGCTGACTGACGTCTTGATCTCGGTTCTGCGATTTTTTTTGAGGGAGGATGATGCGCTGCCTATTCTGGTTCGAAGCCGGTCGGTAGATCGGGCGGCGCTCCGTCGTCTGGTCTGTTGCAATGCGGGCAGGGCGCGCCGGCGCCGCCGCAGGTGCAGGCATGCGGGCCCATCCAAGGCTGGTCCTGATGGTTCTCGCAGACCCATCCGGTGCCGTCGCAGCAGGCGCAGCCGGGATCGATCATCGCATCAGCCCGAACAGTTCGATCACCTCCGTCACCCGCAATTTGGTGCCTTTCGGCATGTGCTGCAGGAGCAGGTGCCGGGTGTCGGCCGCGATCTCGTCCCGTTTGAGCGGGGTCGTTTCGGCGTGGAAGGCCCGCATCTTGGCCGCGAATTCTCTCGCGACCTCGGGCGGGATCTCGAGCGTTTTTCGGGTGATCGGCATGCCCGAAAGATAGGGAGCCGGTGCGGACTTGGCGAATCGGAGGCCTAAGGGTCGCAGGGCCGATGGGCTCCAAAATAATAAGTCCCGGCGCTGTGGGGACAGAACGCCGGGACTGAAAGCGAGCGTGCCAACTTGGGGGCCGGAAACACGCTCGCCGGTACATAATTGATCAGGCGATAGATCGTTCCTCGGGACGCCTGTTTGCTTTTCCCTATGCGAACAAGTCGCTTCCGGGCTGAAGCATCCTCACGAACGTTCCGCTCTCGTGGTACTCGAGCCAGCCTTGGGCGATCGCATACTGGAGCCCCGCCCAATACTCGGCCGGTGTTGCCTTGTCCTGATAAATCATCGGGTAGTTGATCTTTTCGATGTAGATTCGGCCGTCCTGGATCGGTTCGAAGGCCCGGGCGTGCTCCATGATCCTGCGGGCGGCCGTCTCAGGATCGGAGTAGGGGCGGTCACCCTTCATCTTCATCAACACGTCCCTATCCTAGCTCGCGGAAAGTGCGGCCGTACATCGGCGCCGCGGCGACCACAAGCCTTGCAGGTGAAGTGTGGTTCGAGATCGGAGAGGCGCACGCGATCCGGCCACTGATCGACTTTTGACGGTGGTAGCTCGACGTTATGGCTGCAGCGATGGTCCGCCGCTCGGTCTCGCGCAGTCCGTGGTCGGAGAAGTAGGCGCTCACGGCCGCGCGGAAAATGCATCGCCATTGTCCCGGTATTGTGGGAAGCCCTTGGGGAAGCGGCGCAGCGCCTCGAGCGAGATCCCGACCAGCGGAATGTCCCGCCAGGAGAAGGACGTCTTCAGCACTCGGTCATCGGGCCGGATTCGGATACACGCTGCGATCTCATCGCGTCTAAGCGGCTCGCGCTCAGCGTAGAAGGCCTGCATATCGGCCTGAAACCTACGGGCTGCTTTCGGCGGGATCTCAATCGGCTTCCGGGTGAAGGGCATACCGAAAGATAGGTAGCCAGATCCTATTTTTCGAGGCGCTTGCGAAGCTGCTATCCGAACACGCGAGACTCCCAGTTATTCGGAGCCTCGCGTGCTGGAGATTTCCCAGCGCGAGCTGAGAGGTACATTGAAACCTCACCCAGCATCTACGTCAAGACCTGGCCTCGGAGCAGGAAGCGCTGCCGCTCGAAAGTGGCCGGTCCGGATACTTATGAGCACACGCCGTCTCAAACAAAAAGACCGCCATTTTCGGCGGTCTCGTCGTAGCAAAGGAGGCGTAAGCGATCAGGCGGTGATGACTGCGTCGCGGCGGCGATAGGCGAGGAAGCCAAGGCCGAGGAAGCCGAGGATCATCATCGCCCATGTCGACGGCTCGGGGACTGGAGCAGTGAAAGCGAATTCAAACGCAGTTTCATTCGTCGTGAAAGTAACGCTGGTCGCTTGGGGGGTTAGGTCCAACCCGATGATATAACCCGCGGGATTGTTCTGCTGATTAACGGTTGAGCCGAGGCCGGCGGTGGTCAATGACGAGCCGTCGTTGAAAGAAATTGTATTGTCACCGTTGGGCGAGCCCCAGACGATGTACAAGACGTTATTCCAGATGCTGTTCGTTAGGCTCGCCAAGCTGAACGTCAGGGACACGCCCGAATTGCCGATGTCGATCCAGTTGTGCGTGGTGTCCGAAGTGCCGAATGGATCCCAGCCAGAGTTGCTCAGACCTGGGATTGAGACTGGTTGACCAACCATGTTTGCCGCGCCAGCCGTACTGACAGTCGGCTGAGCCAGGTTTGCCGCAAGCCCGTCCGATTGACCGTAGTTCGTGAATGCGATCGTGGCTGCGCTGGCGCTGCCCGAAAATCCGATGATCGCAGCGAAAAGGGCGGCATATAAACCGTGCTTCATGGTACCCCATCAATAGTTGGAATTAAATGACCGTCCGCTTTTAATTGACGTGGAAAATAATGCAATGAATAAGTAGCAATTTACCGAAAAACATTGGTTGAGCATGGCGGCGCGCCGCCGCGGGGAGCTTCATCAAGGTCTATAGCTCGGTGAGAACAGCGACCCCAACCACGTTCAGCGCGCTTGCCCTGCTCATAATCTCTGCGCAGAAGGCCGCCGCCTAGTCGTCTCAAACAAAAAGACCGCCATTACTGGCGGTCTCGTTGTAGCAAAGGATGCGTGAGCGGTCAGGCAGTCATGACTGCGTCGCGGCGGCGATAGGCGAGGAAGCCAAGCCCGAGGAAGCCGAGCATCATCATCGCCCAGGTCGAAGGCTCAGGGACAGCAGCTACAGGAACACCATCGCCGGCGTACACCAGAAGATCAATTCCGTTGCCACCGGTGCCGGTCGTGTTTCCGTTCGTGCTAACGCCGGAAAACGTCGTCAAATTGCTGTTGTCTTCGAGGTAGAAGCTGATCGTATAGAGCCCGCCGACGACAGTAGAGATATTCTGAGTGATCGCATCGTAGGCCTGCACGGACCCATCATAGTAACAGTTGCCACCGCCGAAACCGCATCCACCGCTGACGACCCCCGCAGCAGCGGAGTTATAAACGTTCAGGTAGGTCCAACCTGTTGGCGCGTTCGCTCCAATCGGACCTTGGCTGAAATC
>CALRXG020000451.1:0-6476 GCA_943372075.1 Bordetella parapertussis | reverse complement strand
GTCCTAACCTCGACCTTGCCAAATTTTTGTCTATCACACAAGCGCGAGGAAGTCCTCGCCCGCATGCTCAGATCGACCGGCTCGGCGGCCGCGCCGCGCCCCCGATTCGAAGCAAACACGCCGTGATCTGGCCCAAGGAGCGACCAAGGACTGCCGGATTTCAAACTGAAATTTTGCTCCCGGGCAAGCCAGCAAGAGAGCGGGAACGCTCCTCGAGGCGGGGCAGACAGGAGTCACGGCGATGAAGTTGTTCACAGGTTCGGTTGCAGCCGCCGCTCTCGCGCTCAGCGCGGCCACGGCAGAGGCGCAGCTCGTGACGTCCGCCCGGCTCGGTGGCCCGTCGTTCATCAGGGTCTCCGACATGGACGGACCCTACGCCGCGATGCCCGAGGTTCCGCCGCCGCCGCGTTTCGGCCGTGTCCCGAGCCTGCTGCCGCCGGTCGAGGTCTACACCGTGCTGCGCGAGAACGGCTATCTGCCACTCGGCGCGCCCCGGCAGCGCGGCTTCGTCTACACGATCTCGGTGATCGACCAGGGCGGCGATGACGGGCGCCTGGTGATCGATGCCCGCGACGGGCACATCATCCGCTTCACGCCGGCCTATCGGATGGGCGACAATTACGAAGACGAGTTGAGCGCGACCTACGGGCCGGTTGGCCCGATGCCGCGGCCGATCCAGGCCCGGGTGCCGCGGCCGCCGGCCCCGATCCCGCATGTCGCGAGCCGCGTGCCGGTCCCGAAGCGGAGCCCGCTGGCGGCCAGGTCTGCACAGGCTCCGGCGCAGGCTGCTGCGCCAGCCGCCCAGGCCGCCGTGCCGCAGCCCGCGCCGACCCAGGCGGCCGCACCCCAGCCTGCCCAGCAGGCCGCCGTCGAGCCGAAGCCCGCGACCCCGGCGGCGGCGCCGCAGCCTGTTCAGCAGGCCGAGGTTCCGACCGTGGGGCAGGCGGCTCCGCCGCCCGCGGCGCCCGCCCCGGCAATCCTGCCGACCCAGGCGATGCCAAAGGTGCAGGGCTTGGAGTAGCCGTCACCGGTAAGAAAAACGCCCCGGTTTCCCGGGGCGTTTTCGCGATCAGCCAATATCTGCTGACGCGGGGGGCATTGCTTAGGCAGCGACCTTGGCCGAGCCGTCGACGACCTGCGGGGCCTTCTCGCTGCCGCCGATCGGAATGCTGCGGGGCTTCTTGGCCTCGGGAATCTCGCGGACGAGATCGACATGGAGCAGGCCGTTCTCAAGCGAGGCGTTCTTCACCTGCACGAAGTCGGCAAGCTGGAAGACACGCTCGAAGGCGCGCGAGGCGATGCCGCGATAGAGCACTTCCGAGCCGTTGCCGGAATTCTCGTTGGCGGACTTTTCGCCCTTGATCGTCAGCGTGTTCTCTTTCGCGACGATCGAAAGCTCGGCCTGCGAGAAGCCGGAGACCGCGACGCTGATCCGGTAAGCATTCTCGCCTGTGCGCTCGATGTTGTAGGGGGGATAGCCGGGGCTGCCGTCCGAGGTCACCTGGTCGAGCAGGTTGAAGAGACGGTCGAAGCCGACGGTGGAACGATAAAACGGAGTGAGGTCGTAGCTACGCATAGGGTAGTCCTCCAATGAGCGACTGTTTCAGTTACCCGCCCGCCAATCGGGCCGGGCTTAGATGTGTGCAGCCTGATGTTCCGGTTCCGAAACACTGGTAGCGGCCTGCACTGAGGTGATATGGGAGGGGTCACGTCGCGTTCAAGAGGCGGAAACCGCGCAGCTTTTTTTGCGCGAACGCCCTTGAATCTCCACCTCGTGTCACCGGTCCGGTCCCCTTCATGACGCTCGTCTCGATTCCCGCCAACCCGGTTCCGGACGACGTTGTCAGTGGCACCATCAAGACCCCCGACGGGGCCGAGCTGCGCTTCGCGCGCTGGGCACCGCCGCCCGGCCG
This sequence comes from Bordetella parapertussis, assembly GCA_943372075.1. Classification (GTDB taxonomy): domain Bacteria; phylum Pseudomonadota; class Alphaproteobacteria; order Rhizobiales; family Xanthobacteraceae; genus Bradyrhizobium. Next base: position 4,563 of record CALRXG020000451.1, on the reverse strand, counting down.
CAAGGGCACGGTCTGCGTGTTCGGCGGGCGCGGCGAGATGATCGAGAAGTATTTCGAGACGGTGCGCGACCTGCGCGACCGCGGCTTCGCGGTGGCGACGATCGACTGGCGCGGGCAGGGCCATTCGTCGCGGCGGCTGCGCGATCCGCGCAAGGGCTATGTGCGCAACTTCGCCGACTACGAGGTCGACGTCGAAGCCTTCGTCCAGCAGGTGGTGCTGCCGGATTGCCCGCCGCCCTATTTCGCGCTGGCGCATTCGATGGGTGGCGCCGTGATGCTGCGCCTCGCGCATGCCGGCAAGCGCTGGTTCGATCGCATGGTGCTCTCGGCGCCGATGATCGACCTGCCGCGCCGCCGGGTGTCGTTCTTTCCGAGCGCGCTGCTGCGGATCATGCGCCTGACCGGGCAGGGCAGCAATTACGTGCCGGGCGGCAGCAGCGAACTGGTCGGCCTCTCGCCCTTCATCGGCAACCCCGTTACCAGCGATACGGTGCGCCACGCCCGCAACGCCGCGATCCTGGAAGAAGACCCGACGCTCGGCATCGCCGCGCCGACGATCGCCTGGGCCGACACCGCTTTCACCGCGATGCGCACCTTTCGCGGCATGTCGTATCCGTCCGAGATCCGCCAGCCGATCCTGATGCTGGCGGCGAGCAATGACGAGGTGGTGTCGACCGCGGCGATCGAGGAGTTCGCCTATCATCTGCGCGCCGGCTCGCATCTCGTGATCGCCGGCTCCAAGCACGAGATCCTGCAGGAGCAGGATCGTTATCGCGCGCAGTTCTGGGCCGCGTTCGACGCCTTCGTGCCGGGCACGCCGCTGTTCAAATAAACCGGTGGTGGGTGCAAGGCCGGTTCTTGAAGAGGATTTGGCCTCAGCCGTTGAGCAGCGCGACGATGCGGTCGGGGAAGCGCTTCTCGACGAACAGCGTCCTGACCTCGGCGACGCTGAGATAGCGGTCCTTGCCTTCGCCCTTGCCCATGATGTCGAGCAGCACCGGCCACTCGCCCAGCATCAGCAGCGGATAGTAGCAGTGCTGGACGGCGTAGGATGGCGGATGCTCGTCCTTGGCGCGCTGGAAGTTCGCCGCCATGAAGGTCTTGATCTCGGCGGCCGACAGCCCGCGTTCGACGCTGCCGTCGGGAGACGTGTAGTCCTTGCCGAACGTCGCGAGCCGCGCGATCTCGTCTTCATGCACGACAGCGTGTTGATCGAGGATGCGTGAGCCGGCGCCGTGCTTGTCGAGCGGCCCATTGCGCAATTCGTCGAGGATCGCGCCCTGCAACAGGCTGCGGACCTGGCTGAACGGGCCGATGCCGTTCGCCATCTGCGCGACCATGAAGATTTTCGCGCCGGCGCTGAGCGCAGCGAGGCCGGCCTTGCCGGTGGCGCGGTCGATGGTTTCGGTCAGCTTCGGCAGTGGCACGATATGGCCACCGACATAGCCGCCGGCAACCAGCGCGCGCAGGAACGGACAGGGATTGTCAGGAGAGACCTGCGCGGCAGGCGCCTCGTGAGCAGGCGTATCGGACATCAAACCACATCCTGAAAAACATCAGCTTAAAAGGCATCCAATAACGGTGGATGAATTCGCTCAGGAGTCGACGGCGAATTTCGACGCAGATGCAACCAGGGCGAGTTTGCCGAAGGGGACGCCGGCTTTCAAGAGGCCATCGCGGTAAAGCGCGATATCGGCCGGGTTCTTCCAGTGGAAATTGCGCAGGTGACGCTCGACCGTCAGCCCCGGATGCTTGTCGAGCAGCGACTCCACGGCCTGCGCGGCCTCGTCGGCGCGTCCCAACTGGGCGAGCGCCGCGGCGCGCACCGCAAGGCCCTGAAGGTGGTTCGGGTTGAGGTAGAGCGTCTCGCGCGACCATGACAGCGACGCGTCGTATTGCCCGAGCAAATAATGGCTGAACGCGTTCAGGGCGCCCCACTGATAGCGCGGATCGCTGTTGTCGCGCTGCACCGCCATCGAGAACAGCTCGACCGCCCTGCGGTGATCGCCGATCACCATGTGGCAGATGCCGAGCACACCGCGCGCGCCCATGTCGTACGGATTGAGTTCGATCGCGCGCTTGATGGCGTCCATCGCGGCTTCATAGTGCCCTTGCATCGCGTGCAAATAGGCCAGCAGCGAAAAAGCAAAAGACGAGCGCGGATCGAGCCGCACGCTGCTTTCGGCGAGGGCGACCGAGGACACCCACAATTCGCGCGTGCTCGGGATCCAGCCGAACTGGGAGCCCTGGATCTGGATGGTGGCAAGATAGGCGCGTGCGATCGACAGCGCGGGATCGAGTTCGATCGCCTCCTTGAACAGCGCGATCGCGATTTCGAAGTCACCCTTGGTCTGGTGATAATAGTGCGACAGGCCCTTCAGGAAGCGGTCCCACGCGGTCAGCTCGGAGTTGGGCGAGCGCGCCGGCGCCGAAGCCTCGGCGCGATAGATCTCCTGGGCGACGGCGGCGGAGAGATTGGAGGTGATCTCGTCCTGCATCGCGAACAGGTCGCCCATGTCGCGGTCATAGCGGCCGGTCCACAGCTGCTCGCCCCGCTCCGGCGCGATCAATTCGGCGGTGACGCGGATCTTGTTGCCGGCGCGGCGCACCGAGCCCTGGATCAAATAGGTCGCGTCGATCTCGCGTGCGATCAGGCGGGTCGAGACGTTCTTGCCCTTGTAGGCGAAGGTCGAGTTGCGGCTCAGCACGCGATAGAAGGATTGCAGCGACAGCGCGTGGATCAGATCCTCGGTCAGGCCGTCCGAGAAATACTCGTCGGCACCGCCGCTCAGATTGTCGAACGGCAGCACGCCGACGATGGCGGTACGGTATTGCCCCGGCAGATGCGGACCATCCTCGGGAGCCAGCTCCTGGGTATCGGCTCCGGCCGGCGCCCAGGTCCAGACACTGACCGGTTCGGTGATGTTCTTGAAGCGGTGCGGGCCGGCATCGGTCAACGTGACCGCGAGCCGGCGTCCCGCCTCGGTGCGGGCCTTGTCCGAGACCGCGATACCGCCCGGCGCTGCGACCGTCTCGAGGCGGACCGCGATGTTGACGTCGTCGCCGAAGACCTCGTCCTCGTCTGCCATGACGTCGCCCATGTGGACGCCCATCCGGAAGTGCATGGCGCGGTCGGCCGGCAAATGTTCGTTGCGCTCGGCCATCAGGGTCTGCATGGCGACGGCGGCCTCGATCGCGCCGATGATGCTCGGAAATTCCAGCAGGAAACCGTCGCCGGTGTTTTTGACGATTCGGCCGCCATGGTTGAGGATGAACGGGTAGATCGCGCTGCGATGCGCCTTGAACGAGGCATGCGTCCCCGCCTCGTCGACACCCATCATGCGGGAATAGCCGGCGATATCAGCGCAGAGAATTGCAGCGAGCCGTCTTTCCATGTCCCCTATGTCCTGGAATGGCCACTCAGCCGACGTGACCGAATCCGATACTTACAAGACAGGCTGGGTCCGGCGGAAGCCCAGTTTGCAGGCACCTATAATGCATAGTAGCAGGAATTGGCATGCGACCAACGGATCGTATAGTCCATTTCTCTACTGAATTCGTGTGTCGCCGGGATGGCGCAGCCTAGCTGAGCATCCTTTCCGGGCGGTTACTTACATAGGTTAATCTCGCTGCCATGCTGGGAATTCACGAACTCTGGCTCTTCGTCCTGTCCGGCCTGCTGCTCAACATCACGCCGGGCCCCGATACCGCCTATATTCTCGGGCGAACCATCCAGCTTGGGTGGCGCGGCGGAGCGGCGGCGGCGATCGGCATCAGCTGCGGTTGCCTGGTCCACGTGCTGGGCGCGGCGATCGGGCTCTCGGCGCTGCTGATGGCGTCGTCGACCGCCTTCCTGGTGGTCAAGCTGATCGGCGCTGCCTATCTGGTGTTGACTGGCCTCCAGATGCTGCTCTCGCGCGCCAAGCCGATCGTCGAGCTTGCCGGACCGGGCGGCGAAACCTCGATCTCGCGGGTGTTCTGGCAGGGGGCGCTGACCAATGTCCTCAATCCCAAGGTGGCGCTGTTCTTCCTGGCCTTCCTGCCGCAATTCGTGGCGGCGGATTCAGCCCACAAGACGCTCGCCTTCCTGACGCTCGGGCTGATCTTCATCACCGGCGGCACGCTGTGGTGCCTTGGCCTCGCGGCCTTCGCGGCGAGAGCCGCCGGCCGTATCCGGCAGTCCGCCGGCGTGATCGCCTGGATCAACCGTTCGCTCGGCGCGCTGTTCATCTATCTCGGCATCCGTGTCGCCATGCTGGAGGCGCGCTAGCTGAAGCCAGAGCGTTTTCGAGCGAAGTAGGTTACCGGTTCGCGTGAAGAAAACGCGTCAAACAAGAGCCTAGCCGTGGATCTTGAGCAGCGCGCTGCCGGCGAGGTAGATGCCGAGAAAAATCATCGAGATCAGGAACCAGCGGCGGAACACGTCCGGCTGCATCCGTGTGCGGACGGCCTGGCCGATGAACATGCCGGTGAATGACGCCACCATCGCCACGGCGCCGGGCAGTGCGGTGGCTGCCGTCAGCAGTCCCGATGCTGTCAGGTTGAAGGCGAGGGCCAGGGTCG
>CALRXG020000450.1:0-6487 GCA_943372075.1 Bordetella parapertussis | reverse complement strand
GTCCTGGAAGCGCGAATCCGCCACCTGCAGCATCGCGGCGACCACGTCGGCATCGGATTTTCCTCGGACGTCGGCAACGCCATACTCGGTCAAGAAGATATCGCGCAGGTGACGCGGAATGGTCTCGTGGCCATAGGACCAGCGAATGTTCGACTGCGTCTGCTTGCCGGACTGATGGCTCGCCTCCAGCGCCAACACCGAGCGCGCGCCTTCGAGCGCGAACGCTTGCGCCACGAAATTGTACTGGCCGCCGACGCCGCTCACGACCTGGCCGTTCTCAAGCCCGTCGGAGATCGCCGCTCCCAACAACGTCGCCATCATCGCATTGTTGACGAAGCGCGCATCGACCCGCGCGCGGCGCTTGCCCGCCTCGTCGCCGAATATCTCGTTGGTGAACGACACCGGCATCATCTGGATCCGCGTCAATTGCTCCGGCGGCATCTCGCGCAGCGCCCGATAGAACGATTGCGGTCCCAGGAAAAACGCGCCGTGCAGGATCACGCCGTCGATGTCGCGCTTGAGGATGCCGGCATCGATCAACCCCAGGAAAGCCTCGAACAGCATCTCGCTGACACCATAGAGACCCTTCTCGAACGGCCCGGCCTCGGCCGCTGCGAGCTGCTCGGTACCAGGCGCAAGGCGCTGCATGATGCCGTGGAATTGGGCGTTGTCGCGATGACGCACCACGAGCCCTTGCGCCAGCGCATCGCCGACCTGCCCGATCCCGATCTGCAGCGTGCCGCCGTCGCGGACCAGGCCGGCCGCGCGCAATCCGATCGCATATTTGGTGTCGCTGATCGGCTCGGACGGCGGCGCGAACAGCGGAAAGTCGGTCTCGGGACTGTCGAGCACTGCGTCGAACTCATCCGCCCCTAGGTCGCCGGCTCCAGGCATGAACGGCAGCTCGGAGTTGACCTGGCCGATCAGCTTGAACGATGCCTTCCCCTGCGCGCGGGCGCGCAGCACATCGAGCGTCGTGTCGGTATTGCAGCTCAGGCTGTAGCGCGGCACGCCGTCGACCACGCGCTTGGCAACGAGCTGGGGCACGACATTCAGCCCGCGTGACAGCAGGTACGATGCCGCGTGGGTGTAATTGGCCGAAATGTAATGCTGCTGGGCGAACGGCTGGTTGAGCCATTGCCCCGCGAGAAAGAAGAACTCGATCACCTTGATGTTGGGCGGCAGCGCGCCACGATGCAGTGCATCCGCATAGGCGAGATCGGGGTAACCGCCGAACAGGCGGTCGATTACCGGGCCGATGAAACGCTGTTCGAGCAGGCTCTTCGGCTTCGGCTTTTCCAGCGTCAACGCGGAGAACAGCGTCAGGTTGATGGAGCGGTCGGCGACCGCGCGCGCATACAGCGCATTGACGATGTGATTGGCCTTGCCGAGGCCGAGCGGCAGCCCGACCACCAGTTCGGTTCCGACGTCGCGAACGATGTGTTCCGCAATCGCCTCGGGGTCAGAAAAGAATTTGGGCATCGGCAATGGACCCGAAGCAGGCGGTGGACAATTGGGCACCGATCGGCGGCCGGCGGTGCGAACTTATACTTCATCAGACTGACATGTTCGCCTGTGACGAACCGGCAACAGACAAGGCGCGAAATGATGTGCAGATGTCGTGCGGCCGTTTGCCTGTGGCGGCGGCGCCTCGTAAACAGGTAGACGTGTCTACGGCGTCGGCGAGAGCGGACTGCCGGGGTTTTGGTTGCGGGATCACATGGTTGGGCGTGCTGCTGATATCGGCGATGTAGCGAGGCGCGTGCTTTTGTCGGGCGTCGGTCCTGCTGCGTTGGCCTGCGCAGTGCTGGCAAGCGCCGCGGTGCGCGCCGAGAGCCTGCCCGAAGCCCTCGTGAAGGCATATCAGACCAATCCACAGCTCAATGCCGAGCGGGCGCGCCAGCGTGCGACCGACGAGAACGTGCCGCAGGCACTGGCCGGCTACCGTCCGCAGATCATCGCCGGTCTCTCGGTCGGCCTGCAGGCGGTGCGCGACCAGCTGCCCGGCAATGTGATCCAGACCGCGACGCTGAAGCCGTGGCAGATCGGCGTCACCGTGACCCAGACCCTGTTCAACGGCTTCAAGACCGCCAACAGCGTCCGCGTCGCCGAGCTGCAGGTGCAGTCCGGCCGCGAGGCGCTGCGCAATGTCGGCCAGGGCGTGCTGCTCGACGCCGTCACCGCCTATACCAACGTGCTCGCCAACCAGACGCTGGTCGAGGCGCAGCGCGCCAACGTCACCTCCCTGAAGGAGACCCAGGCGATCACCCAGCGCCGGCTCAATGCCGGCGACGTCACGCCGACCGACACCGCCCAGGCCGAGGCCCGGCTCAACCGCGGCCTCGCCGATCTCAACGCCGCCGAGGTCAATTTCGCGATCAGCCAGGCGACCTACGCGCAGGTGATCGGCAACCCGCCCTCCCAATTGCGGCCGGCCGAGACCATCGACCGGCTGCTGCCGCGCAGCCGCGAGGATGCGATCGCACTGTCGTTGCGCGAGCATCCTGCCGTGACCGCGGCTGGCTACGACGTCGACGTCGCCTCGACCTCGATCCGCGTCGCCGAAAGCAGCCTGATGCCGAATGTCAGTGTGCAGGGCAGCGTCAGCCGCAGCCGTGACACCGATTCCACGCTCGGCACCTTCGGCACCGATCAGGCCTCGGTGATCGGCCAGGTCACGCAGCCGATCTATGACGGCGGCACCGCGGCCTCGCAGACCCGGCAGGCCAAGGAAGTCGCGACGCAGAGCCGGCTGGTGCTGGACCAGGTCCGCAACCAGGCCAAGACCGCCGTGGTCAGCGCGTGGGTCGCCAATGAGGGCGCCAAGATCGCGGTCTCGGCTTCCGAGTCCGAAGTGAAGGCCGCCGAGGTCGCGCTGGCCGGCGTGCAGAAGGAGGCCGCCGGGGGCCAGCGCACCACGGTCGACGTGCTCAACGCGCAGCAGGACCTGATCACGGCCCGGGCCAGGTTGATCGGCGCACAGCGCGACCGCGTGATCGCCTCCTACACGCTGCTCAGCGCGACCGGGCGGCTCGACGTCAAGACGCTCAACCTCAAGACGCCGGACTACCTTCCCGAGGTGCACTACCACCAGGTCCGCGACGCCTGGCACGGCCTGCGCACGCCGTCGGGACAATAGGCCCAGCGGAACCGCTCGCGCGCCGAAGCAGCCCTTTCCGCGACCCCTCTCCGCCGATAACCTCCCGCCCCGCCGGCGCCCGACAATGCCGGCGCGCGGAATGCGCGCATAACAGCCGAGCACGCAGGGAGACGTCCAATGCTGACGCGACGCGATATGATGCTGGCTTCCATCGCAGCAGGAGCGACCATGACCAGCAGCAGCGCATTCTCCAGGGCATCGCAACCGTCGACGCCGGTGAATTTCGACGTGCCTGCCGGTGCGTGCGACTGCCACACCCACATCCACGGCGACCCCGCCAAATTCCCGTTCTTCGCCGGCCGCGTCTACACGCCGGAACCGGCCTCGCCGGAGGAGATGAGCGCGCTGCACAAGGCACTGCATATCGAGCGCGTGGTGATCGTGACGCCGAGCGTGTACGGCCCCGACAATTCGTCGACCCTGTTCGGCATGACCGCGCGCGGACCGACGGCACGCGGCGTCGCCGTGATCGACGACAAGACCAGCGAAAGCGATCTCGACGCGATGCACAAGGCCGGCTTTCGCGGCATCCGCCTCAACCTTGCGACCGGCGGCGTCAACGATCCCAATGTCGGACGGCAGCGCTTCTCGGCCGCGGTCGAGCGGATGAAGGCGCGCGGCTGGCATGTGCAGCTGTTCACCAGCCTTGCCATGATCACCGCGATCAAGGACCTCGTCGCCACCGCTCCGGTGCCGGTCGTATTCGACCATTTCGGCGGCGCCGAGGCCGCGCTCGGGACGGGGCAGCCCGGGTTTGCCGACCTGCTCGGCCTCGTCAAATCCGGCAAGGCCCATGTCAAGATTTCCGGCGCCTACCGCGCCTCCAGGCTCGCGCCCGACTATGCCGACGCCGCGCCGCTGGCCCAGGCGCTGATCGCCGCCAACGCCGAGCGCATCGTCTGGGGCACCGACTGGCCGCACCCGGATTCGGTGACGCCGGCCGGCAAGAAGGTCACCGACGTGACGCCGCTGTACCAGATCGACGACGGCCGCCTCCTCAACCAGCTTCCGGTGTGGGCGCCGGATGCCGCAATCCGCAAGACCATTTTGGTCGACAATCCCGCGCGACTCTACGGTTTCACCTGACGTTGTCTTTCGGGCGGCGCGAGAAATAGGAGATCAGCACCGGCAGCGTGATCAGGATCACCAGCGGCGCCAGCATCATGCCGGTGACGACGACGATCGCCAGCGGCTTCTGCACCTGCGAGCCGATCCCCTCCGACACCGCCGCCGGCAGCAGGCCGATGCCCGCGACCACGCAGGTCATCAAGACCGGGCGAAGCTGCAACTCGCCGGTGCGGATCACCGCGCGCATCCGGTCGTAGCCCTCGTCGATCAACTGGTTGAACTGCGACAGGATGATGATGCCGTCCATCACGGCGATGCCGAACAGCGCGATGAAGCCGATCGCCGCCGAGACGCTGAACGGGATGCCGGAGATCAAAAGCCCGAGCACGCCGCCGAAGATCGCCATCGGGATCACGCTCATCGCCAGCATGGTGTCGACCATCGAGCCGAAATTGAAGAACAGCAGCACCGCGATCAGCACGAGGCTGATCGGCACCACGATCGACAGCCGCTTGATCGCGTCCTGCAGATTGCCGAATTCGCCCACCCATTCGAGACGCGAGCCGGGCGGCAACTGGACCTGCTCGTTGACCTTCTGCTGCGCCTCCAGGATCGCGCTGCCGAGGTCGCGGTCGCGCACCGAGAACTTGATCGGCAAATAGCGCTCCTGCTGCTCGCGATAGATGTAGGCAGCGCCGGAGATCAGCTTGATCGAGGCCACCTCGCTGAGCGGAATCTGCGTGATGCCGCCATTGGCGTTCGTGACCCCGATCCGCAGGTTCTGGATCGCCTCCGCGCTCTTGCGATACTCCGGCGCGAGCCGGACGATGATCGGGAAGTGCCGGTCGCTGCCGGGTTCGTACAGATCGCCAGCGGTATCACCGCCAACGGCGACCTTGATGGTGGCATTGATGTCGCCGGGGGACAGGCCGTAGCGCGCCGCCCGCGCCCGGTCGACGTCGATCTGGACGGTCGGCTGTCCGAGCGAGGTGAACACCGCAAGGTCGGTGACGCCCTGCACGGTGGCCAGCACCGACTTGATCTTGTTGGCAGTGTCGGTCAGCGCCTGCAAATCATTGCCGTAGAGCTTGATCGAGTTCTCGCCCTTCACGCCGGACACCGCCTCGGACACGTTGTCTTGCAGATATTGCGAGAAGTTGAACTCGACGCCCGGGAATTTCTCCTGCAACTGCGCCAGCAATTGCGCGGTCAGCACATCCTTGTCGTGGGTATCGGGCCATTCGCCGGCCGGCTTCAGCGGCGCGAAAAATTCGGCATTGAAGAATCCGGCGGCGTCGGTGCCGTCGTCCGGGCGGCCGTGCTGCGACACCACCGAGACGACCTCGGGACGGCTGCGGATCAGCTTCCGCATCTCGTTGACATAGGCGTTGCCTTCTTGCAGCGAAATCGTCGGCGGCAGCGTGGCGCGGATCCACAGATTGCCCTCTTCCAGCTTGGGCAGGAATTCGAGGCCGAGGAAGCGCACGCAGATGATGGTCGTGACCACCAGGCCGGCGGCGCCGGCCATCACGATCTTGCGGTTGGCGATCGCCCAGTTCAGCGCCGGCAGGTAGATCGCGTCGAGCTTCTTGACGATCCAGGTCTCGGTCTCGTGGATATGCGCGGGCAGGATGATCGCGCTGAGCGCCGGGGTGATCGTGAAGGTCGCCAGCAATCCGCCCGCCAGTGCATAGGCATAAGTCCGCGCCATCGGCCCGAAGATGTTGCCTTCGACGCCGCCCAGCGTGAACAGCGGCAGGAACGCGGCGACGATGATCGTGGCAGCGAAGAAGATCGAGCGCGAGACGTCGGCCGCAGCAGACAGGATCGCGTGGCTCTTCATCCCCATCACCGTGTCGTCGGAAATATGCTCCTGCTCGGCTTCCGACAGCGCCGTGGTCTGCGACAGCCGGCGGAAGATCGCCTCCACCATGATCACGGTGGCGTCGACGATCAGGCCGAAATCGATCGCGCCGACCGACAGCAGATTGGCGGATTCGCCGCGCAGCACCAGGATGATCACGGCGAAGAACAGCGCGAACGGGATCGTCGCGCCAACGATCAGCGCGCTGCGGAGATCGCCGAGGAAGATCCACTGCAACAGCACGATCAGGAGGATGCCGACCACCATGTTGTGCAGCACGGTGTGGGTGGTGAGCTCGATCAGGTCCTTGCGGTCGTAGATGCGCTCGATCTTCACGCCCGGCGGCAAGATCGAGGAATTGTTGATCTGGTTGACCAGCTGCTCGACGCGCGCAA
>CALRXG020000449.1:0-6498 GCA_943372075.1 Bordetella parapertussis | reverse complement strand
ACGATGCTCGAATATCCGGCGGACGAGATCGCTTGTCACTCCGACGTACAGCACGCCGTTCGGACGATTGGTCAAAAAATAGACGTATCCACCTGTCATGCGGAGATACTGCAAGACGTGGATGGCCGGGACAAGCCCGGCCATGACGGATGGAGAGGTCATACATGACCTTCCCCGACATCACGCCCGACCTGAGAGCCGCGATGCCGGAGCTGCGCGGGCGGTTGCTCGCCAACCAGTCGATGGCCGAACTGACCTGGTTTCGCGTCGGCGGCCCGGCGCAGGTGCTGTTCACGCCGGCCGATGAGGATGATCTCGCTTATTTCCTGGAGCGCCTGCCGCAGGAGCTGCCGGTGTATGTCGTCGGCGTCGGCTCCAATCTGATCGTGCGCGACGGCGGCATGCCTGGCGTCGTGATCAGGCTTGCGCCACGGGCGTTCGGCGAGACCAGCGCGGACGGTGATGTCGTCAGCGCCGGCGCCGCGGCACTCGACAAGCGCGTCGCGGAGACGGCGGCGACCGCTGGTATCGGCGGCATGGAATTCTTCTTCGGCATTCCCGGCACGGTCGGCGGCGCGCTGCGCATGAACGCCGGCGCCAATGGCGGCGAGACCAAGGACGTGCTGCTGGAGGCGACCGGCATCGGCCGCGACGGCACCAAGCATGTGTTCGGCAATGCCGACATGAAGTTCGTCTATCGCAACAGCGGCGTCGATCCGTCTGTTGTCTTCACCTCGGCGCGCTTCCGCGGCAGCATCACGGATGCGGATGCGATCCGCGCCCGCATGAACGAGGTGCAGACCCATCGCGAGACCGCGCAGCCGATCCGCGAGAAGACCGGCGGCTCGACCTTCAAGAATCCACCCGGCAACAGCGCCTGGAAGCTGATCGACGCCGCGGGCTGCCGCGGTCTCAAGGTCGGCGGCGCGCAGGTTTCGGAGATGCACTGCAATTTCCTGATCAACACCGGCGGCGCGACCGGGCACGACATCGAGACGCTCGGCGAGACGGTGCGCGAGCGGGTCAAGCAAACCAGCGGGATTGAGCTGCACTGGGAAATCAAGCGGATCGGGAATTCACTCCAGTCGTCATTCCGGGATGGTCCGAAGGGCCAGGCCCGGAATCCATAACCACGATCGTGAGTATGGATTCCGGGCTCTCGCTTCGCGAGCCCTGGAATGACGGAGATAGCGAAGACAGGCAAAAAAGATGATGCAGGTGACCATTCTGTTCGGCGGCACCAACAAGGAGCGGCTGGTCTCGGTGGCGAGCACGCAGGCGCTGCACCGCGCGCTGCCCGACGCTGAGCTCTGGTTCTGGGACGTCGACGACACCGTGCATGCGGTGACGTCGGAGAAGCTGCTCGGCCATGCGCGGCCATTCGAGGTCGACTTCAAGCCGGACGGAAGCGGCATCACGCTCGAGCAGGCGCTCGACAAAGCGAGTACCGAGCAGCGTGTGCTGCTGTTCGGCCTGCATGGCGGCCGCGCCGAGAATGGCGAATTGCAGGCGATGTGCGAGATGCGCGGCGTCGCGTTCACCGGCTCCGGTTCGGCGTCGTCGCATCTGGCGTTCGACAAGCCTTCGGCGAAGCGCTTCGCGGCGATCGCCGGCCTCAACGTGCCGCAGGGCATCAGCGTCGGGCAGATCGACGACGCCTTCGCCCAATACGGCAAGCTGATCGCAAAACCAGCGAAGGACGGATCGAGCTACGGGCTGATCTTCGTCAACGCGAAGCAGGATCTCGTCGCGGTGCGCAATGCCGCCAGGCATGAGGAGTATCTGATCGAGCCGTTCGTGTCGGGCGTGGAGGCGACCTGCGGCGTGCTCGAGCAATCCGACGGCGCGGTGTTCGCGCTGCCGCCGATCGAGATCGTGCCGGGGGAGGGGGCCTTTGACTACACAGCCAAATACCTCCTGAAGTCGACCCAGGAGATCTGCCCCGGCCGCTTCGCGCCCGACATCACCGCCGCGATCATGGACCATGCGCTGCGGGCGCACCGCGCGTTGTCGTGCGGCGGCTATTCGCGCAGCGACTTCATCGTCTCGGCCAATGGCCCGGTGTATCTCGAAACCAACACGCTGCCGGGGCTGACCGCGGCATCACTGTACCCTAAGGCCTTGAAAGCACAGGGCATTGCCTTTGCCGATTTCCTCAATGACCAGATCGAGCTGGCCCGCCGCCGGGTCCGAAGGTAGGGCAGTGCGGCGGGAACCGGGCTCGCTCGGCCGAATGGAACCCGCGCGCTGTTGCTAAAATGCTAGCGAGTTCGCGGCAAAGCACTCAGAGCGTTGATCAAAACACGCTCCAGGCGGAAGTCATTTACCGTTTGTTTACCAGGAAGCCCGAAGGTTAACGCTGGCGGCGCATGTAGCGCTTGGCTGCCGGGGCGTGAGCTGTCGCGGATTACCGCTTCGAGGATCGCAACCAGGGAACAGGGGGCCACTCTAATCCCACCCGGTCTGCCGAGACGTGATTGTGCCGGGACCCGCGGGGGTTTCGCGGGCACAACATGTGACGAGTTCGTGCAATGGACGGTGCAGGACGCCTCACTCGATCGGTGCGATCGCTGGGGCCTCAAGCTGACCTGAAAGCAGCCGCTATTGGAGCGGCGGTGCTGTTGCGCGAGTATGTCGACGCCCATCTCGCACGCCGCCGTCGGCGTCCCGCCGAGCGGCTGCCGGTGATCGATCGCGAGCCGCCGAACCGCTACATCCAGATGGTCGAGCGCTATCTGCCGCGCCGTATCGGCCTGGTCGCGACGCTCGCGATCCTGTTCGGCAGCCTGGGCTTCGGCATCGTCCGCGGCGGCCATGTCGAGGAATTCACCACGGCGCTGAGCGACACCCGCAACGCGCTCGCCAATGCCGCGGGCTTCCGCATCACCACCGTCGGCATCAACGGCCGCAAGCAACTGAGCCAGGACGAGGTGCTTGCGATCGGCGGCGTCAATGGCCGCTCTTCGCTGCTGTTCCTCGACGCCGACACGGTGCGCGCCAAGCTGAAGGCCAATCCCTGGATCGCGGATGCCACGATCCTCAAGCTCTATCCGGGCCGGTTGCAGATCGACATCGTCGAGCGCACCGCCTTCGCGCTGTGGCAGCAGGACGGCCGCCTGTCGGTGATCGCCTCCGACGGCGCGGTGCTCGAGCCCTACGTGTCGCGCCGCTTCCTCAGCCTGCCGCTGGTGGTGGGCAAGGGCGCCGATACCCGCGCTCACGACTTCCTCGCGCTGCTCGATCGTTATCCGCAGGTGCGTTCGGTGACCAAGGCTGCGATCTTCGTCGGCGAGCGGCGCTGGAATCTGCGTCTCAAGGATGGCCTGGATATCCGCCTGCCCGAGAACGACGTCGGCAACGCGCTCGCCGCGCTGTCCAAGCTCGACAAGGACGAGAAGCTGTTCTCGCGCGACATCGTCGCCGTCGACATGCGGTTGCCCGATCGGCTGATCGTGCAATTGTCCGAGGAGGCCGGCAAGGCGCGCGACGAGCTGTTCAAGGACAAGAAGTCCAAGAAGAAGGCCGGGGACGCCGCATGACCGGTCTTGATCGCAACCTGACCCCGAAGACCCGCCCGATGCAGAAGCGCACCGCGATGGTGGCTTCGCTCGATGTCGGCTCCAGCAAGATCGCCTGCATGATCGCGCGGCTTAGGCCGTCGCCGCCGAACGAGGCGCTGCGCGGCCGCACCCATGCGGTCGAATTGATCGGCTACAGCCAGATCCAGTCGCGCGGCGTCAAGGCCGGCTCCGTGGTCGATCTCGCCGAATGCGAGAAGGCGGTGCGCCATGCCGTGGCGCTGGCCGAGCGCATGGCCAAGGTCCGCGTCGAGTCCGTGCTGTTGTCGGTCTCCGGTGGCCGGCAGCATGGGCAACTGGTTGAAGCCGCGGCCGATATCCGCGGCGGCTCGGTCACCGCGGACGATATCAGCCGGGTCACATCGGCCGGCATGCGCCACGCCGCCGGCGCCGGCCGCACCGTGCTGCACGCGCTGCCGGTCGGCTACGCGCTCGACGGGGTCAAGGGCATCCGCGATCCCCGCGGCATGGTGGCGCGCCAGTTCGGGGTCGACATGAACGTGGTGACGTCGGATGCGACGGTCGCCAAGAACCTGATGCTGGTGGTCGAGCGTTGCCATCTCAACGTCGAAGCCATGGCGTCGAGCCCCTATGTCGCCGGTCTCTCGGTGCTGACCGACGACGAGGCCGACCTCGGCGCCGCCGTCGTCGAGATGGGCGCGGGATCGACGACGATCGCGACCTATTCCGGCGGCCGTCTCGTGCACGCATCGGGATTTGCGCTCGGCGGGCAACACATCACGATGGATCTTGCGCGCGGCATCGGCGCGTGCATTGCGGATGCCGAGCGAATCAAGACGTTATATGGCACGGTGCTGACCGGCGGTTCGGACTCGCGCGAGCTGATGTCCGTTCCCACTGCAGGCGATGATCGGGAGACTCCGCAAATCGTGTCCCGCGCCACGATCGCGAACATTGTCCGGCATCGCGCCGAGGAGATTTTTGAAATGATCCGTGACCGGCTCGCGGATTCCCCCTTTGCGGCAGAGCCGAGGGCGCGCGTCGTGTTGACCGGTGGTGCGTCGCAGCTCACCGGCACCGTCGAGCTCGCCACTCGTATCCTGAACCGTCAGGTCCGCATCGGCCGCCCGCTCGGTTTCGGCCGGCTGCCGAACGAGGCGAAGGGCGCCTCGTTCTCGGTGCCCACGGGCCTCCTGGTCTATCCGCAATACGCTCACCTTGAACATGTCGAACCGCGGCGCACGCGGCAGCTCAGGACAGGGACAGACGGTTACTTCGGAAAGGTCGGACGATGGCTTCGCGAGGGCTTCTGATGACCACACCCCGGCTCACTGCATTTTCACCAGCTCCCGCGGCCAGCGGCCGGGACGAACCAACGCGCGCATAATCGAGAGAGGCAACCATGGCACTCAATCTGACACCCCCTGACATCAGCGAGCTGAAACCACGGATCACCGTCTTCGGCGTCGGCGGCGCGGGTGGTAATGCCGTCAACAACATGATCACCGCCGGGTTGCAGGGCGTCGACTTCGTCGTCGCCAACACCGACGCGCAGGCGCTGACCATGTCGAAGGCGCAGCGCATCATCCAGATGGGCACCCAGGTCACCCAGGGCCTCGGCGCCGGTTCGCAGCCCGACGTCGGCGCCGCGGCCGCGCAGGAGGTGATGGACGAGCTGCGCGATCACCTCACCGGCGCCAACATGGTGTTCGTCACCGCCGGCATGGGCGGCGGCACCGGCACCGGTGCTGCGCCCGTGATCGCCAAGGCTGCCCGCGAAATGGGGATCCTCACCGTCGGTGTGGTCACCAAGCCGTTCCACTTCGAAGGTCAGCGCCGGATGCGCACCGCCGAGCACGGTATCTCCGAGCTCCACAAGGTGGTCGACACGCTGCTGATCATCCCGAACCAGAACCTGTTCCGGGTCGCCAACGAGAAGACCACCTTCGCCGACGCGTTCGCGATGGCCGACCAGGTGCTGTATTCGGGCGTTGCCTGCATCACCGACCTGATGGTCAAGGAAGGCCTGATCAACCTCGACTTCGCCGACGTCCGCGCCGTGATGCGGGAAATGGGCAAGGCGATGATGGGCACCGGCGAAGCCACCGGCGAGAAGCGCGCGCTGACCGCCGCCGAAGCCGCGATCGCCAACCCGCTGATCGACGACTCGTCGATGAAGGGCGCCCGCGGCCTCCTGATCTCGATCACGGGCGGCAAGGACCTCACCCTGTTCGAGGTCGACGAAGCCGCAACCCGCATCCGTGAAGAGGTCGATGCCGACGCCAACATCATCGTCGGCGCCACCTTCGACGAATCGCTCGACGGCATCATCCGCGTCTCGGTGGTCGCAACCGGCATCGAACAGGCCGCGATCGCTTCCCGCGCTCAGGCTCCAGCCCAGCAACAGGGCGGTTCGCCGGAGAGCCGGCTGGCCGACCTCACCGCCCGCCTGCGTGCCGACAACCAGCGCATGGCCGATCGTGCCCAGAAGCTCGAGCCGCCGACCGGCGTGACGGTTGCGCCGATTGCCGCCGCACCCCAGCAGCGTCCCGCCGTCGAGCGCGCCGCGCTCGCCGCGATCGCCGCCGCCGTCGCCCCGGACAGCGCACCGGTTGCCCAGGCGCCGATGCAGCCGGCCTCCTACGGTGACGTCACCGTGCGGCCGATCGCCCAGAAGCCCACGCTGTTCCCGGACCACGAGGCAACCCGGGTCGAGCAGCACGAGCCGATGCCGCCCGAGACCTTCATCCCGCAAGCGGCGGAGCGATCGCCAGTGCGCGCCCCGCGGATGCCGAAGTTCGAGGACCTGCCGATGCCGGCGCAGGCCGAGATCCGTCAGGCCCATGACGGCGAGGCCGAGCACCCGCAGAAGACCCGGCTGTCGCTGCTGCAGCGGTTGGCCAATGTCGGCCTCGGCCGCCGTGACGAAGAGACTGAGCCGCCGATCGCCGCCCGTGCG
>CALRXG020000448.1:0-6521 GCA_943372075.1 Bordetella parapertussis | reverse complement strand
AAGCCCGTCGCGCCTGTTACCAAAACTCGCATGTCGATCACCTCTTCAAATCAGGTGAATCCAACAAAGCGGAACGGCGATGCGGATGGAAATCGCGAGTCCTGATGTGGCGTTATCGATCGCGCCGATGGCGTCAGGCCGAGGCGGCGACCTTGGTGATGATGTCGCGCAGCCAGGCGATCGCCCCATGCGTATCCGCCCGCCGGTGCCACATCAAATGGAGTGGCCAGGTGGGCAGTTCGAGCGGCGGATCGTACATCGCGATGCCAACTCCGGTATCAACGAACCTTCGTGCGATCCGGGAGGCCAGCGTCGCGACGAGGTCGGTTCCGGCGATCACGAACGGGGCGGCCAGGAACTGCGGCAGGCTCAGCACGACGCGCCGTTCGAGGCCGAGATCAGCAAGCCTCAGGTCGACGATCCCGGAGCGGTCGCCTTCCGGAGAGACCAGAAGGTGCGGCGCCGCTGCGAAGGCCTTGAGGCTTGGACCACCTGCGAACGCCGGGTGTCCCTCGCGCACGACGCAGGCAAAACTCTCGAAGAACAGCGGGCTGCTGATGATGCGCGCCGACGTCTCGACGGGGAAACCGATCGCGAGGTTCGCCTCGCCGCTGTCGAGCAGCGTGATGGCTTCGTCTCGTCCGAACATCCCGCAGACGCGCACGTTGATGTGGGGGGCATCGCTGCTGAGGCGGGCCATGAGCGGCGGCAACAGGACGAACGCCGCATAATCGCTCATCGCCAGCGTGACGGTGTTGTCGGCCGTCGCGGGGTCGAAGCTGTCGGCCTGCAGCGCGCCCCGCAGCAACCGGAGCGCATCCGAGACGGGACCGGCAAGGTCATGGGCGCGGGGCGTCGGCTGCATGCCTGACGGCGTTCGCACGAACAGCTCGTCCCCGAGCAGCTCGCGCAAGCGCGTGAGCGCTCCGCTCATCGCCGACTGGCTGAGGCCGATCCGCGATCCGGCGCGCGTCACGTGACGCTCCGCGTACAGCGCATCAAAGGCCTTCATCAGGTTGAGGTCGAAGCCTGTTATGTCCATGCGGCCGATCATAAGCGCATGCGCTCAACGGGGATAGCGGCGATAGGTCAGGCGCACCGCAGTTGATGTCGGCTAAGGGCCAGAAGCGGAACTGCGGCAAGCAATTTACCGAAGGTTAGTGCTCTTCGTTGCACAACCGACGGATGTCTCCCCCTTCGAACGAGGGACGTCCGCGCATGAGAATGCTCCTCAAAATCGCCTTAGTGGCGGCCAGCGCTGCTATCCTGACCACAGTGCTCTTGATCATCGTCTTAGCTGGTGTCTTGCGGATGCAATGGAGCCAGACACTGCAAACAATGAATTCTGCACCGGGGCTGTACCTCCTGCCCACGATTATCTTCATCGAGTTTTATTTTCTGACGAACGACCTGTTGGCTTACGTTTGCAGGAAATTCGAGCTGAACTTCAGGCTTCAATTCACTGAGATTCCGTTCAAGTTCGACCTCGACAACTTTGAGACGCCCATTCCGCTTAGGACGAAGCTCGTTCAGCTGTACCCCCTCACCATTTTACTGACTCTGCTTGGGCTCGCTATCGCGCTGATTACGCGCCAATAGGGGGCGTCACTCTGGTCCGCTAAGGGTCACAAGCGGACATCGATTATCGACCGCCACGTCGGCCGCGTTGCGGGGCGAAGTTCTCCCGGTCTCAGAAAACCTCTTCAGGAATGCCTCGCTCGCTTACGAACTCGCCTATGGGTTGACCCCATTCTTGCGCCTTGCCCGCGAATCGGGCGTCGCCCGAGTTTGCGACGGCGTCGGCATGCTCGTCGAGCAAGCCGCCGAGGCTTTCGCTTGGTGGCGCGGGGTAAGACCGGCGACAGCCGAGGTTATAGCTAAACTGACTGTCCCATTGACGTGAATGTCGGCTTTGGGTCAGCAAGCGTAGCCCGGATGAGCGAAGAGACATCCGGGATCGACACGCAACTCGCAAGGTAAGTCCCGCATATCGCTCCGCTCATGCGGGCTACTTGCTGAACCACGCCACGTCCGCTTTACCTCAACCTAGCCGATAAGCCGATGGATAGGCTGAACTTCAGCAAAGGGGCATAGCTGACCTGCCCGTATCTATTCGGTGGGGAGAACTGTTAGACATGGCTATTGCCGTTGCTACGTCTTGCCGCCTGACGTCCACGCGCGTTCTCTCCCAACCGCGTTTGAAAGAGACCGTGACCTTGTCGGGATTTGATCGGACCCGACAGTCCGTCTTCCATGACAAATCGCCGAGCTTAATCTCTACCAATTCTCGATCATCATACGCGCGCTCGATTGAGAGGCGCACTTGGCGATCTCGGCCAAAGGCGACCAGACATCCATCCGTTGGGCGAGGCAGAGGGATTCGGGAAGGTGAGCACCATGCCTATTTGGCGGCTATGTCGCTTAACGTGCATATCGAATGAGCCGCTCGTACAAGTATCCGCTTGTTTGCGCGAATCCGATAGTCGCTTTAGCCAGCGGTAAAGGCGACAGTCCTAAACTAGCGTCTCAGGTATCCAAGTCAGAAAAGTCGATGGGTGAGTAATTCTCATTTCCCAACCGGCCGCGGCTTGGCCAGGCGAAGCCTGATCCGACGCAGGCCAGATGGCGGCCAAAGTCGAGGGCATGCACCATCTGTTCCTGTTTGAAATGAAATCCCGTTTTGGTGAATCGAAGTCCGAAATATTCGACCAGATCAATCAGTCTCACTCCAAAGTCGCGGCTCTCTTAGAATCGATAAGGAGCAGCAAACACGGGGAACGAAATGACGGAATCGGGTATCGCTCAGCGCGTTTCGTTCAACCGTATCGATGCTCTCGCGGTCGAAGCTCTACGATCGTCGAAGTCCTTTGTGCTTGGCGTCATGCCAAGCATACTCGATCGCTTTTACGACCATGTCGGTCAATATCCCGAAACCGCAAAATTCTTCAGGAACCGGGACCACATGATGCATGCCAAGGAAATGCAGTTGAGGCACTGGGCGATCATACTTGATGGCAGGTTCGACGAAACCTACGAGGCCTCCGTTACCAAGATCGGCGAAATACACAACAAGCTTGGTCTGGAACCGCGCTGGTACATTGGAGGGTACAACGCACTCGTAACCGATCTCATAGAAGCTATCGCCAACCGAATGCCTTCGAAGGCCTTTGACCGGAAAGCACCGCAAAAGAAGCTGAGACTGCAGAACGCGATCTTGAAAGCTGCGATGCTGGACATGGACCTTGCGATCTCGGTTTATACTGAAGCGGGTCGCCGTGACAGGAGGCTTATGCTGGACAAGCTCGCAGGCAGCTTTGAATCGACGATAGGCGGCGTCGTCAGCGTTGTCGCCTCTGCGGCCACCGAACTCCAGGCGTCGGCGCAGAGCTTGCAGGGCGCGACGGATCTAACCTCTGCGGAATCGAACAATGCAGCGTCGGCGTCCGGCGACTCAACGGCCAGCGTCTATGCCGTTGCGGCCGCTGCCGAGCAGCTTTCCAGTTCAATCAGGGAAATCAGCCGACGCGTGAATGACTCGGCGGCAATCGCGACCAGGGCGGCGGATAGCGCCGACCAAGCAGCCAAGAAAATCGATCAGTTGTCAGCCGCGGGCCAGAAGATCGGCACCATCGTCGACCTCATCACGAACATTGCTTCCCAGACCAATCTGCTCGCCTTGAATGCCACGATCGAGGCTGCGCGAGCTGGCGATGCAGGTCGGGGATTTGCCGTCGTTGCGTCCGAAGTGAAAGGTCTTGCAGAGCAAACCGCGAAGGCGACCGCCGAGATCGCCAATCAGGTTGGAGATATCCAAAACTCGACCACGGATTCGGTGAAGGCCATTTCCGAGATAACCGACGTCATCAAATCGATGACAGAGGTGTCTACCGCCATTGCGTCTGCCGTCGAGGAGCAGAGCGCAGCAACGAACGAAATCTCGCGCAATGCGCAGCTCGCTTCGACCGGGACGACAAGCGTTTCAACCAGCGTCGAACAGGTGCATCGGGCCGCCGGTGAGGCAGGAGCCACGGCATCGCACGTATTCACGGCGGCGAGCGAGTTGTCCCAGCAATCCGAGCTGCTCCGCGCGGAAGTCTCCAACTTCCTGGACACAGTCAGGGCCGCCTAAGGTCCAGGCCAAGTCACTCGAATCCGCGCAATCGGGGTGAATCGAGGCCAAGTGTTGCTGCTGCTACCCGATGTCGGATTAGGGTCAATAGCGTCGATATCTTGCCGATGCTCGGTGTGGTCCGGTTTTATCCTCGTCAGCCAGCACGCGGAAGAATGCCGGCTGCCCTAAAGCATGCGTTTAGATCGCGTCGCTTTGCCCGGAATTCAGACGATCACCTCGCCCCGACGGGGAGAGGTCGATTTGCGCAGCAAATCGGGTGAGGGGCTGCAGTTCTAACGAGAGAGCTGAGACCCTCACCCGGCGCTGCGCGCCGACCGCTCCCATCGAGAAAGGTGGACCGACGCAGCAAGCGAACCGCTTCAGCCAAAACTCGTCCCGCTCTAGCTAGTGCGGGCGCTTTGGTCGCCTGAGTTCGGCGACTCTGAACTTCCCGGCAATTTGCAGGCTGCTGCAATTCCAGCGGGCTTTATTTGGGTACTCGCCCAGGAATACTTTGGTCTCGACGCAGTCCACGTAGGATTTGTAGGTGAGGTTGTCTCTGCACGTTAGCGAGAAGGCCCCAATTCCATGTGACCCTCCAGCCGACTCGCTACACCCAACCCAAGGCAGGCCGCCGTGTGGGAGGCTCGACTCGCAACCACCGTTGCAATTGCTGGCGACCTTCTCCAGCGCGGCAATTCTGGCCAATGGTGGACCTGATCCACCCGTGGGCGTGCCGTCGTCTGCCGATGGCGTCTGACGGACCGACGAGCTGTGGCGAGACACCACCGCGTGTGCCACCCGCTCGGGCCGGCTTGGTCTTGCCGCGTGCTTCGGGGCTTCGACCGAGATGCTCGGAAGCGGGGCAGTGCTTGGTGCGGTTTGCGATGATGCCGGGCTGCAAAGCAACGCGGCGACCAAGAAGAAAGCGACGGCTGAGGGCGCGACAACACGTGACGACATTCTCATGACCATGTCCTTCCAAGGACGGACGGCCCGTCCCAATGTGTACCACATCTTAATACCTACCCGAAAATTCCGGAGCTCGCTACTGAGGGTTGCAACGAAACCCTGGGTCAGGCGGTCGTATCGAGGTTCGAGCCATCGATGACCACGTCGCACCAAGACGGCTTGTGTTCGGGTACTCCACTCCAACCCGACACGCCGACGGATAGGCCGGACTTCAGCAGGCGTAGCCGGGATGAGCGAAGCGACATCCGGGATCGACAAGCAACTTGCAAGGCAAGTCCCGCATATCGCTTCGCTTGCTGGCGTAGTCGTGCGTGCCCGAGCCAATCCGCGAGTAGCAGGTTCGGATTGGCGATGAGATCGTTGGCGTCGGCAGCATCAAACATATCGGCGCACCCAGGTCCGCCGTATTCAAGAACAGAGTTCTTGCATTGTTCTCAGGCGAGTTCTGCAGAGCCGTCGATCGGTCAAGGAGATTTCAACCTCGACTGACGAAGAACGTTTTCTCCACCTTCCTGCGGTATGGCAAAGTCTGCTCCGGGCGTGCAACGGGACAAGGGGAAATCCGAGATCATGTTGACGGACCGTGGAATTGCCGACGCAGGCGTGATGGGTGAGGGGGCTCTGCCTGGTCACCGCTCGCGGCCTGTCAACCGCCGGGCGTTTCTGTTCGGCTCCGCTGCCGGTCTCGCCGCAGTGGGCCTGGCCGGTTGCGCATCCGACTACATGAGCCTCGCCGAGGCGCAGAAAATCTACGGGCCGGTGCCCGACGAGAAATTCCCGATCCCCGCGGTCGATGTCAGCAAGGTCGATCCGAAATATTTTCGCAAGACAGTGAAGTACGACAGCGCTGAGGCGCCCGGTACCATCATCGCCGATCCCGGCAAGTACTATGTCTACCGCATCGAAGGCGAAGGAAACGCGACCCGCTATGGCGCCAATGTCGGCCGCGATGGTTTCAGGTGGAGCGGGGAGGCTTATGTCGGGCGCAAGGCCGAATGGCCGACCTGGACGCCGCCGAAGGAGATGATCGCGCGCCAGCCGGAGGCGGGCAAATATGCGCGCGGCATGCCGGGAGGTCTCGACAATCCGCTTGGTGCCCGCGTGCTCTACCTCTATCAAAATGGGGTGTACACGCTCTACACGATCTATAGCACCAGCGACCCCGAAACGATCGGGAACGGCATTACGAGCGGCTGCACCGGTCTCCTCAGCCAGGACATGCTCGACCTCTATGCGCGAACGCCCGTCAAGACGAAGGTGATCGTGCTGCCGGCATAGGTGGCGTCGGCCGTCGGTCCGGGCGCGCTGGTCATTGTCTTGCCGCCTGATCGGCGATCGCCTTCATCACGGCGTTGCGGATGCCTGGGTCGTAGAGGATGTGGCCGGCGCCGTCGATGATGCGGACCTCGCTCTTCGGCCAGCGCGCGGCGAGCGCATG
>CALRXG020000447.1:0-6522 GCA_943372075.1 Bordetella parapertussis | reverse complement strand
CAGAGGGCGATTAGTCTGATCCCAAATTGTAAGTACACTGTCAATCTGGGAGGCAGACGTTGCGCATCGCCGTGATCGGCGGAGGGCCCGGTGGGCTCTATTTCGCCTATCTCTGGAAGAAGCGTCACCCCGACGCCGGGATCGATCTGTTCGAGCAGAACGCGGCCGGCGCCACCTGGGGCTTCGGCGTGGTGTTCTCCGAGCAGGCGCTCGACTTCCTGCGCGCCGACGACCCCGAGACGGTCGACGCCATCACGCCGAAGATGGAGAGCTGGAAGAACATCACCCTCAACCTGCGCGGCGAGAGCGTCGAGATCGACGGCGTCGGGTTCTCCTCGATCGGGCGGCTCAAGCTGCTGACGATCCTGCAGGAGCGGGTGCGCAGCACAGGCATCACACCGCGCTTCGACACCGTGGTGCAGTCGGTCGACGAACTCAAGGGGTACGACCTGATCGTCGCTGCCGACGGGCTGAACTCGATGGTCCGCCGCGGCAATGAGGCCGCGTTCGGGGCCTCAGTCTCGCATTCCTACAACAAATTCGCCTGGTATGGCACCACGAAGCCGTTCGCGACGCTGTCGCAGACCTTCGTCGCGACCGAACGCGGCAGCTTCAACGCCCATCACTATCGCTATGCGAAGGACATGAGCACCTTCCTGGTCGAGTGCGACGCGGCAACCTGGGCGGCCTACGGCTTTGCCGACAAGACGATCGAGCAATCGCAGGCGATCTGCGAAGACGTCTTCGCCGCGACCTTGGACGGCCACCGGCTGATCTCGAACAAATCGGTGTGGCGCAGTTTCCCGTGGATCTGGAACGAGCGCTGGTCGCACGGCAACATCGCGCTGATCGGCGACGCCTTGCATTCCGCGCATTTCTCGATCGGTTCCGGCACGCGGCTTGCGATCGAGGATGCGATCGCGCTGACCAAGGCGCTGGAGAGCGAAAGTGGCGTTGCCGCCGCGCTGGCGCGCTACGAAGCCGAACGCAAGCCGATCGTGAAGAAGCTCGTCACCGCGGCGCGGACCAGTGCCGACTGGTACGAGCATTTTCCGGCACATATGAAGCTCGACCTGATGGATTTCGCCTACAGCTACATCACCCGCTCCGGCCGGATCGACGACGCGCGGCTGCGCGCGATGTCGCCGGCCTTCATGGCCCGCTACGAAGCCGCAAAGGGACAGTCATGACTGGGATCGCCGACCAGGTTCCACCTGATAGTCCCGGTGCGCGCGAGATCGGCTTCACGATGCCCGAGCGCTACAATGCGAGCCGTATCCTGTTCGACAATCTCGGCAACGGCAACGCCGGGCGCCTGGCGCTGACCGGCCCTGCCGGCACGCGCACCTATCGCGAGCTGTGCGCCGATGCGGCGCGCTGGGGCCACGCTTTCCGATCGCTCGGGCTGCAACGCGGCGACCGCGTGCTGCTGTTCCTCGACGACACGCCGGCCTACCCGGCGGCGTTCTTCGGCGCGGTGCGCGCCGGCTTCGTGCCGCTCCTGATCAACACGCTGACGACGCCGGAGCTGCTGCAGTTCTATCTGTCCGACGCCGGCGCACAGGTTGCCGTCACCGATGCCGAGTTCTGTTCGCGCTTCAACGCGGAGGCCTGCGAGGACACGCCGCTGCGTACGTTGATCGTGGTCAACGGCACCAACGGCGATCACGCGGTTGCCGAAGCGCGCAATGCCGACGATTGGCTGCAAGATTTTCCCGGCGACCTCGACGAAGCCGACACCCACCGCAACGAGATGGCGTTCTGGATGTATTCGTCGGGCTCGACCGGCCGGCCCAAGGGCATCGTGCATCTGCAGCACGACATGGCCTATAGCGAGCAGGCGTTTGCCCGCAGCGTGCTGAAGCTTCAGCCCGGCGACATCTGCTTCTCGGTGCCGAAGATCTTCTTCGCCTATGGCTTCGGCAATTCGATCACGTTTCCGTTCTCGGTCGGCGCCGCGACGCTGCTGCTGCCGGGCCAGCCGAAGCCGGCCGCGATCTTCGCGGCGATCGGACAATATCGGCCGACGGTGTTCTTCGGCCTGCCGACGCTGTACATCTCGCTGACCAAGGCCGGGGGCGCCGACGCGGCGGATTTCTCCTCGCTGCGCATGGCGGTTTCGGCCGCGGAGGTGCTGTCGGCCGAGGTCTTCAACGGCTGGAAGCAGCTCACAGGCCTCGAGATCATCGAAGGGCTCGGCTCGACCGAGGTGCTGCACGTCTATCTCAGCAACCGTGCTGAGCAGAAGAAGCTCGGCGCGGCGGGCCTGCGCGTGCCCGGCTACGAGATCATGCTGCGCGACAGCGACGGCCGCGAGGTCGGCGACAATGAGGAAGGCATCCTGTGGGTGCGCGGCGATTCCGCCACGCCGCTGTACTGGAACCGGCCGGACAAGACCGCCGAGACGGTGCGCGAGGACGGCTGGATCTACACCGGCGACCGCTTCATCCGCGACAGCGACGGCTTTCACTTCTTCCGCGGCCGCGCCGACGACCTGATCAAGATCTCCGGCCAATGGGTCTACCCGCTGGAGGTCGAGCTCTGCCTCGCCGATCACCCCGATGTCCGCGAATGCGCCGTCTACGCTGCCGAATTGCCCGACCGCCGCATGACGCTCAGGGCCGTGGTGGTGATGAACAAAGGCGGCTTTGACAGCAGCGAGGCGACGCGGCGGCTGCAGGACTACGTGAAGACAAAACTGCTGCCGTACAAATATCCGCGCGAGGTGAAGTTCATCGACGAGCTGCCGAAGACCGGCACGGGGAAGATCGACCGCCAGGCCGTGATGCGGATGTGAGGCAGCCTTTCGAGTAAGCGCGGCTTCCACAAATTCGGTGTCGTCCCGGCGAAGGCCGGGACCCATAACCACAAATGTGTGTTGCGCGAAGGCTGAGGCCCCAGCTTGCCTCAACAACGACTATTGGTGGTTATGGGTCCCGGCCTTCGCCGGGACGACGACTGAATTTGCCGAGACTAACTCCCCAACCCCGTCCCGCCATACAGCCACGCGATATCGTCGCACCATTCGTTCTGCGACTTCGCGCTCATGATCGCGTTGCGGATGCGGGCGTGGTCGCCCGCGGGGTGATAGACGTGCTCGCCGATCGCACGCGACATCAGCTGCACCTGTGCGGTGCGCGGGAAGCGTTGCGCGCGGTAGGCTTCGAGCGCCGCCGATTGATCATCATGATTGGCCAGCATGTGCGACAGGCAGACCGCGTCCTCCATCGCCTGGCAGGCGCCCTGCGCGAAATATTGCAGCATCGGATGCGCGGCATCGCCGAGCAGCGCGACGCGGCCGTCGATCCAGCGCTCGGTCGGATCGCGGTCGCACAGCACCCAGAGCTTCCAGTTGGTGCCGTGGCGGATGATGCTTTGCGCCCGCTCATGGACGTGGGCAAACCCCCTCATCACCTCGTCCTCGGACACCGGCTTGCCGGCAACCGGCTCCGGTGCGTCATTGTGATAGGTGACGACGAGGTTGAACACCTTCCAGCCCGACAGCGGGTAGTGCACGATGTGGCATTTCGGGCCGGCCCACAGCGTCGCCGCATTCCAGCGCAGATCCTCCGGCATCTGCTCGGTCGGGATCACCGAGCGATAGGTGGTGTGGCCGGAGACGCGCGGCGGACCGTCCGCAGTGACCTGCTTGCGGATATTCGACCACAACCCGTCGGCACCGATCAGCAGACGTCCGACGACGCGCTCGCCATTGGCGAGCTTCGCGGTCACGGACGAGCCATCCTGCTCATAGCCTGTCACCTCGCTGGAGACACGCAGCTCGATCAGTTCGTGCCTCTCGCAGGCCCGCAGGAACACGCCATGCAGATCGCCGCGATGCACCACCGCATAGGGGTTGCCGAACCGCGCCCGAAAGCTATCGCCGAGGTCGATATGGGTGATCTCGTCGGCGGTCAGCGCGTCCATCAACCGCAGCTGGTCGATATAGACAGCCATGTTGCGCGCCGCCTCGCCGACGCCGAGATAGTCGAAGGCGTGGAACGCGTTCGGCCCAAGCTGGATGCCGGCGCCGATCTCGCCGAGCGCTGCGGCCTTTTCCAGCAGGATCGAGCGGATGCCCTTCTGGGCAAGCCCGAGCGCCACCGCGAGGCCACCGATGCCACCGCCCGCGATCAGGACCGGCTTGCTGTCCGCCATCAGCCCGATCTCCCGAGATGTTCGAGCGCGTCCTCGGCACGCAGCGGCACCCGCGACGCCTCGTTGTTGAGGTCGACAAGTTGGGTCAAGAGCGAGAGCAGCGTCTTGCGGTCAGCCGGCTTCAGCGGCTCCAGCATCCGCGCCTGCGCCTTGTCGACCGAGGGCATGATGTCGTTGAGCACGCCGGCGCCGGCCTTTGTGAGGTAGAGCAGCTTGACGCGTTTGTCTTCGGCTGCCGGCTTGCGCACGATGAACTCCTTGGCCTCCAGCCGCTCGATCACGTTGCCGAGCGTGGAGCGGTCGAACGCGATCACCGCGGAGAGCCGTGTGGCGTCGATGCCGGGATGGGTCGAGATCGTGACCAGCGCGGCGTATTGCACCGGCGTCAGGTCGAACGCCCTGCACTCCTCGATGAACAGTGCGACCGCGATCTGCTGCATCCGCCGGAACAGGTAGCCGGGCGCGGTGTAGACCGCGTCCATGGTGACGGGCGTCGGCTTGCTACTCGGCATCGGGCTGCTTTTCCGGAGCGGCGTCGGCGAACGCCTTGACCTGCTTGGCCACCGCCTCGGCCTTGATCAGGCGCGGATAGGCCGACACATCGACACCGAAGCGCCGCGCATTGGCGAGCTGCGGCACCAGGCAAAGATCCGCGAGCGTGGGCGTATCGCCGAAGCAGAACGGGCCGGCCTCGTCCGCGATCAGGGTCTCGCAGGCCGCGAGTCCCTCGCGATTGGCCCAGGCCGCCCACTCCGTCACCTTCTCCTCGGGCAGACCGAGCTGACGCAGCCGGGCCAGCACCTTCAGGTTCTGCACCGGGTGGGTGTCGCAGGCGATGGCCTGCGCGAAGGCTCGTACCTTGGCGCGGCGCAGCGGATCCTTCGGCAGCAGCGGCGGGTTCGGGTGGGTCTCGTCCAGCCATTCGATGATCGCGAGCGACTGGGTGAGGATTGCGCCGGCGTCATTCTCCAGCGTCGGCACCAGCCCCTGCGGATTGATGGCAAGATAGCCGGGCGCGCATTGTTCGCCCTTGCGAAGGTGATGCGGCAGGTGCTCAGGGGTGAGGCCCTTCAGGTTGAGCGCGATCCGCACCCGGTAGGACGCGCTGCTGCGGAAATAGCCATGCAGCTTCATCGGAACCTCCCTCGCATTATTCTGGCTTTGACGCGTTTTCTTTACGCGAACCGGCATCCGCTTCGCTCGAAAACGCCATGGCTTGTTTCATTGACGCTAGCCATATTGTCAGTATACTGTCAATTAAATTGCACCAAACAAGACCGATGGGAGGCTTGCCATGGAAGCCGTGCAGAAGACCCCGGAGCGCGAGGCGTTCTACAAGAAGATCGACGGCGAGAATCTATCAGCGCTCTGGAATGTGCTGGGCGACCTGGTGACGCCGGAGCCGCGCAGCGCCTGCCGCCCGCATCTGTGGAAGTTCGACCAGATCCGCGACTACATGAACGAGGCCGGCAAGCTGATCACGGCCAAGGAAGCCGAGCGGCGGGTGCTGGTGCTGGAAAATCCCGGCCTGCGCGGGCAGTCCCGGATCACGACCTCGCTGTTCGCCGGCGTGCAGATGGTGGTGCCCGGCGACGTCGCGCCCGCCCATCGCCACACCCAGTCGGCGCTGCGCTTCGTGCTCGAAGGCAAGGGCGCCTACACCGCCGTCGACGGCGAGCGCACCGCGATGGCTCCGGGCGACTTCGTCATCACGCCGTCGATGACCTGGCACGACCATTCCAACGAAACCAGCGAGCCGATGTTCTGGCTCGACGGGCTCGATATCCCGATGGTGCAGTTCTTCGACTGCTCGTTCGCGGAAGGCGCCAAGCAGGATCAGCAGGCGATCTCCAAGCCGGCCGGCGACAGCTTCGCGCGCTACGGCCGCAACCTCCTGCCGATCGACCAGAAGCGATCGTCGAAGACCTCGCCGATCTTCAACTACCCCTATGAATACACCCGCGAGACACTGGAGAAAGCCAGGGCCCGCGACGAATGGGATGCCTGCCACGGCTTGAAGCTGAAATTCTCCAACCCGGAGACCGGCGATTTCGCGATGCCGACCATCGGCACCTTCATCCAGCTGCTGCCGAAGGGCTTCAAGACCGCGCGCTATCGGTCGACCGACGCCACGGTGTTCGCTGCGATCGAGGGCAAGGGCCGCACAAGGGTCGGCGACCAGACCTTCGAATGGGGCCCGCGCGATCTGTTCGTGGTGCCGAGCTGGCACTGGGTCACCCACGAGGCTGACGCGGACTCGGTGCTGTTCTCATTCTCCGACCGCCCGGTGCAGCAGAAGCTGGACCTGTTCCGCGAGGATCGCGGCAACGCGTAAGTCAGGAACGTGTAGTCGCCGTCGTCCCG
>CALRXG020000446.1:0-6526 GCA_943372075.1 Bordetella parapertussis | reverse complement strand
TATCGGAAGGTGCCGCATGCTCGACGAGCCGGCTCTGATGGAATTGCTGGCGTTGCGCCAGCGCGGTCTGGGCCAGCGCTACGCCCATCGATCCGCCGATATTGCGCGCGACGTTGATCAGCGCCGAGGCCTGATTGGTCTTGTCGGGCGGCACGCCGTCATATGACGCGGTCGTCACCGGCAGAAACAGGAACGGAAGACCGGCAGAGAGGAAGATGCGTGCGAGCGCCGCATAACCGTAGGTGATGTCGCCGGTCAGCCCGGTCAGATGCCACATCGAGAAGGCGACGATGCAGCCGCCGAGCGCGATCAGATATTTCGGTTGGACCCGGCTGACGAGATTGCCGACCACCGGCATCAGGATCAGCGTAACGATGCCGCCGGGCGACAGCGCGAGCCCCGCGAGCAGCGCGGTGTAATTCAGCTCGGTCTGCAGCAATTGCGGTAACAGCTGCGTCGACGAGATCAGCACCGCACCGGTGCACAGCATCACCAGGAAGCACGATCCGAACTGCCGACGGCCCAGAAGGCGGAGGTCGACGATCGGGTCCTTGCGCGTGAGCTCCCACGGGATCAGCGCGATCAGGCAAACCGCGGAGACAACTGCGAAGCCTGTGATCATACCGGACCCGAACCAGTCCTTGCGCTGGCCCTCGTCGAGCACGAATTCGAGCGAGCCGAGCCCGATCGCAACCAGGATGAAGCCGATATAGTCGACGTGCAGGCCGTCCTTGAGCAATTTCTTGCGCTGCTCTTCGGCGCCGGATGGTTCCTTGACCAGCGTGCCAACCAGGAACAGCGAGAGCAGGCCCATCGGGACGTTGATCAGGAAGATCCAGTGCCAAGTGTAGGTGTCGGTGATCCAGCCGCCCAGCGTCGGCCCGATCACCGGGGCGACGACCACCGCGACACCGTAGATCGCAAACGCCTGGCCGCGCTTCGCCGGCGGAAAGGAATCTGCGAGGATCGCCTGCTCGCTCGTCGCCATGCCGCCGCCGCCGAGACCCTGAATGATCCGGAACAGGACCAGCGACTCGAGGCTCCAGGCAAGTCCGCAGAGCAGCGAGGCGAGCGCGAAGGTGCCGACGCAGATCATGTAGAAGCGCTTGCGGCCGATTACGGTCGAAAGCCAGCCCGAGATCGAGAGCACGATGGCGTTGGCGACGAGATAGCTGGTGATGACGTAGGTGCTCTCGTCGATCCCGACGGCGAGTCCGCCGGCGATATGACGCAGGGCAACGTTGGCGATCGTGGTATCAAGCACCTCCATAAACGTCGCGATCGAGACGACGAAGGCGATCAGATAGGGATTGTGTCCACCGGCGGCCGATCGCTCCGGCGACCAGGCCGCGCCTCCTGCTGCGGTGTCGCTCATCGCACCTTGGTCCAGGGCACGACCGACATGCCCGGCCCGATCGGCACGTCATCAGGCCAATTGTCGACCACGATCTTCACGGGAACACGCTGCACGACCTTGACGTAGTTGCCGGTCGCGTTCTCGGCCGGCAGCAGGCTGAACGCAGTGCCCGAGCCCGGCTGAACCGAGGCCACGTGACCAGTGAGCTTGCGCCCCGGATATGCATCGACCCTGATCTCGACCGGTTGCCCCGGCCGCATGTCGGTCAGCTGCGTTTCCTTGTAATTAGCGGTGATCCAGACATCGTCAGGAACGAACATCATGATGCTCTGCGCCGGCGCGACATAGGTGCCGACCGCGCCGCTCAGTTTGACGACCCGTCCGGGCTGCGCTGCGACGATGTGGGTATATTGCAGGTTCAGCTTGGCTTGATCGAGCTGCGACTGCGCCTGCTTCAGCGATGCCTCGCTGCTCTTGAGCTGAGCCTCGAGCGTCTTGACACCGAGTTCGGCAGCGGTCACCGCCGTCCTGCTGCGGCTGGCATTGGCTTGTTGGGCGTCAAGATCCGAACGTGTCTGCTGCTGTCGCTGTACCGTGCCAGCGCCTTTGTCGACCAGATCCTGCGCGCGCGCGGCCTCCTGCTGGGCAAATTTCAACTGCGCCTCGGCCTGCTCCTGCTGCGCCTTGGCTTCCTTGATCTGTTCCTGCTGGCTGTCGATCTGGGCGTGGACGTTGGCGATATTGGCCTCGGCGATCGCAACCTGCGCGCTGGCCTGATCGACCGCGATCTCGTAGTCGCGCTCATCGATCCTGGCGAGGAGATCGCCGGCTTTGACGTGCTGGTTGTCGGTGACCGGAACCTCGACGACATAGCCGCCGACTTTTGATGCCACGGCAAAGCTCCGCGCGGCGACGAACGCGTCATCCGTCGATTCGTAGTGGCGGACATCGAGCCAGTAGCTCACGCCACCGATGATCGCGAGCAGGAGTACACAGGCGCCGGCCGTAGCCAGCACCCAGTGCTGGCGCAGCCGTTCGCGCATCGACGGCTTGCGGTCGGCCTCCTGCTGTGGCGAGGACGTGCGGTCGGATCGCGATTTTTGCTCAAAAGCGCGCTCGGGGCGCCGCGGTTCCTCCCCGGACGGCCCGCGCTCTCGGGTTTGGGCATCCACGGCAGCACCTCACACCAGGAATGGGAACGGTCAACGCGCGTCAACCGCTGCGTCCGGTGCTTGGTTCCTGTTCCGCTGGATGCGCTACACCGCCCTGGAACTGATCATCGGCTTGCGCGCAGCCGCCGACAGATCGCGGTAGGCCGTCGTCTCTCCGACGAGCGCCTTGAGAGGTACCGTAAGCCGGCAAATCAGGCCCTCGGCGCGCCAATCGAAATCGGCCCGTCCGCCGAGCTGGGTCTCGATGCTGGCGATCACGCTTCTGGTGCCGAACCCCCTCTGCTTCGGCTTGGTCACCGGCGGCCCGCCGGATTCCACCCACACCAGGATCAGCGTATCGTCATGCACCTCCCAGGTGATCGCTAGCCGGCCCGGCAGCACCGACAGGCTGCCGTATTTGGCGGAGTTGGTGACGAGTTCATGCAGTGCGAGCGCCAGCGTCTGCGCGGTCGCGGGCTGCAACTGCACCTCGCCGCCATCGATCTGGATCTGACCGGCCTCCGAATAGGGTGCGATTTCCTCGGTCACCAGCCGCCGGATCTCCGCTCCCTGCCAGCTCGAGAGCGACAGCACGGTGTGGACACGCGCGAGCGCCGTGATGCGGCCCTCGACCGCCCGCACATAGGCGGTCACGTTGTGCGCGCGTGTCAGCCGCACGATCGATTGCGCGAGCGCGAGCGCATTCTTGGCACGATGATCGACCTCGCGGGTCAAGAGGCTCTGGCGCTCTTCCGCTTTCTTGCGGTCGGTGATGTCGACGGTGACGCCACTCACCCGCACCACCTTGCCGCTCCGGTCGCTGGTGGCGGCCGCCGTGCCGACGCACCAGCGCACCTCGCCATCCGGACGCATGACCCGGAATTCGGCCTCATAGGACGTCTGGCCCTTGCCGAACCCGGCCCAGGCCTGCCGCAACTCTTCGACATCGTCGGGGTGAAACAGCTCCTGGATATTCTCGGAGGTCAGCGAAAACGATTTCGGGTCGACACCAAAGATCTTGTATTGGCCTTCGTCCCACATCCAGTCGCCGTTGACCCAATCCCAATCCCACGAACCCATCTTACCCGCCGCAATCGCCATGCTGCGTCGCGCCTCGCTCTCGACCAGGCGCGTGGTCGACTGCTCGAGTTCGGCAGTGCGCGCACGTACCCGGTCCTCGAGCTCGGCATTGAGGCGTTCGAGTTGCCGTGTCTTGCGGTAGAGTTCGGCGAACACGCGGATCTTGGCCCGCAGCACCTCGGGTACGACCGGGACCGGGACGTAATCGACCGCGCCCATCTCGTAGCCGCGCAGCCGGTCGATGTCGCTGACCTGGATCGCCGAGATGAAGATCATCGCGGTCTTTTGAAAGCGCGGATGCTCGCGGATCATCGCCGCAAGCTCGAAGCCGTCGAGCTCGGGCATGCAGACGTCGACCAGGATGACCGCGACTTCGTTCTTGAGCAGGAACTCGAGCGCCTCGCGGCCCGACGTTGCCGCGACCAGTGTCTCGCCCAGCTCCTTCAGGATGACCTCGTAGGCCAGCAGCTTCGCCGGCTGGTCGTCGACCAGTAGGATGTTTACTTTTTCGTGGTCCATCATGTTCGATCGCCGATCAGCGGTGCAGCCACATGCGGATCGCCAGCAGCAGTTGCTCGGTGTTCACGGGCTTCGCCAGATAGTCGGATGCGCCTGCCTCCAGGCATTTCTCACGGTCGCCTTTCATCGCCTTCGCGGTCAGCGCGATGATCGGCAGCCGCGCAAAGGCGGGGTTTTGCCGGATGGCGCCGATGGTCTGGTAACCGTCCATCTGCGGCATCATGATGTCCATCAGCACGATCGCGATCTTCGGGTTGGATTCGACCAGCGAGATCGCCTCGTGACCGGTTGTCGCAGTCAACACCTTCATACCTCGTCGTTCCAGCACGCTCGACAGCGCAAAGATGTTGCGCGCGTCGTCGTCGACCAGCAGTGCCGTCTTGCCGATCAGGTCTTCGTCGGAACTATTGAGCTTCTCCAGCATCCTCTGTTTTTCGACGGGCAATTCCGTGATCACACGGTGCAGGAACAGTGACGTTTCATCGAGCAGCCGTTCCGGCGATTCCACACCCTTGACGACGATGCTGCGTGCCATCGTGTGCAGTTCCGCGTCTTCCTCGGCCGAAAGTTCCCGACCCGTGAACACGACAACGGGAACATTGGACAGCGTCTCATCCTTGCGGATCTGATCCAGCACCTCGAAACCGCTCATGTCGGGCAGCCGAAGGTCGAGCACGACGCAATCGCAAGGATTTTCCCGCAACGTCGACAGGGCCCCTGCCCCGGTGCCGCTGGTCACGATCTCGATATCCTCGTGGCCAAGCAACTCGGTGATACTGAGCTGCTCCGCCGCATTGTCCTCCACGATCAGCAAACGCTTGCGGCGCGGTCGCGCATATTCCTTGATCTGCGACAACGCAGCGCTGACGCCCTCGGTCGTTGTCGGCTTGTTGACGAACGAGAACGCGCCTCGCGCCAGCGCATGCTGCCGGTCCTCGTCCAGCGTAATGATCTGGACCGGAATGTGACGGGTCAGCGGATTGTGCTTAAGCTGGCTCAGCACGCTCCAGCCGAGCATGTCGGGCAGAAAGACGTCGAGCGAGACCGCGCTCGGCTGGAACTGCTTGGCCAGATCGAGCGCCTCGGCACCGCGGCTCGCGACCAGCACCTTGAAGCCCTTGTCGCGCGCCAGATCGATCAGGACCCGCGCGTAATGCGGATCGTCCTCGACGATCAGCAGAATGGTGTCGCCGGGCTCGAGGTCGAGCCGGTCGTCAGGAAGCTGCTCGATCGCGCGCTCCTGTACGGTCGATGCTTGCAGCGAAGGCGCCGGGCTGTGCGGCATCGACGCCGGTTGAGGCTGCGGGCGCAACCCCGCCGAAGGTCCGGCATATTTCAACGGCAGATAAAGTATGAAAGTCGAGCCCCTGCCCGGCGCGCTGCGCAGATGGATTTCACCGCCGAGCAGGCCCGCCAGTTCGCGACTGATGGCCAGCCCGAGGCCGGTGCCGCCATATTTCCGGCTGGTGCCGGCATCGGCCTGCTGGAACGCCTCGAAGATCAGCTTCTGCTTGTCCTGGGGAATGCCGATGCCGGTGTCCGACACGTCGAACGCCACGACGGCGGGCGCGGCGTTGAGGATCGGATGCTCTGCGCTCCAGCCGCCGAGCGCGGCCGACACGGTCAGGCTGACGCCGCCGTCAGCGGTGAACTTGAACGCATTCGACAGCAGGTTCTTCAGCACCTGCTGCAGCCGCTTGGAGTCGGTGACCATGCTGCGCGCAAGGTTCGCATCGACGTCGATGCTGAACGAGAGATGCCGGTTCTCCGCCTCGTGCCGGAACGGCCGCCCGACGGTCTCGAGCAGGCTAGATGTCAGAATCTCCTCGGCATCGACCGTGACAGTGCCGGACTCGATCTTCGAGAGGTCGAGAATGTCGCTGATCAGGTTCAACAGGTCGGTGCCGGCGCCGTGGATGGTGCGGGCGAATTCGACCTGCTTGCCGGTCAGATTTCCGTCCGGATTTTCCGTAAGCTGCTGACCCAGGATCAGGATCGAGTTCAGCGGCGTCCGCAATTCGTGCGACATGTTGGCGAGGAACTCGGACTTGTACTTCGAGGTCAGCGACAACTCGGTCGCCTTCTCTTCCAGCGCGCGCCGGGCCTGCTCGATTTCCTGGTTCTTGCGCTCGACGTCGACATTGCGCTCGGCGAGCTGCTGGGCCTTCTGCTCGAGCTGGTCGTTGGTCTGCTGCAATTCCTTCTGCTGGGTCTGCAACTCGCCGGCGAGCTGCTGCGACTGCTTGAGCAGCGCCTCGGTCTGCATCGTCGCTTCGATACTGTTGAGCACGATGCCGATGCTGTCGGTCAGCTGCTCGAGGAAGGTGACCTGCGACGTCGTGAACGACGCGACCGAGGACAGTTCGATCACGGCCTTGACCTGGTTCTCGAACAGCACCGGAAGCACGACGAGGTTCTT
>CALRXG020000445.1:0-6583 GCA_943372075.1 Bordetella parapertussis | reverse complement strand
GCCGGACTGCTTGGCTTCTCGCTCGGCGGCTATGTCGCCGCGACAGCCGCGGCCCGCGACGCGCGGGTGTCCGCGTTGGCCGTGCTGTATGGTGGTATGCCCGACAAGATCGCGCCGCAGGTCAAGCATCTGCCGCCGCTGATCGAGTTGCACGGCGATGCCGACCGCAACGTGCCGATTGCCAGCGGTGAGGATCTCGTCAAGCTCGGCAAGTCGGTCGGCGCGTCGGCGGAGATCGTCAGGTACAAGGGCAAGGCGCACGGTTTCGACTTCGCCGACAATGATCCAATGACCGCCGATGCCGTGGGTCGCGTGGCAGGTTTCTTCCAGGCGCGCCTGAGCGAGGCTTGAGGCCGTGCCTCGATGCCTCGCGCGCTAGGCGGCAGGCGAACCCGGCGGCACTTTTGTCCCGGCGAGCAGTCCGGCCAGTTCCACCTGGCGGCCGAGCCCGGTCTTCGCCAGCACGGCCTTGAGTTGGTTGCGCACGGTCTCGCGCGAGGTGCCGAACGCGCCGGCGATCGCCTCGACGGTTCGCCCCTCGCCGATGCCGCGCGCGACGCGCGCTTCCGCGGGCGTCAGGTCGAACAGGCCCTGCAACACTTCCGCGGTGGGCACTTCCGCCGGCACCACCGGCGTCACGATCACGATAGCTGCCGCACGGTCGAACAGGTCACGTGCCGCGCCGTGGATCGGGACCAGATGCACGATCAGCGGTGGGCGATCGTCGTGTGCGGCGATCGGCACTGAGCGAACCTCCGTGCTGACGTGACCCTGATCGAGCGCAGCCAGCGCCTGCGCCAACAACGCGTCCGCCGCGGTCGCCGCCAGCGCGAGGCGATCGGCACGATCCTGCATCACGTCGGGCACCAGCCGATCGAACAGCGAGTTCGCCGCCATCAGGCGGCCGCCGCGCCGAAGCACCGCCGCGGGCAGGCCGAGCATCGCCAGCGACCCGGTGGCCGCCTTCGCCCGCTCCATCCCGAGCCGAGCCGACAGCAGCGCCGCACGCGCCAGGTGCGGGCGCAACGCATCGAGTTGCGCGATCGCCTCCCGCTCGATCGGTCCGTGCTGATACTCGCGCTCGACGCTGTAGATCAGCACGTCGCCGCTCGGCACCGGGATCGCGGTGCCGGCACCCCATCCGAGCCCGCGCGGTCGAAAGAACTCGCGGATCTGAAGATCCTGCTGGACCTCCTCGGGCGTATCGAACACGTCGATGTCGCGCAGGAAGCCGGCATGATTGGCCGCGAGCAGGCGCGGCAGTCGTCCGTTGCGTTCGTGCCAGCCGCCTTCGACATAGGCAACCGTATCCTCGTGCATGTCGGGGGATGCGACCCAGCGGACGTCGTGCGGCGCAGCGGTCAGCAGCACGATGCCGCGGGCCTTGGCGATCCCGCCCAACCGATGCAGGACGTTCGGCCACAGTTCAGGGAGGACCGCGGCCTCGTAGGCCAGTTCAATCAGATGCTCGTGCAGGTCGTTCGCCATCGGCCATCCAGGACACTGTGTTACCCAGTAGACAAACCCATCGACCACGGAAATATTGCGTAGAGCAATTCAGCCCGGCTCACGAGTCCGGGTTATTCCGGGGCGCTCAACGGCATCAAGATCGGATCCGGCGTTTCATCGGCCTTGTGTGAGATTCTCGCGCAGGCGCGCTGGCCGGTCCCCGCTTGGTGGCGACCCTGTGCCGGTCTTGCCGAACATCCGCCGCATCGTGAGCTGGCCAAGCGGCGCGAGTTGCTCGCACAGGAATTCTGCAAAGGCAGTGCTGGCAACCATTCCCGGTCTCGTAGGGTCATCAGGATCGGCCGAATGATGACCGGAACCTCAGCCGCGGACAACCGCTGTGATGCGATCCGCAGCCGGAGAGCAGCGTACATGTTCTGGGAAGGGGACGGACGCGAAGCGCGGGGGGAGGGCTCCGCGGGAAGCTATCGGGAGAGCGCCTTGGTGCCCTCCCGACAATCGCGCTGTGTTAGTTGCAGCCGCAGCCGTGCGAACGACCGCCGCCCAGGATGCCGGACAGGATGTTGGTGTTCTTGAGGCTGATCGGCAGGATGGCCGACACGTTGGTCTTGTTGCCGTTCAGGACGTTGACGCCGCCGCCGAGCACGTTGACGTTGTTGAGGGCGTTGACGTTGAGCGCGGAGACCGCGGTCGTGATCGGAGCCAGGACGGAGCCGATCAGGCCACCGCCACCGCCACGGGGGCCACCAGCGAAGGCCGGCGAGGCCATGAGCGAGGCGAGAGCGACGGCGACGATATACTTCTTCATGACTTCCTCCGTTGTTATCGAGCCAAGCTGTTTGCTTGGTGGCCGCCACTATCCACGTCCCGGATTCGACTACAACTTGAAGTAGTTCTTTACTCTAATACTTAGCGTTAACCATGTTATCAAAATCCCTGATGGTCTCATTAATGCTGATAATCTCATCAAAATCGCACGAGCGTCCGGCTGGCTCGAATCAGCGAAATCAACCAGAAATTGCTGACTTAACGGCCGATTAACCATGATTGCCGACCCTGCTCATGGAGGGTCGGGTGCATGATTCGTTGTGCGTTGTTGGCGGCAGTTGTTGTTGCTTCGCAGCTCGGCGCCTCCGCAGCTCTTGCGCAGACCGCTCCGGCGGAGACGGTGAGCGTGAATGCTGGCTCGATCGGCCTGCGCACCGGCTATGATTCCAATCCGACCGACATTCTCGGCGCCCATGGCAGCCCGTTCGCGACGCAGACGATCAACTACGATTACCTGCGTGGCTCGCTTCAGGACGGCATCATCGGGCTCAACGTCAAGATCGCCGACACGCAGTACGATCCGAACGTCGCTGCGCCCAGCACCACTGCCATCATTGCCGCCAGCGGGGCAATCGAGCTCGTACCGAAGCTGGCGTTGCGCACCACGCTGACGACGTCGGTCGACGACAGCTGGGCGCGCCGCTCGCACGGCCTGCAACTGCGCAACCGGGTCGAGTACGACACCACCGAATTCAGGTTCTTCGCCAATGTCGACACCGGCATCAACTCGCTCAACGAGCGAAACATCTTCACGCTCGGCGATTTCCTGCCTCAGGACGAAAACTTCGTGACGCGCACGTTCATGCCGGGCTTTGCCTACAAGTTCGCGACCGGCGAGATCGGCTCATCCGTCGCTCTGTCACGCGTCGGCTACCTTGCCACCGACATATTCGGCCTCGATCGCAGCCATGACATCGTGCAGCCGAACGCGTTCGTGACGGTGAAGGCCAACGGCGTCGAGGTCGAAGGGTCGCTGTCGCCATACTTCGCCAGGTACGACACGACCGATTTCGACGACGTCAAGCAACTGCTCTACACCGCCAAGGTCAAGTATCAGACGGGGTCGTGGACGTTCGGCGTCGGTTCGTCGCGCACCATTCAGGACACCACGCTGTCGTTCGCATCGCTCGACGTCGGGCTGTCGCACGAGGCTTCCGTCAGTTACAAGTTCGACGACAAGAACGCCGTCAGCCTGCTGGCGCGCTATCGCCGTGACGATTACCTCAACACCGACCTGTGGAGCACGACGTTTCTCACCGGGTTCGATTTCGCCCACGATTTCGGCGACGGATATATCGGCACCGCTGGAGCCTCCGTCCGGCAGGTCCGGCGACCCGACGAGGTCCAGCCCTGGGCATTGAACGTGCAGATCGGTTTCCAGAAAAAGCTCGATTTCGGCGACGTGCCGAAGGCCGCCGATGCCAAGGTTGCCGAGGTCAAGCCCAAGACGTGACAAGCAGAGCTCGTGACAAGCAGAGCGTGACGATCAAAACGCAGCGATCTTGATCCGGACACCGAGACACTTGGAAATGTCCGGAAGCGTCGCGAAACGTATTCGGCGTCAAATTGCCGATGCGCGCAGCCAGCGTGACACGTCTGCAACGCTGCCCGCGATCATGCGCCCATGAACATCCTTTAATTTGTGTTCGCGCAATTCATCGCGCCAGTTTGCGAGGGCAACGACGACGCAAGCCGATCCCATCGCGCTTGACGTATGTCGTTCATTCGAATCACGATGGAACCCGCAGGAAGGGCCGATGATCAGCCGCAGGGCGCTTTCCGGACTATTGGTGACGTTGGTTGGACCCTCCTCGGTTGCTGGCAACGCGCTGGTGCTTGGCCACTGCCGGGGCTCTTGTGCGAACATCGATCTGCCGGCGCTTGGCTACGATACGTTCTGTCAGTCGTTCTTCGACATCGCGGCGAGCGGAAAGTTGAAGGCGGTGGCAACCGGCCCCGAGATTCGCAGGGAGATGCGGTCGCTGTTCCGGGAGCGGCGGCTTTATCGCCCGTCCCACGACGACATGCGGATCTTGTGGCGCGACGCGGCCGACGGGTTTTCGGTCGTCAAGGTCGAGTTCGATCTGGAATGCGGCGTGCCGGTGCGCGGATGTCTCGGAGTTCCCGGTGGCGAGCTGAAGGGGTTGATCCTGCTCGGTCACGGCATGGCGAGCACGCCCGAGCGGTGCTTCGATGATGCCGACAAGGACTACATGAACGCGCTCGGCAAGCAGCTGTGCCAGGACGGTTATGCCGTCTGGTGTCCCTACATCGTCCAGATCGGAAATCTCGAGAGCCAGAACAATATCGCCGCGATGCTGGCATCTCACGGCGTCTCTGCGCACAACGTATCGTGCGCATCGATCGATGCAGGCGAAATCGTCTGCAGGAAGCTGACCGGGGTATCCGGCCTGAACGTCGGCGTCTATGGGGTGTCCTGGGGGGCGTTCCTCGCGCTGCATCTGGAAGCTGCCACCGGCCGGATGCGGCCGACCGTCGTCTCCGGCTACATGCGTGACGAGAAGAAGTTTCTGATGTCGCCCGTGATCAGCAAGAATCTCGGCATCGAGCTTGCGGCTTACATCCATTTCAGCAACGGCCGCGCCAAATATACCGGCGCGGAGCTGGCGTACCTGACCTGTCCGTGCCCGCTGTTCGTCGAAATCGGCAATCGCGACGCCGCAAACACGACGGAACTCGGACGC
This sequence comes from Bordetella parapertussis, assembly GCA_943372075.1. Taxonomy (GTDB): domain Bacteria; phylum Pseudomonadota; class Alphaproteobacteria; order Rhizobiales; family Xanthobacteraceae; genus Bradyrhizobium. Next base: position 1,580 of record CALRXG020000445.1, on the reverse strand, counting down.
GACGAGAAGTTCGCCGAAATGCAGTCGGTCTATGCGTCGTCGGGTCACCCGCATTCGATCGAGATGGCGGTGTTCGACGGCGTGCACGAAGTCGGCGGCACGCGTGCGCGGCCGTGGCTGTACCAACGGCTGACATCGCCCGCCTATCAGGTCACCTCGCGCCTGAAGAATGCCGTTGCGCTGTGAGGAGCGTGATGCACCGTCGTTGCTTCATCCGGCGGCGGCGCGGCGCCTGGCCAGGCTGGACTCGACCAGCGCGATCAGTTCCCGTCTGAACGGCGGCGAGGCGAGCAATCCGAGCCGCGCCGCGTCGTGAACGGCACCGGCCACGGCGGCCGCGAGAACCTGCGCGGCGATCTCGGCATCCACGGCGTTGCCTCGGCCATTGGCCATGAAGAACGCGTCGCATCCTTTGCGATACTCCGTCTCGAACCGGCGATGCGTGGCCTCGCTGGCTGCGTCTCGTGGGGCTTCCTCGAGCAGCACCCGGTGCGCGGCGGGAAACCGGCGATGCACCGTGATCATGCCGTCGACGAACGCGGCGATGCGGCGCGCACGAGGCGTCGCGGCGTCGGTCGCTGCGCGCAGCACCGCAAGCACTTCGTCGAAGTGACGGCGCCGGACTGCCTCGACCAGCGCCAGCTTGTTGGGGAAGTACTGATACAGCGATCCGATGCTGACGCCTGCCGTCTCGGCAACCGCGTTGGTGGTCGTCGCGGTCCAGCCGCGCTCGCCGAGAATGCGAGCCGCGCTCTCGAGGATGATCTCGATGGTGGCGCGCGAGCGGGCCTGTCGCGGCGCTTTCCGCATCGTGCTCGTCGGTTTCGGAATGCGAGTAGTCAGGCGCGGCCCTCCGTGAATAATGTGAGCGAAGTGCTCACATTTCATCCGATGGACCAACCGAGTCAAAGGATATCGATGATGCGGGAGATCGCGCGCGAGGTCAGGCTGAAGATCAGGCCGGAGGGACTGCCGGGACCGCAGCATTTCGAGCTGGTCGAGGTGCCGCCGCCGGTTGCGGGCGCGGGCGAGGTGCTGGTGCGCAATCGCATGTTCCTGGTCTCGGCCTCGCTCCGCCAGATGGTGAGCCAGGGGGCGGAGGACGTGCCGGGGGTCCCGTTTCCGGCGCTGCGCCCCGGCGACGGGCTGCGCGGCGAGGCGATCGGCGAAGTCGTGACGGCGCCGCCGAGCAGCGGCGTGTTACCCGGTGACATCGTGCAGCACATGTTCGGCTGGCGCGACTACGCCGTCGTTCCGGCCGCGCAGTGCATCCGGCTGCATGCGCCGCTGCCCGATCCCCTCGGTTACCTCGGCTATCTCGGGCATGGCTGGACCGCCTACGCGGCACTGACGCGTGGCGTCCAGATCCGCGCCGGCGACACTGTTTTCGTATCGAGCGCCGCCGGGGCGATCGGCTCGATGGCGGGGCAGATCGCCCGCCTGCTCGGTGCGGGGCGCGTGATCGGCAGTACCAGTGCATCGGCGAAAGCCGGTCGGCTGGTCGCCGAGCTCGGCTATGACGCCGCCGTGATCCGTGGTGCCGATAAGCCTTTCGTCGTGCAATTGAGCGAGGCCGCGCC
>CALRXG020000444.1:0-6587 GCA_943372075.1 Bordetella parapertussis | reverse complement strand
AGTTTGCCGCCCGGATTGCCGTCGGAGCCGAACTGGCGGAAGAATTTTTCGAACGGCGTGCCTTGCAAGGACGGGGGCAGGTTCTCTGCGTCGGGCGTGTTTGCATTGCTCTCTTCGTCCAACTTCACGCGCACCGAAATGACGGCTGGCTTGACCTTGGCGACCAGGTCGGCAAAACCCGCGGGGCCCTGCGTCTGTGACGTCGGGGCCGCGGCGAAGGCTTGTTCGACAAATGGGTGATGGCCAAACGGCCCCGCGGCCGCAATGGCTGCACCGATCATTGCAACGGAGCCGAGCAGTCCGATGCGGCGGGCCGATAATGGCCGGCGATTCCGGTTGTTGTCTTCTGGCATGATGTTTCTCCTGGGCGTGCTTGCCTCGTATGGCTGAGAGAAAAACTATCGCCGCAGCATTACGGTGTCCTGTCTGACGCATTAATTCGAGTGATAGGTTGCTAAATTCGCGGTAACGCCGGCCGATGTGCGAATCGATGTCCGGGTTTGCGCCAGGAGCCTGCGCCGCGGTGACGCGCGAAGGTGACGGCTGTGCGGATGACGACGCCTCGATCCGGTCTCGGCCTGCGCGGAGCTACGCTCTGCCAACAAGCTCGACGAGATGCGCACGCGTCGGCGACGGATCAAACGGGTCGGTGAAATACTGCGTTTCGTGCGCGACCAGGCCGTCGCGGAATTCCATGATGCTGACCACGTAGGATGGCCTGTCGTCATAGGTCAGAATGAACTCGGTGACCCAGAGGTCGCCGCTGCCGATCATGCGCCGGATCGTGAAGCGCTTCTTGTTTGGCTGGACCGTACGGCTCTCCTGGATATTGCGTCGGCCGCGGATGCGCTCGCCCGATTGCGGATAGTCGAGCACGGCATCGTTGGCGTAGATGTCATGCTCGCGCTCGAAGTCGCTGGCATCGGAAGCGTCCCAGTGGCGCTGCAGCGCCGCCCGTAAGGCTTGATCGTCCATCGCAGCCTCTCTCTTCGACGTCCCGCTTCATGTCATCGCGGTTCGCGCGCTTGGCAAGGGGGTGGACTCGTCGCTGACGCCAGATGACCGTCCCTTTGGGGAGCGATGCTATCGCGCCGGTCGGTCCGAAGGCTTGATAATCTCCGGTCCTTGGCGCACCCTGACCCGATTGGGCTATGTTTTTCGAGCCCTGGCGGACTTTGGTCCAACCGGGATGGTGCATGGAACCGTTTGATCAGGAGCGGATCACGCGTGCCTTGGCCGCCGCCGCGGTCGATCCGTCGCTTTGGACCGAGGCGCTCGAGACCGCCTCCAAATGCACGCGATCATTTGGCGCCGTGCTGTTTCCGCTGGTTGGGGCGCTGCCGTTCGTCTCGTCTGCTCCTGCGATGGAGAAGAGCTGGAATCTCTACGTCGAGGACGGTTGGATCGATCGGGATGAGCGCTATCGCGCGGAAGCCAAGCTGCTGCGCGATGGCGTGGTGACGGATGATGATTGCCTGCCCGCCGAGGTCCGCAAGCGGTCGCCCTACTATCAGGACTTCCTCGGGGCCTGCAATCTGACCGACTGGGCCGGCGTGCGGGTCGGTCGCGGCGAATTCGTCTGGGTGCTGAGCATCCAGCGAACCCGTGACCAGGGGCCGTTTTCCGCGGCCGAATTGAACGGACTCGCCGCATTGTCGAATACGTTCGACTCGGTGGTTCAGACCGGCGCCGCACTCGGATTGGCCAAGGCGGAGGCCGCGCTGGATGCATTCGATTTTTCCGAGCGCGCTGCGATCCTGCTCGATCGGCGAGGAAGCGCGGTCCGCGCCAATGCCGCGGCCGAACGCCTGATCGGAGAGGACCTCGGCATATCCGCAGGACGGATCTTCTGCCAGGACGCCGAAGCCAACGAGCAGCTGGCCGGCGCCATCAAGACGTTGCTGTGGAGTCAGACGATTTCAACGGTGCCACCGGTCGTCGTGTCCAAGATGTCGGGCGGCAAGCTCGTCATCTATCCGATGCGGCTTCCCGGGCTGACGAGTTCTCCGCTGTCAGCATTTCACGGAATCCTGGTCATCTCGGATACCGATGCGCCGTACGCGGCCGCGACGGCAACGTTCAGCGAGGTGTTCGATCTGACGGCCGCCGAGGCCCGCCTTGCCGTGGCAATCGCCACCGGCAAGGATCTCAATTCGTTCTCCGTCGAACGACGGCTGTCAAAGGAGACGGTTCGCAACCAGTTGAAGTCGATCTTCATGAAGACCGGGACCAATCGCCAGGCGCAACTGGCGGTGATGTTCTCGACCCTGGTTCCGAAGAAGTGAGATCGTGATGCGCGTCTCGCCTACTTCACCGCCGAGAAGCGGGTGTCGAACGAGTTCGATTGCACCACCGGCGCGGAGCCGGCGAGCTGGGTGCCGGTGCCTGCGGCCGGCGCGGCCGCGGCGGTGTCGGTGACTGATGGTTTCAGCGCCGGCCTGGCGGCCTGCTTCGGCTCCGTCTTCGGTGCGACGCGAACCACGGATTGCGGCCTCGTCTCGGCGACCTTCGGCCTGGCCGGCGCGGCGGCGACCGGGGCCGGTGGTTGGGGCCTGGCGGCGGGCTGGCTCGCATCGGCCGTGCCGCCGATGCCGACCTTGCGCGCGAAGCTGGAGAAGAAGCCTTCCGACTTGTCGGACGCGTTCGCTGAGGCGACACGGGTGCTGACCGGCGGGGTGGTCGACGGCGCCCTCGCGACCGAGGTCGACGAGGTCGTCGCCACCACGGGCTCTTCCTGCTGGACTGCGAGGTTGGGCCGGGGCGGATTGACCGTGCCGGGGATCGTGCCGGGCGCGCGCGCCAGCGACATCGATGCCAGCGCCTGACTGTCGCCGCCTTCGGAGAGACCGGTGTTTCCTTCGGGGATCTTGGAGGCAAAGATCGCGTTCATGCCGCCGTCGATCCCGGTGTTGAGGCGCGCGACCGGCGTGCCCTTGGCGGCCAGCTTGGCCATCTCGGCGTCGTCGCGCTGTTCCTTCTCGCGCACCGCGCTCGCGATCTCCTCGGGGATCACATAGGCCGGGCACTTCGCCGATGCATTGAAAACCGGATCGCGGGTCGCGTCCGCCGGCTTGGCTGCATCGAAGACGTACTTCTTCTCGCAGAAGTCGACCTTCGGCTCTTGCTTCGTCACTTCGAAATGATCGTTGCCGACCTTGATCATCTTCCAGAACGGCATGTTCGGGTTGTTGCGGTGCTTGGCCATGTTCACCGCGGTCATCCGGAACGGATAGGCCTGAAACTGGAACGCCTTCTGGCCGCCGAAGAAGGATTCGCGGCCGAGCGAATAGATTTCCGCGATCTGCTCGTCGGTCATCGCGTAGCAGCCGCGCGACGAGCAGTCGCCATGCACCATCAGCTCCGAACCGGTGCGGCCGAGCGACTTGTCGAAGGCGTTGGGATAGCCGGTGTTGAACGACAGGTAATAGGCCGACTGCGGATTCATCTGGCTGGGGTTGATCGAATAGAATCCCTCCGGCGCCTGACGGTCGCCTTCGCGGACCTTCGGGCCGAGATCGCCCGACCAGCGGCAGATCGGATAGGTCTTGAGCAGCGCGAACTGGCCGGAGCGGGTCTGCTTCCAGACCTCGAGCTCGGCTTCCTGCTTGAACAGGCGGATCAGGATCGGCGACTGCATATCCATGTCCTTCTCGGCCATGGCAGCGACGAGTTTTGGCGGGACCGGCTGGTTGGCCTTGGCGTTCTGGGCGAGCGATATCTGATCGCTGTCACAACCGGCCAGCAAGGCGCTCGCGGCGAGCACCGCCGAAGTCAGAAGCGCGCGTACGAGCGTGCGATGAGTCAAGTCCGAGCTCCACACCCACCGGGCGATTTTCGCGACCCCAACACGGCGAATATGCCCTGAAGCCATTGTGTAAAATATTAGCCTTCGACCACCCCTGCTCGCAACCTGAACCGGGGCTGACAGCCTTCACGGTAGCAGGCATGGTTCAAGGAACGTTAAAGACCCGGCTCGGGGCTCAATTACGGCGAAATTGGTCGATTTGGGCGAAAAATCCGACCGTTTGGGAGGCTCAACCGAGTTTGCGGCCGATATCCAGGAACTTCTGGCGCCGCTGTTTTCGAATCGCGTCCGGATCAAGATTTCGTAGGTCGTTGAGTGCCTGGGCGACGGCATCGCCGGTGGTCGCGATCATCGCGGCGGGATCGCGATGAGCACCGCCCGAGGGCTCCTTCAGGATCTGGTCGATCACCCCGAAGCGCAGCATGTCCTGGGCGGTGATCTTCATGCTGTTGGCGGCTTCCTGCGCCTTGCTGCCGTCGCGCCACAGGATCGAGGACGCCGCCTCCGGCGAGATCACGCTGTAGATCGCGTGCTCCATCATCAGCACGCGGTTAGCCGTTGTGATCGCAATGGCGCCGCCCGACATGCCTTCGCCGGTGACGATCGCGACATTGGGCACGCCGAGCGACAGGCAGGCGTCGGTCGAGCGCGCGATCGCCTCGGCCTGGCCGCGCTCCTCGGCGCCGATGCCGGGATAGGCGCCGGCGGAATCGACGATCGACAGCACCGGGATGCCGAAGCGATCGGCCATCTCCATCAGCCGCACCGCCTTGCGGTAGCCTTCGGGACGCGCCATGCCGAAATTATGCTTGATGCGGCTGTCGGTAGTGGCGCCTTTCTCCTGGCCGACCACGCAGATGCTCTCGCCGCGGAAGCGGCCGAAGCCGCCGATCAGGGCTTCGTCGTCGGCGAATTTGCGGTCGCCGGCCATCGGCGTGAATTCGGTGATCAGGCCGCCGATGAAATCGGTGAAGTGCGGCCGCTGCGGATGCCGTGCCACCAGCGTCTTCTGCCACGGCGTCAGATTGGCGTAGAGGTCGGTGAGCGCCTGCGCCGCCTTGTCCTCGATCCGCGCGACTTCGTCGCCGATGTCGCTGCCGCTGGCGGCAAGCGCACGCAACTCGTCGATCTTGGATTCAAGCTCGGCGACGGGTTTTTCGAAGTCGAGATAGCTGCGCATCGGGTCGGGCATCAACTCAATATAGGGAGGAACGGTGCGAGGGGCGAAGCGGATTCAACGAATGGCAAAGAAGTTTTGTAACTTCAATCGGTTAACCCGCATTCGGGCGGAATGCACGCTTCGGGATCGCAGGCAGGTGACGCTCTTTCTGCGGAGATGCTGCGGAAGTCAAGGCGGATGAGGCGACGGTATCGATGTCCCGACGCGATCAGGGCGCGCCGGATTTAGTTCTCGGCCAGCGGGTGCAGGTCGCGAACCATGCTCTTCAGCCGCTCCTCGACCACATGGGTGTAGATCTGGGTGGTCGAGATGTCGGTGTGGCCGAGCAGGGTCTGCACGATGCGCAGGTCCGCGCCATTATGCAGCAGGTGGCTGGCGAAGGCGTGACGCAGCACGTGCGGCGAGACCAGCCGCGGCGCGAGGCCGGAGGCGCTCGCGAGCTCCTTGAGGTCGCGGGCGAAATGCTGCCGCGTCAGATGGCCGCTCTCGCCAGAGGAGGGAAACAGCCATTTCGATGGCGCCGCCTTCTTCGCCTTCGGCGTCATCACCTCCAGCGCCGCGAGGTAATCCGCCATCGCCTGGCGCGAGGCATCGTTCAGCGGCACCAGCCGTTCCTTGTTGCCCTTGCCGCGCACCACGATCATCCGCGCGTCGCGCCGCGCTGCGGAGATCGGCAGCGACACCAGCTCGGAGACGCGCAGGCCGGTGGCGTAAAGAACCTCGAGCAGGCAGTGCAGCCGCAGCGCGCGCAGCCGCTGCGCCGGCGAGACGTCGGTCTGGGTCAGCTGCTTGGCGCGGGTCAGCATGCGGTCGACGTCGGCGATGGAAAGCACCTTCGGCAGGCCACGGCCGCGCTTCGGCCCCGACAGGATCGCGGCCGGATCATCAGTGCGGATCCGTTCGTTGAGCAGGAAGCGGTAGAGATGCCGCATCGCCGACAGCCGCCGCGCCACGCTGGTCGACTTGAAGCCCCTGGTGTCGAGGTCGGCGAGATAGCCGCGCAACGCCTCGGTGTCGGCGCTGGTGAAATCGGCGCCGGCATGGCTGAGATAGTCGGAGAAATCGGTGAGGTCGCGCCGGTAGGCATCGAGCGTATTGGCGCCGGCGCCCTGTTCCGCGGCAAGCATGTCGAGGAACAGCGCGGTCAATCTGGCGTCGGAGGACTTCGGCTGCGCGGTCCTGGCCGGAGCCGGGGTCTTGGGGGCGATCTGGGTGGTGATCTTGGCGGATGCGGTCATGCCAAGACTCATAGCGCCTATTTCTTGAGGAACTTATCCGGCGGGATGGTCACCGTCATTTCCCGCGGCTTCGGATGCACGAAATTCGCCAGCGCGAAGACGATGCCGTAGCCGATCCCGAAAATCACGGCGACGACCGTCAGGAAGCGGAACAGGCTGGGCATGGAGGCGACTCGGGCAGCGAATTAACCAATGAAATCATCCAACATGTTCCCCGCGTCGTTGCAAGAGTCGCTGGTAACGGTATCGCCGGGGGTAGTATAGGTGGCTCGAATTCTGAACAATTCGTCCCAATATCCGAGCTTTTTGATGTCCGACGCGGCCGTACCCGCACCCACCCACCCGACCCTGGAGGCCGACATCG
>CALRXG020000443.1:0-6587 GCA_943372075.1 Bordetella parapertussis | reverse complement strand
CAACGTCAGCTACAATGGCGGCCGCGGTGGCATCGAGGTGCGGCCCACGCCCGCCGAGCGCGCGGTCGCCAACGAACAGCATTTCGCGCCGACACCGTTGCAACGCAAGCAGGTCGAGACCGCGAGCCAGGATCCGAACCTGTTCAAACGCGCCAACAACGGCGTGCCCGCCGTCGCGGCGACGGCGCGTCCCGGCGAGTTGAAGGGACCGGGCGTGGTGCACGCACGTCCGGCCGGTGAGGCGGCGCCTGCCACGGCCGCGCGGCCGGCAGCCGGGGAGCCGGGACATCCGGCGGGTACGCCGACGCCGGCCGAGTCCCACGCGCTTCCGGTGCCGGGCAAGGAGATCCCGCCCGCCGAGCAGAACAAGCCTGCCGTCGAGGAGAGACGCGCAACCACCACTCCGGAGACGAAGGTTGAGCCGCGCCCCGGTGCACCGGCGGCTGCCGGGTCCCATGCGCTTCCGGCTCCCGAGAAGGGTGTTGTGGCGCATCCGCCGGCCGAGGCCAACAGGCCCGCGGTCGAGGAGAAGCGCGCGGCGCCTGCAGCCGAGCCGCGTCCCGCACCAGAGGTCGCGCGGCCTGCCGTGCAGGAGAAGCGTCCCGAAGAGGTGCGCAAGGAAGAGCCGCGGCCCGAGCCGGCCGCAAAGCCCGTTGCGCGGCCGGAGCAGGTAGCGCGGCCGGAGCCCGCCGCAAGGCCGGAGCCACGGCCGGAAACGATGGCGCGCCCTGAGCCACATCCGCAGCCGGCAGCGCGGCCAGAGCCGCACGCTCAGGCCGCGCCGCACGCTGCGCCTGCGGGCCATCCCGCGGAGGAGAAGCGGCAGGAGCACTAAACTACGTCCGCGCTCCGCTGGCCTGTTCCGGCGGAGCGCGGTAGTCTTCCGCCCGCGCAAGCGATCATCAGAGGAGGTCGGTGGTGGCACAAAGTCTCGGTGGCGACGGACAGCTTGACGATCGAAAACCCCGCTTGAGCGAGGACGATATGCAGCGAGCCTTGCTCGGCCCGCGGGGCGTGCCGGGCAAGCCTGATCCCGCGAGGATGACGCCGCAGCAGCAAAAGAACATGCCGAACTATCTCGATCCCGGGCATACCTCCTAGCCCGTCGTCGAATTGAGCGCATGCCGCGTCGGTGCCTCCCGGCGATGAAGCTGCGCACTTGCAAATCGCCGGCTTTTGCGCCCTCATGATTGCAGGTGCATTCACGGTGTTGCGGAGCAGGTGGTGAGAAATCCGTACGAGGTCCTTGGCGTTGCCCCGACGGCGTCTGCGGCCGACATCCAGAAGGCCTATCGCAAGCTGGCGAAGAAGCTGCATCCGGATCTCAATCCGGGTGACAAGGCGGCCGAGGACAAGTTCAAGGAAGTCGCTGCCGCCAACGATCTGCTCAGCGATGCCGACAAGCGCAAGCGCTTCGATGCCGGCGAGATCGACGCCAGCGGCGCCGAGCGGCCACAGCATCGCTACTACCGGGATTTCGCCACCGCGGACCAGGGACACCCTTACGCGGACAGCTCCGGCTATGCCGACTACATGGACCAGGACGACGCGTTCGCCGATCTGCTGCGGCGCACCGAGCAGGCGCGCGCCAACCGGCGTGGCCACGACCTGCACTACAGCCTTGTGATCGACTTCGCCGAATCGATCGCCGGTGCGAGCAAGCGGCTGACATTGCCCGACGGCGGCACGCTCGATGTGACGATCCCGCCGGGACTCATTGACGGGCAGGTCATCCGCCTGCGCGGCAAGGGCATGCCTGGCAGCGGCAAGGGCGGTCCCGGCGATGCGCTGATCGAAGTCGATGTCCGCCCCGATCCGCGCTTCACCCGTGACGGCGACGACATCTCGCTGGAACTACCGATCTCGCTGTCGGAAGCCGTGCTCGGCGGCAAGGTCAACGTTCCGACGCCGACCGGCGCGGTCACCATGACGGTTCCGAAAGGCTCGAACACCGGCACGACGATGCGGTTGCGCGGCAAGGGCGCGCCCAAGGTCGGCGGCGGCCACGGCGATGAACTCGTCAAGCTCAAGGTGGTCCTGCCCAAAGCACCCGATCCCGCGCTCGAGGCGTTCGTATCGAACTGGGATCGCAAGGGCTTCAATCCACGCGAGGATGGTGCGTCATGAACAAGCAGCAATTCCTCATCGATGCGGGTCTGGAGGTGCGGACCCTGGAATTCTGGATCGAGCAGCAATGGCTGGTGCCGGAGCACACCGCTCACGACGTCAGTTTCTCCGACACCGACGTGGCGCGCGCGCATCTGATCCGGGATTTGAAGGGCGACTTCGGCGTCAACGACGAGGGGATCGACGTCATCCTGCATCTGGTCGATCAGCTGCATGGCCTGCGCCGCGCGTTCGAGGAGTTGCACAAGGACATCGCGTCGCCGCCGCGCTAGCGCAAGATCGGGAAAAGTGTAAGGCGGGTTCTCCGAAGAGATCATGCTCAGACAACCGCCTCGCTTGAGTCGAACTTCAGCCCTGGGAGACCATCATGACGGACAAGCCGACGCCGCTGGCCCATGGCGAGATCGACGTTCTCATCCTGCAGGCGCTGGTGCGCAAGCTGATCGCGAAGGGCGTGCTGACGCCGGATGACGTCCGCTCGATGCTGTTCGAGGCGGCGAAGAATCTCGATCTGGTCGGCAGCGAGCTGACGACGGAAGCGGCCAACATCATCGTGCAGGAAGACCTGGCGCCGGCGTTTCTCGGCACGTGATACCTGGCACCAGACCCGTCAGGTCTGGCCGCTGCGCGTCGAGACCAGCCGGATCCGGGTCACCTGGCCGGCATTGCCCGCGAGGTAGGCCTGCGCGTCGCGCTCCAGCCGCTCCACCGCGGCCGCATCATAGCTCGGATGACGCGTGTTCAGATGCAGGTCGGTCTCGATCTGCATGACATTTGTCGTTCCTTCGACACCGATCTCGATCGAGAACGACACCAGCGAAACGTGCGGGCTCTTGAACGCCATGTCTTGATCTCCATTCATCTCGCGTGACACCGGGGCTTACCCCGCGCCGCGATTGGGTTCGGTCAGTTTATGCCGCTGAATCTTCCCTGTCGGCCGGCGCGCTCTGCAGGGCGGCCGCCGGATGCCTGCGGTCGAGCTCCTCGATCATACCACGGGCGATCTCGCGCTCGCCCATGATCACGATGTCGGCGCCGAGACCCTTCAGATGATCGACCTCCGCGTCGGAATGCGCCCGCGCGATGATCTGGATATCGGCATTCGCGGCGCGCGCCTGCTCGACGATCTGTCCGGCCTCGAACGCTTCCGGAATGGCGATGACCAGCGAGCGTGCGCCGGCCGGATTGGTGGCGCGCAGCACGCTGGCGCGCGCGGCGTTGCCCATCAAGGCCTCGATGCCGCGCTGCTTGAGTTTCGCGACCATGTCGTCGGACGCTTCGACCGCGAGGAACGGTGCGTTGCGCTCGTACAAGGCATCGCCGACGATGCTGCCGACCCGGCCGTAGCCGACCAGGATGGTGTGATCCTGCAACGCCGTGGTCGGGATCGGCTCGGCGGTTGCGGCAGTCGGCGAGGCGGTCTCCGGCTTCTCGAGCCGCGCCGTCAACCAGTCGACCACCGCGAACACCAGCGGGTTGAGCATGATCGAGAAGATCGCGCCGGCCAGGATCAGGTCACGTCCGGCCTTCGGCAGCAGGTTCAGCGCAACGCCGAGCTCGGCCAGGATGAAGGAGAATTCGCCGATCTGGGCGAGGCTCGCCGAGATCATCAGGGCGGTCGCCATCGGATGCCGGAACAGCACGACGATCAGGAGCGCGGCGAGCGATTTGCCGACCACGATGACGAACAAGGTCGCGACGAACGGCCAGGGCTCGCGCACCACGCTGAGCGGATCGAACAGCATGCCGACCGAGACGAAGAACAGCACCGCGAAGGCGTCGCGCAGCGGCAGCGTCTCCTGTGCGGCGCGCTGGCTGAGCGGCGATTCCCGCAACATCATCCCGGCGAAGAAGGCGCCGAGCGCCAGCGAAACCCCGAACAGCTTGGTCGCGCCGAATGCGATGCAGAGTGCGATCGCGAGCACGGTCAGCCGGAACAGCTCGCGCGAGCCGGTGTGCGCGATGTAGTGCAGCACCCAGGGGATCAGCCGGCGTCCGACCACCAGCATCAGCGCGATGAACACCGCGATCTTGATCAGCGTCAGCACCAGCACGCCGGTCAGGCCGAGGCCGAAGCGGGTCGCCAGCGGATCGGAGGCGAGCGCTGCGCCTTCGCCGCCGCCCTGGAAGCTCGCCACTGCCGGGAACAGCACCAGCGCGAGCACCATGGCGAGATCTTCGACGATCAGCCAGCCGACCGCGATCTTGCCGCGCTCGGTGTCCATCAGGCGGCGCTCCTGCAGCGCGCGCAGCAGCACGACGGTACTTGCGACCGACAATGCGAGACCGAACACCAGGCCGGCGCCGACAGTCCAGCCCATCAACAGCGCGAGGCCAAGCCCCATCAATGTCGCGACCGCGATCTGCGCGACCGCGCCCGGCACCGCGATCTTGCGTACGGACAACAGGTCGTTCAGCGAGAAATGCAGGCCGACGCCGAACATCAGGAGAATGATACCGAGCTCGGCAAGCTCGGTGGCCAGCGCCTGGTCGGCGACGAAGCCGGGCGTGAAGGGACCGACGGCGACACCTGCGAGCAGATATCCAACCAGTGGCGGAACCCGAAAGCGCTGGGCCATGGTCCCGAAGACGAAAGCAAGTCCGAGGCCCGCGACGACGGTCGCGATCAGAGGTGTGTCATGCGGCATTTCGCCTTGTCGCACAGCATCCCCAGCGGTGCACCGCGACCATTTGAGGCGCGGCATTCTGCGCGGGAATTGTGATCTATTGCTCATGACGTGAGCATATGATCTCATGTCGGGATGGATCCGTGGCTGCCCGAGACCGATCTGGTCATCTTCGACTGCGACGGCGTGCTCGTCGACAGCGAGGAATTGAGCTGCCGCTGTCTCGCCGAGGCGATGGTCCGGGCTGGCATCGACATGAGCACCGAGCGGGCGATGGCCCTGTTCCTCGGACGCAGCACCGCGGCGCTGACCGACTATTGCCAGGCTGCCGGCACGCCGTTGCCTGCGACCTTTCTGCCCGAACTGGCGCGTGAGGTGCGAAAGGCCTTCCGCGCCCAGCTCAAGCCGATCGCCGGCGTCGCCGCGGTGCTCGAACAATTGCGCGTGCCGTCCTGCGTCGCCTCCTCGAGCGATCTCGAGCGGGTGAAGTTCTCACTGGAGCTGACCGGGCTTGCGGCCCATTTCGGGCCGCGCGTCTACACCTCGCAGATGGTCAGGCATGGCAAGCCGGCGCCGGACCTGTTTCTGCATGCCGCGGCCGCAATCGGAGCCGAGCCGCGCCGCGCGCTGGTCATCGAGGACAGCGTCAGCGGGGTGACGGCCGCGAAGGCGGCGGGCATGAAAGTGTGGGGATTTGTCGGCGGCGCCCACTACCGGTCGGCGGACGGCAGTGCTCTGCTACGGCAGGCTGGTGCGGATCGAATCTTCGCCGCGATGACGGATTTCTGGACGGAAGGCTGACACAGGATCATGGTTGCGCCCGACAATGAAAAGTCCCGGCTCGACGACGCGGCGCGCGCCGGCTGGCTGTATTTCATCGCGGGCCACACCCAGGACGAGATTGCCAAGATGCTGCAGGTGTCGCGCGCCTCGGCGCAGCGCCTGGTGTCGCTGTGTCTGGCGGAGCGGCTGATCACCTTCCGGCTCGAACATCCCATTGCCGCCTGCATGGAGCTGGCCTCGCGGCTGAAGGCGCGGTTCGATCTCGTGCATTGCGACGTCGTTCCGTCCGATCCGTCGGCGCCGCTGTCGAATGCCGGGATCGCCGAACGCAGCGCCAATCTCCTGGAGACGACGCTACGCTCCGAGACGCCGGTCATCGTGGCGCTCGGCACCGGCCGCGCGGTGCGTGCCGCGGTCGAGCGGGTCTCGCCGATCGAGCGGCCCGATCACCAGATCGTCTCGCTGGTCGGCAACATCTCCGCCGACGGCTCGGCGAGCTTCTACGACACGGTGGGCCGGCTCGCCGACCGCACCGGTGCACGTCACTACCCGATGCCGCTGCCATTCCTGATGTCGAGCGAGGACGAGCGCAACCGCATGGTCCGCATCGATCCGATCGCGCGGGTGCGGGCGGTCGCCGCGAGGGCCGATCTGCGCCTGATCGGCATCGGCCAGATGGACCAGAAGGCCCAGGTCCATGTCGATGGGTTCGTGACCCGGGAAGAACTGCTGGAGATGATGCGGCTCGGCGCGATCGGCGAGGTGACCGGCTGGGCCTATGACGCCAAGGGACGCCTGATCAAGGGTGGCACCAACAAGCGACTGACCAGCATTCCGCCGCAGATTCCCGCGGAGCAAACCACGATCGCCGCCGCGGTCGGCGCCGCCAAGGTGCGGTCGATCAAGGCCGCACTGGCGGGCCGGGTGATCAACGGCCTCATCACCGACGAGGCGACCGCGCGCGCGGTGCTCGACCGCTAGGCGGCGCTCTCCTCCTTCAGGAACCACCCTTCCAGCGTGCAATGGAACCCGCAATCGCGCGGGACGGTG
>CALRXG020000442.1:0-6600 GCA_943372075.1 Bordetella parapertussis | reverse complement strand
TTGCCGACCGGCATCGACTCGTCGAGCCGCGCGGCGAGGCCGGCCATCGCCGCCTCCGGCACCCGGGCGGTCACCACGGGCAACTCCCTGCTGCCGGAAACCTTGGCCGACGACATGTCGGCCGGCCCGATCAGGAGGCCGAGGTCGGATGGGTTGATCGGGCTCGCCTCGACCCGGACCACGACTTCGTCGGGGCCGGGCTCGGGGGTCGGGACATTGACCAGCGATATCTCCAGTTCGCCATTCTTCTTGAGCAGCGAACGCAGTTGCAAACCGCTCTTGCCGTCACTCATCCCGACCTCCCCTTTTTGCGTTTTGTTCAGTCCCGATCAGTTGGGGCGCTAGGCCAGCGCCTTCAAGGCCGCCCTGCCCGCGTATTTCGCCTGGCTACCGAGTTGCTGCTCGATGCGCAGCAGCTGGTTGTATTTGGCGGTACGGTCGGAGCGCGCCAGCGAGCCGGTCTTGATCTGCCCGCAATTGGTGGCGACCGCGAGGTCGGCGATCGTGGAATCCTCGGTCTCGCCGGAGCGGTGCGACATCACGGCGGTGTAGCCGGCCTTGTAGGCCATCTCGATCGCCGCCAGCGTCTCGGTCAGCGTGCCGATCTGGTTGACCTTGACCAGGATCGAGTTGGCGCGGCCATGCTTGATGCCGTCGGCAAGCCGGGTGACGTTGGTGACGAACAGATCGTCGCCGACCAGCTGGCACTTGTTGCCGATCGCGTCCGTCAGCTCCTTCCAGCCGTCCATGTCGTCTTCGGACATGCCGTCCTCGATGGTGACGATCGGATAGCGGCCGACCAGATCGGCGAGATACTTGACCTGCTCGGAACGCGAGCGGGTCTTGTTCTCGCCGCCATAGACGTAGGAGCCTTCCTTGAAGAATTCGGTGGAGGCGCAGTCGAGGCCGAGCACGACGTCGTCGCCTGCCTTGTAGCCGGCCTTGCCGATCGCGTTCATGACGAATTCGAGCGCGGCGTCGGCCGACGGCAGGTTCGGCGCGAAGCCGCCCTCGTCGCCGACATTGGTGTTGTGGCCGGCCTTCTTCAGTTCACCGCGCAGCGTGTGGAAGATTTCCGAGCCGCAGCGCAGCGCTTCGGCGAAGCTGCTGGCGCCGACCGGCAGGATCATGAACTCCTGGAAGTCGATCGGGTTGTCGGCATGCACGCCGCCATTGATGATGTTCATCATCGGCACCGGCAGTGTCCGCGCCGAGGTGCCGCCGACGTAACGATACAGCGGCATGTCGAAGGATTCCGCGGCGGCCTTGGCGCAGGCCAGCGAAACGCCGAGGATGGCGTTGGCGCCGAGCCGGCTCTTGTTCGGGGTGCCGTCGAGCTCGATCATGATCTGGTCGATCGCGACCTGCTCCTCGACGGCCTGGTCGCTGAGCGCCTCGAAGATCTCGCCGTTGATGGCGGCGACCGCCTTCTCGACACCCTTGCCGAGATAGCGCGACTTGTCGCCATCGCGCAGTTCCACCGCCTCATGGGCGCCGGTAGAGGCCCCCGACGGCACCGCCGCGCGGCCGATCGACCCATCCTCCAGCACCACATCGACCTCGACCGTGGGGTTGCCGCGGCTATCCAGGATTTCGCGGCCGATGATGTCGACGATGTCAGTCATGAGAACCTCTTTTGGCAGTGCGGGGGCAGATGGCGGTGCTTCTACCGCAATGCATCGAGGGGGAAAAGGCCGGGGAACGGGCGGCCCCGCAAGGCCCTGCTTTGCATGGGGTTGTTTTGCGGAAAAACCGGTTTCCACTTTTCCGGATCATGCTCTATGAGACCCAAACGGAGACCCCTGATGGCAAAGAAATCCACCAAATCAACGACCTCCCCCGACCTGCAACTCGGCCGCGCGGTGGAATGGCCCGACGCACCGGAAAGGGCGAAGCTCGACCGCGTGCCCAACCCACAGGCTGGTACCGATTATCTGGTCCGCTTCACGGTGCCGGAATTCACCTCGATCTGCCCGGTGACGGGCCAACCGGATTTCGCGCATCTGGTGATCGACTTCGTGCCGGGCCGCTGGCTGCTGGAATCCAAATCACTGAAGCTGTTTGCCGCAAGCTTCCGCAACCATGGCGCATTCCACGAGGATTGCACCGTCATGATCGGCAAGCGGATCGCCGACGAGATCAAGCCGAAATGGCTCCGCATCGGCGGCTATTGGTATCCGCGCGGCGGCATCCCGATCGACGTGTTCTTCCAGACCGGACGATTGCCGAAGGGCATCTGGGTCCCGGATCAGGGCGTCGCGACATATCGCGGGCGGGGTTAGAGTAGCGGCCTAAGCCTCGACATCCGGTCGCGCCGCAGCATCGGCCGGCCGCGTCTGCTTCAGGAATCTCGCGCAGATAAAACCGAGTACCACCATCACGGCGGCGGCCGAGACCAGCGTCGCGGTCTTGCCGGCATGTTGCAGACCGAAGCCGTAAGCAATCGGGCCGACGGTCTGGCCCATGAAGAAGAAGAACGAGTGCAGCGACAACGCGGTGGCGCGCGCTTCGACCGACAGCTCGCTGGCAAACACCTGCAGGCAGCCGTGGATCATGTAGAAGCCGAGGCCCATCACCAGCAGGCCCGCCATCTGCAGTTTCCAATGCGGCCCGAAGGCGACGCCGACCAGTTGGATTGCGACCAGCGTCGCGCCCGCGATCATCATGCCCCTCACCCCGATCAACGGCAGCAGGCGCGCCACCGTCAGCGTGTAGAGCAGTCCGCCGATCGCAAAGCCCGCGATCACGATGCCGGCGATCGACAGCGAGGTTTCGCCGAGCTCGAACAGGAACGAGGCGATGAAGGGAAACAGCCCGAGCACGCAGCAGCCTTCGATGAAGACAGCCGAATAGCAGATGCGCGCGTTCGGATTGGTGAAGATGGTGCGATAGCCGTGGCGCAGCGCCTTCAGGCTGGTGCGCGGCGGACGGTTCAGCTCAGCGCCGCGGAAGCCGGCCGCAACCGCCAGCGCAACGATGATCACGAGGCCGCCGAGCACCGCGAGCACGCCGCGCCAGCCGAGGAAGTCACCGATCAGGCCGGAGGCCGTCGCGCCCAGTAGATTGCCCGTCATCGAGCCGGCGAGCGTCCGCCCGATCGCAAGCTGCCGCTTGTCCGGGCCGACCAGATCGCTCGTCAACGACAGCGCCACCGGAAACACCCCGCCCGAGCCGATGCCGGCCAGGATGCGGGTCACGAACAGCATCGGAAACGAGGTCGACAGCGCGCCGAGAATGCTGGCGACGCCGAGCAGTCCGAGGCAGATCGTCATCAGCCGTGCTTTACCGAACAGATCGGCGGCGGCGCCGATCGCCGGCTGGATGATTGCGAAGGTGAAGGCGAATACCGCGGCAAAGCTCGCCGCGGTCGCGATGCTGACACCAAAATCGTCGGCGACATGCGGCAGCACCGGATCGAGCGCGCGCACCGACAGGCTCGCCGCGAATGTCGCCAGCGTGATCACATTGAGAACCGGCGGCATGCCGCACTTTGCGGTCATGTCGTCGTCACCCGGTCAGGCTGCGGTCTTGGCGAGCGCGTCGAACTGCATCAGCCGCTTGACGAGGGATTCGAACTCGCGGAGCGGCACCATGTTGGGGCCATCCGACGGCGCATGATCCGGATCGGGATGGGTCTCGATGAACACGCCGGCGACGCCGACCGCGACCGCGGCGCGCGCCAGCACCGGCACGAATTCGCGCTCACCGCCCGACGAGGCGCCCTTGCCGCCCGGCTGCTGCACCGAATGGGTGGCGTCGAAGATGACGGGCGCACCGGTGGTGCGCGCAAGAATCGGCAGCGCCCGCATGTCCGACACCAGCGTGTTGTAGCCGAACGACGCGCCGCGCTCGGTGACCAGCACGTCGGCGTTGCCGGCCCCGGTGATCTTGCTGACCACATTGGCCATGTCCCACGGCGCCAGGAACTGGCCCTTCTTGACGTTGACGACCTTGCCGGTCGCAGCCGCGGCCAGCAAGAGATCGGTCTGCCGACACAGGAAGGCCGGGATCTGCAGCACGTCGACTGCCGGCGCCACTTCGGCGCACTGGCTGGCCTCATGCACGTCGGTCAGCACCGGCAGCCCGAGCGACGAGCGGATCTCGGCGAAGATCGGCAGCGCCTGGGCAAGGCCAATGCCGCGCGCCGCGGTCGCGCTGGTGCGGTTCGCCTTGTCGAACGAGGTCTTGTAGACCAGGCCGATCTTCAGCCGTGCCGCGATCTCCTTCAGCGCGGAGGCGACTTCGAGCGCATGCGCGCGGCTCTCGAGCTGGCAGGGACCGGCGATGATCGAGATGGGCAAGGCATTGCCGAATTTGGCCGATCCGACGGCAACGATCGGCGCGGCGGCTGGCGCGGAAACCTGGTTGGTCAAAATGCTGCATCCTTTTGGCCTGCGACCATGCAATCCCGCGCGGGGTCGATCAAGCCGTCCCGCGCGATGAGGGGGTTGCGCTGGCGCCGTGGATGCGCCGTGCTATCACAATCCTGCCCCAGCCGCCCCTATAGACTGGCGCGGAACAGATTCCCAAGACCGGATTTCAAGACCGGATTTCACGAGGAACGAGATGCGTATTTCACTGGTGCTCGGAGCGGTGGCCGCCCTGTCGGCGGTATCGGGGCTGGCCCATGGCCAGGCCAACAGCCAGCCCGGCGTCGTCACCAGCGGCGCCGCCGGCGTCACCATCAATGGCAAGCCGGCCGCGCGCAGTGGCGACACCACCAGCAATGGCGGCCCGCTGGTCGAGGGCGTGCCGAACGTCCTGATCAACGGCAAGCCCGCAGTGGTCATGGGCGACCGCACGCATTGCGGCGGCAAGACCACCTCGGGCAGCCACGGCGTCTTCATCAACGGCAAGCCGATGGTCCGCGAAGGCGACCAGACCTCGGGCTGCCCGCAATAGCCGTCGCATCGGGCGCGACGAGACCATCATCGCTCCCTCGACCCCGCGCCCGCGCTACTTCACCGACGAGAACGACGTCGGCACCAGCAGCTGGTTTTCGATGGTAAGAACGATCTGGCCGTCCTCCTCGGTCTTGGCGCGCGCGGCGAGCCATTCCGGATCGGTCGCGAACGCGGTCCATTTTGTCTCGCGCTCGGCGAGCGATTCCCAGGCCAGCAGATAAGTCAGGTCCTGGTTGGATTCGCCGACCAGCGTCGTGAAGAAGCCGGCCTGCCTGATGCCGTGCTTGTCCCACAACTTCAGCGTGATGGTCTCGAAGCGCTTGAGCAGCGCCGGCAGCCGGCCCGGCAGGCAGCGATAGACACGGGTCTCGTAGATCATTGGCGGTCCTCCAGATTGTTGTGCGGGCGGTTATACCGAGCGGGTTCCGGACTGTCTTGAGGGGTGACAACATGGCAGTGTTGGGTCTGTGGCAAGACGTCACATAACGCATCCGACGGCTTCGCCTAACTGGCGCCCTTCAACTGCGAATGAGATCGACGTCACCTCCCGCAAATGTACTGAGATCAACGGATTAAAGGCCGACGATTAGCGTCTGTCAGGTGCCGCCTCGCTCCAGCCGTGCGATTGCTATCTGCGGCGAGTGTCAGGGGAACCGAGCCGCAACCAGACAGACTGGTTGACAACAATCCATTGACAGCGATTAGGGCCTGCCTGTTAATCTAACGACACATTTATTGACCGATTTTAATATTCGCAGAATATCCATTTTTGCGCGGGGCTTAAAATTCCTAATTTGGTGGTCATTCATGATCTGGCCGGAGCCGCGGCATTTCGAGAGCATTGGGAAATCCTGAGCGCTCGCGAGAGGCGCCGCGTTCTCCCGGATTTCGACGAAGTGTTGCGTAGCCTCGCAGCGGCGAAAACCTTCGCATTGGTCGCCGAAATGGAAGGCGATATGCCTCGCAATATCGCTTGCTTCGTACAGGCCGAGATACCATGCAATTTTGCAATCGGGAAACGGCACCTTTGGACCGTCTGTACGAAACAGATCTACTTAGTGGGCGAGGTTGTATTGGGGAAACTAGACCCCGACGTGTGGCGCGAGGTCCTGAGGAGACTGGAGAAAGTTTGTCCCTTCGATTTCATCAATCTAGGGGAAATCCTCGTCGATTCTGATCTATACCGTGCGGCCAACGGCCAATCTTTCAAATATCGAACGAGTTGTTGGTCAGCCCGGGACAACGTTCGTTGGCGTATCGAGCTGCCTGAGAAATTCGACGACTACATTGCGTCACTCCGCCAAAAGACAAGGCAGATGACCAGGCAGGCGCTCCGCAAATCCAAGGACTGCCGATCCCTCGAGGTAATGACAGGGAAGCGTCAAGTCGACGACTTCCTTTCCCTCGCTGTTCCCATCAATCAGAACTCTTACCAGTGGAACCTCGGGCTGAGATTGAGGTACGACACCGTCGCTCGATCCGAATACATCCGCCAAGCCGAACGCGGGCAGTTCAGATGCTACGTTCTGCGCATCAACGGTGTACCTTGCGCATTTATTCGCGGGATGCTCGTGCGTGGCATATACCTATACCAATCTTGCGGATTTCTACCTGAGTACAGCAAATGGTCCCCGGGAAAGACCGTGTTGATGTTGGCAATAAGGGATCTTCTGCAGACCACCGACTGCAAGGCTTT
>CALRXG020000441.1:0-6605 GCA_943372075.1 Bordetella parapertussis | reverse complement strand
CACCACGCCGCCGAAGCGGGCATGTTCTTCGGTCTGCGAGCGCACGATATTGGAGAGGATCTTGCCCTGCCCGTCAGCCTGGCGCTCGACCACGGCGGCTGCGGTTTCATCGCAGGTGGTCTCGATTCCCAACACCAGCATCGGCGGTTCGTGTCCCAATTTCGGCCCTTGTGCTACCAGCATGATCCAAACGGGCCGGAACCGGTTTCCGGCAAGATCATGTTCATCCAGATGTCCCCTCCGGGGTAGCATTGCGAGGTCTTGAAGTGCAATCGGTCGGCAAGCTGCAATTCGCAAGGCGGGAGGCCTGACCCCGTGACCATCCTTGTCACACGACCGCGTCCGGACAATGACACCACGCTCGCGACGCTGCGGGACCGGGGCTTTGAGGCCCTGTCGGCACCGCTGCTGCGTTTCGAGCCGCTGCCGTTCCATGACGATGCCGATGCGGAATATGACGGCGTCATCCTGACCAGCGCCAATGCGCTGCGGTCGCTTGATCTCACCGCCAGCCGGCTGTTGCCGCTGCCGCTGTTTGCGGTCGGGGCGCATACCGCCGACGCGGCGCGCGCTGCCGGCTTCGACCGCGTGATCGTGGCCAAGGGCGATGCGGTGAGCTTGCGCGATCTCGTGCTGGCGCGGGTCAAGGCCGGTGAACTGACGGCGTCGGCGACGTTGCTGTATCTGGCGGGCGCCGACCTCTCGCGCGATCTCGCAAGCGAACTCGGGGCGCGCGGGCTCGACGTCGTCACCCACACCACCTACCGCATGGTGCCGGTGGCCGCCCTGCCAAGGGAGGCCAGCGAGGCCTTCATGGCGAACCGGATCAGCGCGGTGCTGCATTATTCCCGCCGCAGCGCGCAGGCGTTCCTGGCGACGATACGGGCCGACGGGATCGAGATTTCGGCGCTCGCCGTGCCGCAATGCTGCATTTCGGCGGCTGTCGCCGCGGTGCTGCATGACGCCGGTGCCACCAAGGTCGTGGTCGCGGCGCGGCCGGACGAAACCGCGCTGCTGGAGGCGCTTGGCCGCGCCTTGCGGCCGGGAGCAACATAATTCTTTGGTCTGAACGGGATGTTAGGCAATGCCCGGCGTTCCGGATCATGCTCTAAGCATTCGGGCCGTTTCCGACGACAGGTTTTCAAGCGAAACGGAGCCCGGTTCGCGTTAAGCAAACGCGACCAAACAAAAAGATAGGGCCACGATCCGATTCAATCGGATCGGATCATGCTCTAGGATGTGCGGCCAGTAGTTTTGAGGACCCCCGCGATGGCTGAAGAAAGGCCCGACGACCCAGGACCTTCGCCGGATTCCCGGCCCAAGCGCGCGCCGCCGACCATCGATCTTCAGGCGACCGAGGTCTCGAGCGAACCGCCAAAGGCGGAGGAGACCGCGGAAGCCGCCCGGGAAGCCGCCAGGGAATCCGCAAAGGAAGCCAGCGAGGCATCGCCGGGCGTGGCGCCGTCCGAAGCGGAGCCGCAACCCGAGACCGCTTCCATGAGGTCCGATGCCGAGCCGGCGCGGCCGGTCTCACCCTGGGTGGTGGCACCGGTATCGGGCGCCGTCGCCGCGGCCCTGGTGATCGGGGTCGGCTGGTTGCTCGGCTGGCCCGCGGTGCAGCCGTCGTCCGCGCCGCTGCCCAGTGCCGCAACGATCGACGAGCTCGGCACGCGTGTCAGCGCGCTGGAATCGAAAGCCGGCAGGCCCGTCGCTGCAGTGACCGATCCTGCGGCAACGGCGCGGCTCGAGGCGCTCGACAAATCGATCGCCGCGCTGCGCACCGAACTCGCCGCAACGCGCGCGCAATCCGACAAGCTTGCCGCCGCCGTCAATGACGCGAAGGCTGCGCCGCGCAATGGCGCTGCGCCCGATATCTCCGGCATCACGGCGCGCATCGATAAGGTCGAAGGCGCGGTGCAGGCGCAAGGCGCCGCGATCGCCAAGCAGGACGGCAAGATCGCCGACACCAAGGCCGAAGCGAAGGCGGACGACGTGCCGCTGCGCCGCGTGGTTGCGGCGTCGCTGCTGGACGTCGCGGTTCGCCATGGCGATCCCTATGCCTCGGCGCTGCAATCGGCGAAGATGCTGGTCGACAATCCGGACGCGCTGAAACCGCTCG
The DNA here is from genome assembly GCA_943372075.1 of Bordetella parapertussis. Taxonomy (GTDB): domain Bacteria; phylum Pseudomonadota; class Alphaproteobacteria; order Rhizobiales; family Xanthobacteraceae; genus Bradyrhizobium. The sequence continues at coordinate 4,486 of CALRXG020000441.1, read as the reverse complement.
ATGCGTTCGCGACGTCAGGCGTGCCGAATCCGGCGACGCTGTGCCGCGAGCTGGTCGAGATCGTGCCGAAGCTGGTGCCGCCTGCGCCGGAGGAGGCAACGACCGGCGCCGGGCTGGTCGATCGCCTGAGGGCCGGCGCGTCCACGCTGGTCCAGATCGAGCGCACCGACGGCACCGGGACCGATCGCGGCAGCATCGTCGCGCGGCTGACATCGGCCGCCGTGCACAATGATCTTGCACTCACCGTGCGCGAACTGAAATCGCTGCCGCCGGCGGATCGTACCGCCGCGCAAGCCTGGCTCGACAGGGTCGAGGCGCGCCGCGCCGCGCTCGACGCGTCGCAGAAATTTGCCGACAACGCCATGGCGGCGCTCACCACCGTCAATCAATAGATTCTAGCAATGGATTGTTGATGATCCGGATCATTCTGTTCCTGCTGCTGATCGCGCTCGCTGCCGCGGGTGCGGCCTGGATGGCCGATCAGCCCGGCGATCTCGTGATGTCATGGGGCGGTTTGCGCCTGACCTCCAGGCAGCCGATGTTCCTGCTCGGCCTCGTCATCGTGGTCGCCATGATCGCGGGGATGATTTTGCGCGGGCTGTGGAATATCCCCGGGCACGTCCGCCGTGGTCAGCGCGAGCGCCGACACGCCCGCGGCCGTCATGCCATCACGCAAGGCCTGCTCGCGATCGGCCATGGCGACTCCTCGGCGGCGCGCACGCATGCCGAAGCGGCGCGGCGTCACGCCGCAAACGATCCGCTGGCGTTGCTGCTGCACGCGCAATCGGCGCAGCTTGATGGCGACCGCGACGGCGCGCAGCGTGCCTTTCGCGCCATGGCCGAGCGCGCCGACACGCGGCTGCTCGGCTTGCGCGGCCTTTTCATCGAGGCGCAGCGCGCCGATGATCCGGTGGCCGCCGTGATGATTGCCGAGGAAGCCTTGAAGATGTCGCCGTCCTCGTCATGGGCCTCGCATGCGGTGCTGGGCTTCTGCTGCGCCAAGGGCGATTGGGCCGGCGCGTTGTCGATCATCGACAACAACCAGTCGGCCGGGCTGATCGACAAGGCGACCTATCGGCGGCAGCGCGGCGTGTTGCTGACCGCGCGCGCGCTGGAGCTCGAGACGCTCGATCGCGACCTGTCGCGCTCGAGCGCGATGGAGGCGCTGAAGCTCGCGCCGACGCTGATTCCGGCCGCCGTGCTCGCCGCCAAGTTCGAAAGCGAGGCGCATCAGGTGCGCCGCGCGATGCGCATCGTCGAGACCGCGTGGCTGGCGCAGCCGCATCCCGATCTCGCCGATGCCTATTCGCATGTGCGGCTCGGCGATTCCGCGCGCCAGCGCCTGGTGCGGGTCGAGACGCTGGCGGCAAAGACCCCGGGCCATATCGAGGGCGCGCTGGCGATCGCGCGCGCCGCGATCGACGCGGCCGAATTCGGCAAGGCGCGTGCGGCGCTGGAGCCGTTCACAGCCGCGCCGACCCAGCGCGTCGCGCTGTTGATGGCCGAGATCGAGCGCACCGAGCATGGCGACAGCGGCCGGGCGCGGGCCTGGACCCTGCGCGCGGTGCGCGCGCTGCACGATCCGGTGTGGACCGCCGACGGCTACGTCTCCGACCGCTGGCGACCGGTGTCGCCGGTTACCGGCCGCCTCGACGCCTTCCAGTGGCAGACGCCGGTCGCGGCATTGCCGTCCGACAAGGGCAGCGCGATCGAGACCTCGCCCTTCGAGGAGGCGATGCTGGCGCCGCGGCGGGTCGAGCCGCCAAGAGAGGCCGCCAGCGAGCCGGGGGCAGCCAAACCGCCGGAGGCAACCAAGTCGCCGGAGGCAACCAAGCCGGTTGAGCCGGTGGAGGCAAAAGCGATCGAGCCGGCGACGCAGGCGATGCAGGACAACGCGCCGCTGCCGGCGGCCATCGAGGCCGAGCCCGCCCCTGCCGAACCCGCGGTATCGGAGCCGGCTCCCCCGCCGGCGGCCGAGGCGGCGCCCCCAGCGCCCGCTCCCTTGTTCCGCTCCCGGACTGACCTGCCCAAGGACCTGACAAAGGCCGCGCCGGCGCCGATCCCGGCGGTGATCCCGATCGTCCGGGCTCCCGACGACCCCGGGGTCGACGAGGACGGCGCGGTGGACGAATTTGCGGAACAAATCGGCCCACCGAAGGCTCAGGTGGGCGGCTGGCGTGGATTTCTGGCCCGTTTGGGAAGCTAATTCGCGGTCCGGCAACGACTGTGCGGTTAAATAGCCGCGCCATCCTTGCCAATCGGGGTCATGCCCGATATCAGGTGGCGCGCAAGCTCACGCAGTTGCCGAACGGTTCGCCGCAATAGCTCAGTTGGTAGAGCACGTCATTCGTAATGACGGGGTCGGGGGTTCGAGTCCCTCTTGCGGCACCAGCGCTCAAAACTGTCCGGCACACTCCGTACCTTTGTCTCGAGCCGCGCCCAGCGCCCAATCGCTTCTTCGCTTTACGCGAAACTAAGCATCATTTGATGGAGGGGCGCGCGCTTGCGGCAAGCGGCGTGCGCGTCAGTTCCCCGTAAGGGTGCACGCATACCATCAGCTCGAAGATTTCACTCGCAACGCCGTTCGTTGAAACAGCTGGACCAGGCACCATGCGTCCGAGGCTATTGGGTAGTTTATGCATCGCAGCCGCCGCATTGCCGGTCGCGATCCATTTGCGTTTCGCCATCTGGGAGGTCTGGTGCTTCGCCGTCCTGGTTGGCGTCGGCGTCTACCTGTTGAGCGAGACTTTCGGCGGGCAAGAGGTCGCGCGCAGCGAGTGAGCCATCGCGCACTGAATCGCATTGGCTGAAACACCGGGAACATCTGGCGTCAGATCGACCATAGTCGCGCGCCCGTGACGCATCTCACGACGTCCATCGCCCGACCGCGCTAGTCGCGCCCGGCGAGCTTTGCCGAGCGCCAGCCGCTGCTTTGCATGGGGTTGTTTTCGATATTTGGCAGCGCACGTCTGCGGCAGGGAACTCGGCCACCGTCGCCCGCAGTGACTTGCCGGTCGTCGACGTCGGCACGACAAACGAAAGCGCCCCCGGATCGGATCCGGGGGCGCCTTGCGTTGAGGGTGTTCGATGCGTTGGCTGCGTTACTCGACCGTCTGCACGACGTTGCCGATCGGCCGGCCTGTTGCGATCGGCTTCTCGGTCTTCGCCATCATCGCGTCGTATTCGGGCAGCGTCTCGATCTGGGTCTTGGCCTTCATCCAGACCACCTTGTAGCCGCCGGCCTTGAGCTTGCGCAGCAGCGTCGGCAGTGCCTGCGCGGTGTGCTTTTGCAGGTCGTGCATCAGAATGATGCCCTTGTGCTCCTTGTCGAGCTTGGTCATCACATTGTTGATGACCTCGTCGGAGTTCTTGGACTTGAAGTCGTTGGAGTCGACGTCGACCGAGAACATCGCGATGTTGCGGCTGCCGAGATAGGCTGTGGTCGCCGGCGTGTGCGCCAACGCAGGGAAGCGGAAGAACGGAGCCGGGTTGCTGCCCAGCGCCAGCTTCACGGCGCTAAAACCCTTCTCGATCTCATCCTTGGCCTGCTGCTCGGTGATCTTCTTGCTCGCCAGGTGAGCGTGCGACCAGGTGTGGGCGCCGATGGTGTGGCCGGCGGCGGCGACCTGGCGCAGGATATCGGGGTGATAGGTGGTGTGCAGGCCGATCGGGAAGAACACCGCCTTGGTGCACTCGTCCGCCAGCGCCTTGAGCACGGCAGGCGTGGTTGGCCACGGACCGTCGTCGAAGGTCAGCACGACCTCATGGTCGGTCAGGAAGTCATACTGCTTGTATTGCAGGAAGCCGAAGCCGGGGCCACCGGTGGTGTCGACCACGACGGTGCGGCTGACGCCAAGCGCATCGGGATTGGCGCATTTCGGTGCGGCCGCGACGGGAGCCGGCATCGGCGCCGGTGCGGGGGCCGCGGCCGGAGCTGCCGCCTGGGTGGCGTCGGCGCGCTTCGACAGCGCGGCGGTCGTTTCGACATCGTCCTTGGCGGCCAGTTTCGCCGCCGCCGGAAGCGGATCGGCCTTGGCCGCGGCCGTGGTTTGGGGAGGCGCCGCGTCGGCACGCGGGGAAGAGGTCCAGAACCACACGCCGGCGATCACGATCGCCGCCACAACACTGGCCAGCATCAGGCCCAACGCACTACGCATCGCTACACACTCTCTCGGGACTTAAGGACACGCCACAGCCGTAACGAGCGATTAATGCCAACAAGGTCTTAACGCGATCCCAACAAGGCGCCGGGACCGCAAGAAAAAGCGCGCTTTACCGATGCGTGATGACCATCACAGTCATCTGGCGCACGCTCAAGCAGGATCGGACATCAAACAACGGGCGCCGCGAGCGGTGGCGCCGATGGGAGCCGATCATGACCACCATTTTCAAAGGCCGGGTTCTTCGGGGTGGAGCGCTTGGGCGTGGCGTTTGCAGGGCCGCCGTCGCGTTAGCGGTTGCGGCGAGCATCTCGTCGCTGACCTCG
>CALRXG020000440.1:0-6622 GCA_943372075.1 Bordetella parapertussis | reverse complement strand
AGCCGTCGCCGCGGAAGATCGAGGACGCCCGCACCGGCACGATGCGCGGCATGTCGAGGCTCGATCCGTCGACGATGCGCCGCGCGTCGCCGCCGGTCGCCTGCGTCAGCGGCTTCAGCGTCTCGGTCGTCGAGGTGACTTCCGAGAATTCCTTCGGGTTGGTCGGGCCGACATTGATCAGCGCCTTCAGCGTGCCATCGGTGGCTTGCCAGAGACCGAGCTCGCTTGCCGGCAGCGTGGCGCGCCACTCGCCGGGATCGCCGGCGGTCAGCGTCAGTTCATGGGTGGCGCCGCTCGGCGACGTCACGGTGACCGGTGCGACGGTGTCGGCCATGGTCTGGCGCACCACCATCAGGTCCTTGCCCTGCACCTGCATGCGCAGGGCCTCTTCATCGAGATCGGGCTGCTTCATCAGCCAGTGCGACACCCGTCGCAACAGATCGAGATGCGGGCCGCCGCCTTCATAGCCGCGCGCCCACAGCCAGATGTGGTCGGTGAGCAGCAGCGCGACGCGGCCTTCGCCGAACCGCGACAGCAGCAGCAGCGGCTTGCCGTCGGCGCCGGTCATGACCGGCGGCGTCACCGCATTGCGGGTGTCGACGGTGCGGAAGAACCGGCTCCAATGCGGCGGCTCGGCGTTCGAGCCCTCCAGCCCGCGCGTCACCGGATGGCGTTTCCCAGCATCGCTCAAGTGCGCGTAGAACGGCTTCTCGGTGACGCCGACCGGTTCGGCCGGCAGCACCGAATCCAGCGGCGTGCGCCAAATGCTGGTGGTCGAGGCATAGTCGGGGCCGGCCGACACCAGCACCGCGCCGCCGGAGCGGACATAGCGCGCGATGTTGTCGAAATAGGCGATCGGCAGCACGCCCTGGCGGGCGTAGCGGTCGAAGATGATCAACTGGAATTCGTTGATCTTCTGCTGGAACAACTCACGGGTCGGAAACGCGATCAGCGACAGCTCGTTGATCGGCGTGCCGTCCTGCTTCTCCGGCGGACGCAGGATGGTGAAGTGGACGAGATCGACGCTGGGGTCGGACTTCAGCAGGTTGCGCCAGGTGCGCTCGCCGGAATGCGGCTCGCCCGAGACCAGCAGCACGCGCAGCTTGTCGCGCACGCCATCGATCGAGACCACGGCGCGGTTGTTGACCGGCGTGAGTTCGTTCTCGAGCGGCGAGGCCTCGATCTCGACGATGTTCGGGCCGGCATGCTTGATGTCGATGTCGACGCTGGAGGTCTGGCCTGAGGTTAGCGTCCGCTCGTTGATCACCTCGCCGTCGCGGCGGACGGTGACCTTGGCGCGCTCGCCGGTGACGCCCTGGTCGTCGAGCCGGTAGGTGATGGTCTGGGTCTGGCCGACGATGCCGAAGCGCGGCGCCGCCGTGATCGCGATGCGGCGGTCGCGCTCGTCCTTGCGGCCGGTGATCAAGGCGTGCACCGGCGCCTGGAAGCCGAGCGCCTGGGTGTTGGCCGGGATATCGTGCACCCGGCCATCGGTGATCATGAACGCGCCGGCGACGCGCTCGACCGGAACATCCGACAGCGCCGAGGTCAGCGCGCCGAACAGCTTGGTGCCGTCGGTTTCGCCGTCGGCCTGGCCGGCCTCGACGACGCGGACCTCGAGGCCCTTGATCTGCTTCAGGCTGTCGACCAGCGCCTGCCGTGCCTTCTCGGTCTCCTGGTTGCGCGTGCCGAAGTTCTGGCTCGGGCTCTTGTCGACCACGACGACCGCGACCGAGGACAGCGGTTCGCGGTCCTCGCGCGTGAAGGAGGGATTGGCCAGCGCAAGCAGGATCAGCGCCAGCGCGGCGACGCGCACCGCAGCGCCGCGCGCGCGCGACACCAGCAGCAGCACCGCGATGACGACGATCGCGCCGAGCGCGAGCCACAGCACGAGCGAAGGAACCAGCGGTGTGAACGCGATACCGTAGTTCATATCATTGTCCCAGCCGCTCGATCAGGGCAGGTGCGTGCACCTGGTCGGCCTTGTAGTTGCCGGTCAGCGTGTACATCACGATGTTGACGCCGGCGCGGAAGGCGAATTCGCGCTGGCGCGGCTCGCCCGGCGTCAGCGGCAGCATCGGCTGGCCGTCCGGACGGATCGCCCAGGCGCCGGCGAGATCGTTCGAGGTGATGATGATCGGCGAGACGCCGTCGCCGCCGCGTGCCGGGCGCTGCGCAGCCTCGTCGTCGTCCTCGCGCGGCAGCGCTTCGACCCAGGTCTGGCCGGTGGTGAAGCGGCCGGGGAAGTCGCGCAGCAGATAGAAGGTCTTGGTCAGCACGTGGTCGCGTGGCACCGGCTCGAGCTCAGGCACGTCGAGGGTCGAGAGCAATTCGCGCAGCGTCTGCATGCCCGGCGTCTGCGAGGCGCCGTTGTCGCCCGGCGGGGCCTCGACGGCGTCACGGGTGTCGAACAGGACAGTGCCGCCCTGCTTCATATAGGCGTCGATCTTGTTGATGGCGTCCTGCGGCGGCTTCGGTGCGCCCGGCACGATCGGCCAGTAGATCAGCGGGAAGAACGCCAGCTCGTCGTGCGCCGGATCGATGCCGACGGGATCTCCGGCTTCCAGCGCGGTGCGCTGCCCGAGGAACAGCGTCAGTCCGGACATCCCGGCCTTGACGATGGAGTCGACGTCGGCGTTGCCGGTGACGACATAGGCGAGCCGGGTCTGCGACACCGCCTTGATGGCGAAGTCGTCGGCAGCGCTGTTCTGCGCGCGTGTCGGCGAGGGCACCATCATCGTCGCGAGCGCGAAGGCCAGCGCGAGCGCCGCCGGCGCGGCGCGGCGCCGGATCAGCGCCGCAAGGCCGCCGCCGAGCATCGCCACCACGATCGCATCGAGCAGGAACAGCGCCAGCGCCGTCGACAGCATGATGCCGCGCAGGTCTCGCGGCTCGGTGTTGGTGTAGCTCGCATGCTTGGCGCGCAGGGCGGAGGTGTCGAGCGGCGCGATGCGATCGGCGGAGGCGAGCGTGTTGACCGCGATCGGGCTCTCGGCGGTGCCGTAGAAGCCGGGTGGATGCTCCGCGGTGCCGCGGTCGCGATAGTCCGCCGACATCGGCCGCGCGGTGGAGGGCGGCGGCCCGAAGGCGCCGAAACCATCGAGCGTGCGCAGCGGCGCGACCGTCTCGGCGTTGGGGTCGCTGGCGACGCCGGGGCCGGGCTTCGAGGTGTAGCCGGACATGTCGATCAGCCGTCGCAGCATCTCGACGAAGGTGCCGGACATCGGCAGATCCGACCAGCGCATGTCGGCGCCGACATGGAACAGGCTGACCACGCCCTTGCCGCGATGCTCGCCGGTAACCAGCGGCGTGCCGTCCTCGAGCGAGGCCCAGCTCTTGGTCGCGAGCACGGCGTCGGGCTCGGCCAGCACCTGGCGGTTGACGGTGATGTCTTTCGGCACGTTGAGGCCCGCGAACGGACCGTCGGCTGCGAACGAGGCCATGTGCTGTGGCTTCTCCCAGGTCAGGCTGCCGCCGAGCGTACGTCCACCGCGGCGCAACTTGACCGGAACGAGGTCGTCATCGGCCTGGGCGAGGCGGGGCCCGGCGAAGCGCACCAGCACGCCGCCTTGCTCGATCCAGGCGTTGAGACGGTCGCGGATCTCCGGCGACAGCGTGCCGACGTCCGCCATCACGATCATCGGCAGCCGCTGGTCGAGGAATTGCGCGATCACCTGCTGTGGCGCGCCGCGATCGCCGAGCCTGACATCGGCGAACGGCGACAGCGCGCGCGACAGATAGAAGGTCGAGGCCAGCAGCGGCTGCGCGGTGTCGCTGCTCGATCCCGAGACCACGCCGATGGCGCGGCGGCGCCAGCGCCGGTCGAGCAGCTGCACGGCGCCGGCGGAATGCTCGCCGGAAATCTCGAGCCGCGCGATGTCGTTGCGCAATTCGACCGGAAGATCGAAGGCGGCCTCGGTCTCGCGCTCCTGCGGTCCGAAATTGTAGCGCGCCTCGCCGATCGGCGAGCCCTTGGCATCGACCGCGCGCACTGTGCCGGTCGCGAGGCCATTCTCGGTGCGCAAGACCTTTACCGTCATCTTGGCGGCCGCGTTCTCGGCCGCGACCAGCGCCTGCGCCGGCTGCGCGCCGCCGGCATAGATCGTCAGGCTGCGGTTCTCGATCACCTTGCCGAGGCCTTCGGTGAACTCGCTGCCGCGGCCGGTGTCGACGCCGTCCGACAGCCAGGCGATGTCGCAGTCGCCGGTCGATTTGAGGAAACGTTCCAGCGTCGGGAGGGTGTCGACGCGGTCGACCGAGTACGGCTTTGGCGCGAGCTGGCGCAGTGCGACGCGCGCGGTGCCGGCCGGCATCAGCGTGATGTCGCGCGCCGGCTCGGACAGCGGCACCAGCGCGACGCCGCGGCGGTCGCTGTCGGCATTGGCGATCAGCTCGTCGGCCGCCCTGATCCGCGCGTCCCAGCTCGAGGCCGCGCTCCAGCCATCGTCGAGCAGGATCACCAGCGGCTGCTTGCCCGCGGCGACGCCGGTCTGCGGATTCCAGATCGGACCGGCGGCGGCGAAAATGACCAGCGCGGCGGCGGCGAGCCGCAGCAATGTCAGCCACCACGGCGTGCGCGACGGCGTCTCCTCCTTGGGCGCGATGTCGAACAACAGCCGCGTCGGCGGGAATTCGACCCGCCGCGGCCGCGGCGGCATCACCCGCAGCAGCCACCACAGCACCGGCAGGCTGACCAGCCCCAAGAGCAGCAGCGGCTCGGCAAAGGAGAGCGGGAGGCCGGCGATCATGCGCTGCGTCCCGCTTTGACCGGCGAGCGGCCGCCACCCTTGCTGACCATCATGCCGGCGTGCAGGAACAGCAGCAGTTCGGCGGCGGAGCGGCTGGTGGTGTGGGTCGAGAACAGCCAGTCGAGCCGGTTGGTCTCGGCGCGGATCTGGTCGCGATGCAGCGCGACCCGGGCGACGTAGTCGCTCGCCCAGCTTTCGGCGCGGCCCGCGGTGATGACGCTGCCGGCTTCGGGCTCGACGAATTCGACGCGGCCGGAATAGGGGAAGGTCTCCTCGGCCGGATCGACCACCTGGACCATCGTGCCATGCGCGCCTGACGAGGCGAGCCCGGCCAGCATGGTGGCGATCTCCGGCATTGGGGACCAGAAATCCGACAGCACCACGATCTCGGCGAGCGACGAGGGCACGAAGGAGGGCGGCAGGCTGGCGCGCGTCGCCTCGTCATGCAGGATCGCTTGCGCCATCTTGTCGATCACGGCGCGGCTGCCGGTCGGGTTCATCAGGCCGGGAACGCCGACCCGCTCGCCGCCGGCGACCAGCAGTTCGGCCAGCGCAAAGGCGACGATCAGGCCGCGCTCGAGCTTGCTGTCGCGCGCCTCGCGCGAGGCAAAGGCCATCGACGGCGAGCGGTCGGGCCAGATCCACACCGTGTGCGCGGCCTCCCACTCCTGCTCGCGGACATAGAGATGGTCGTCACGCCCGGAGCGGCGCCAGTCGACACGCTGCGCCGGCTCGCCCGAGACGAAGCGGCGATATTGCCAGAAACTCTCGCCGGTGCCGGCGCGACGGCGGCCATGCAGGCCGTGGATGACGTTGGCGGCGATGCGGCGGGCCTCGAGCACCAGGCGCGGCAGCGATGCGGCGAGCGTACGGCTTTCGCCATCTGCACGTCGAACCGCAAGGATCTCCCCGCTCTGTTGCCTGGTGTCAGCCGCCATCAACCGATCCGTGTCTTCAATTGCTTGATCACGTCGGGAATGGTGCGGCCCTCGGCACGTGCCGCGAAGGTCAACGCCATGCGGTGCTTGAGCACGGGCTCGGCCAGATCGAGAACGTCGTCGATCGACGGCGCGAGCCGGCCGTCGAGCAACGCGCGGGCGCGCACCGCGAGCATCAGCGACTGGCTGGCGCGGGGACCCGGTCCCCAAGCGATCAGCTTGCCGGCGTCGCCGCCCTCGGTGCCGGGGCGCGCGGCGCGAACCAGCGTCAGGATCGCCTCGACCACGGAATCGCCGACCGGCAGGCGCCGCACCAGGCGTTGTGCCGTGAGCAACGTCTCCGCGTCCATCGACGGCTTTGCCGTTGCCTCCTCGGCACCGGTGGTCTCGAACAGGATGCGCCGCTCGGCGTCGCGATCGGGATAGTCGACGTCGATTTCCATCAGGAAGCGGTCGAGCTGCGCCTCGGGCAGCGGATAGGTACCCTCCTGCTCGAGCGGATTTTGTGTCGCGAGCACGTGGAACGGCTTCGGCAAATCATGCCGCGCGCCGGCAATGGTGATGTGCTGCTCTTGCATGGCTTGCAGCAGCGCCGACTGGGTGCGCGGGCTGGCGCGGTTGATCTCGTCGGCCATCAAGAGCTGGGCGAACACCGGGCCCGAGATGAAGCGGAACGAACGCTTGCCGGCTGAGCTCTCGTCGAGCACTTCGGCGCCGAGAATGTCCGACGGCATCAGGTCGGGCGTGAACTGGATGCGCTTGGCATCGAGCCCGAGCGTGACGCCGAGCGTCTCGACCAGCTTGGTCTTGGCGAGGCCGGGCACGCCGATCAGGAGTGCATGGCCGCCGGACAGGATCGTCACCAGGGTGTTCTCGATCACCCGGTCCTGGCCGAAAATCACCGTGGAGACCGCCTCCTTGGCGGCCTTGATCTGG
>CALRXG020000439.1:0-6625 GCA_943372075.1 Bordetella parapertussis | reverse complement strand
GAGATCAAGCCGCAGATGGTCGAGGCCTGGGAGGTCTCCGCCGACGGCCTCATTTATACGTTCCGCCTCCGGCCCGGCCTCAAATTCCACGACGGCGGCGCGGTGACGTCGGCCGACGTGATCCCCTCGCTGCAACGCTGGGCAAAACGCGACTCGATGGGCCAGAAGCTGTTCGAATTCGTCGCCGAACTGAATGCTGTCGACGAACGAACCTTCCGCATGGTGCTGAAGGAGCCATGCGGCTTCGTGCTGGCGGCACTCGGCAAGCCGACCGCCAACGTGCCGTTCATCGTGCCGGCGCGGATTGCCGCGACGCCCGCCGACCAGGCCATCACCGACCACGCCGGCTCCGGGCCGTTCCGCTTCGTCACCTCGGAATTCCAGCCCGGCGTGAAGGCGGCTTACGAGAAAAACCCGGACTACGTCTCGCGCGACGAGCCGTCGGACGGCACCGGCGGCGGCAAGGTCGTGAAGATCGGCCGCTACGAATGGATCAGCGTGCCGGACTTCCAGATCGCGACCAACGCGCTGATCAGCGACGAGATCGACTATTTCGAGGTGCCGCCGCACGACCATCATCCGTTGCTGGCGCGGGCCTCGAATGTTGAGCTGACCGATTACAACACACTGGGCTTCTCCGGCATGTGCCGGATGAACTGGCTGGCGCCGCCGTTCGACCGGCCGGAGATTCGTCAGGCGGTGCTGCACGCGGTGAACCAGAAGGACTGGCTCGACACCCAGATCGGCAACCCCGACTACTACAAGGTCACGCCGGCGATCTTCGTCGCCGGCACGCCGTTCGAGAGCACGATCGGCTGGTCGACCAGGGCGGACACCGCGAAGGCCAAGGAGCTGCTCAAGCAGGGCGGCTACAAGGGCGAGCCGATCACGATCCTGCACGCGACCGACGCCCCGATCATCACCGCGCTCGGCACGGTCACAGCCGAGGCGCTGCGTTCGATCGGCATGAACGTCAACCTGCTGGCGATGGATTGGGGATCGGTGGTGGCACGGCGCGCCAAGCAATCGATGCCAGCCGAGGGCGGCTGGTCGCTCTATCATTCGACCTGGGCCAGCGCCGACCTGATCAATCCGATCGGCAATGCCTGCGTCAACGGCAAGGGCAAGAATGGCGGCTTCTTCGGCTGGGTCGAGGATGCCGAGCTCGAGCGGCTGCGCGACGGCTTTGCCCGCGCCGCGGCGCCGGCTGACCAGAAGGCGCTCGCCGACAAGATACAGGCGCGCGCCTATGAGGTGGTGACCCACGTCCCGACCGGGCAGTACAACCAGCCGGCCGCGACGCGGAAGGTGCTGAAGGACATCGTCCGCGCGCCGGTGCCGCTGTTCTGGAACGTCGACAAGACCGGCTGACGGCACGCTATTCGATCGGCGGCCGCCGCGTGTGCCAGTCCGTCACCGACTGGTACGCGGCGCCGGCGCGGACCAGCACGTCTTCGGAGAGATGCGGTCCGACCAGCTGCATGCTGAGCGGCATCCGGTCGGACGCCAAGCCGATCGGCAGCGTGATGGTCGGACTGCCCGAGAAGTCGAACACCGCCGTGAAGCGGAGAATGTTCAGCAGCACGTTGGGATCGGCGCCGTACTCGCTCATCTTCGCCAGCGTCGGGATCGGCACCGGCATCGTCGGGATCAAGAGCAGGTCAATATCCTCGAACATCGAGGCGAGACTGCCGCTGAACTTCAGCCGCTCTTGATGGATTGCGGCAATATCGACCCCGCTCATCGCCCTGCCCTGCTCGATCAGCTGCGCGAGATCAGGTCCGTACTCCGACTTGCGCGACGGATAGGTCGCAAGATGCGCCTCCGCCGTCTCCACCGAGCACATCGCGATCCACTGGCTGACCAGCTTCTGATACGACGGAAAGCGGACCTCGCGGATCTCGGCACCGAGATCGGCCAGCATGCGCTCGGCCTGCAGCAGCGCGGCCACGACCTGCGGATCGATTCCATCCTGGGTGTAGCTGCGATCGACGCCGATCCTCAAGCCGCGGACGCCCTCGCCTGCGCCGGCCAGATAGTTCGGCACCGGCGCCCGCAAGGCGGTCGGATCGTTGGCATCGGCGCCCGCGATGACGCCGAGCATCGCAGCGGCGTCCGCGGCGCTGCGGCACATCGGGCCGACGTGATCGAGCGAGTCCGCCAGCGGGAAGACGCCGTGACGGCTGACGCGCCCCCAGGTCGGTTTGATGCCGGTCAAGCCGCAAGTTGCCGATGGAAACCGGATCGAGCCGCCGGTGTCGCTGCCGATCGAGCCGTAGCAAAGCCCGGCCGAGGTCGCGACGCCCGATCCGCTCGACGAGGAACCGACCCAATAATCCGCATTCCACGGATTGAGCGGGGTTTGAACGTTGGGATGATGGCTGGTGTAGGCGCCCTCCGTCATCGCGAGCTTGCCGAGCGTCACCGCACCGGCAAGCTCGAGCCGGTCCACGATCGTGGCGTTGAAGGACGGCACGAAGCTGGCATGGATCGTCGTGCCGCCCGCAGTCGGTGCAAATGACGTGTAGCAGAGGTCCTTCAGCCCGATCGGAACGCCATGCAGCGGGCCGCGCCAGATGCCTCTGGCGATCTCGGCGTCGCGTTGCCTGGCCTGGGCCAAGGCGCGCTCCGCCAGCACGAGCACGTAGCCGTGAAACCGTCCGTCCAATTCCGCGATCCGGCTCAGCATCGCCTCCGTGATCTCCGAGGACGTCACCTCGCCGCGGCGAATGAGCCCGGAGACCTCGATGATCGACTTGTAGTGCAGTGGATCCGCTGACATGTCGCTGTGGCCCCGGCTAGAACTGCACGCCGCGCGTCAGGGCGCCGTCCACGACCAGGTTGGTGCCGGTGATGAAGCTTGCCGCCTTGCTCGCCAGGAACACGGCGGCGTTGGCCATCTCCTGCGGCGTGCCCATGCGGCCGGTCGGGTTGAGCGCCAGCGCGGACTTGTACAGTTCGGGATTGCCGTCCTTGATCATATTCCAGACGCCGCCCTCGAAATAGGTGTTGCCCGGCGACACCGAGTTGGCGCGGATGCCCTTGGCGGCGAGCTGGTAGGCCAGCCCCTGCGTGTAATGGATGATCGCGGCCTTGAACGTGCCGTAAGGGCCGCTGGCGAAATCAACTTCGCGTCCCGACACGCTGGAGATGGTGACGATCGCGCCCGCCGCGCTCTTCTCGAGATGCGGCATCGCCGCATTGACGAGGCGCACCGTCCCCATCATGTCGGTGGAGAATTCCTTTTCCCAGCTCTCCTCGTCCTGCCCGATCGACAGCGCGCTGACATTGGCGACCACGACATCGATACCGCCGAGCTTGGACGCCATGTCGGCGACCCAGGCCTTCAGCGCCGGGCCATTGGCGACATCAACCGCGCCGCCGAATGCCGCAACGCCTTTGGCCTTGATCGCGGTGACCGCGGCATCGACGTCAGCCTGGTTGCGCGCGCAGATGCCGACATTGGCGCCCTCCGCCGCGAACGTATCGGCGATCGCCCGGCCGATTCCCTTGGTGCTGCCGGTGACGAGAACCTTTGCTCCCTTGAGTCCCAGATCCATATCCATTTCCTCCGTGATTATCGATTATGGAACGCGCACGTCCGAACCAACTCGCGCGGCCGGTCAAAGCAGGAGCTGCGCGCGCACATTGTCTTCGTTGACATCATCGCCGGCCAGCGACCGCGTGATCTTGCCCTTCTCCATGATATAGCAGCGCTGGGCGACAGCGAGGATGGTGTCGAGATTCTGCTCGACGATGATGATCGTCGTGCCGAGTTCCTCCCGGAACGATTTCAGGGCCTCGCAGATGTGCTGCACGATCGAGGGCTGGATGCCCTCGGACGGCTCGTCGAGGATCATCAGGGAGGGATTGCCGATCAGCGCGCGGCCGATCGCAAGCTGCTGCTGCTCGCCGCCCGACATGGTGCCCGCGATCTGGCGCCGGCGCTCCTTCAGGCGCGGAAAATACGCGTAGACCAGCTCCGGCAGCTTCTTCCCCGCGGGGCCGCCGATCAATTCGCCGACCTGCAAATTCTCCTCGACGCTCATCTGCGGAAACACGTCGCGGCCTTGCGGGATATAGCCGAAACCAGCGCGCGCCCGCGCATCGGCCTCGAGCTGCGTCACGTCCTGCTCCATGAAGGTGATGGTGCCGCGCCAGCTCTGCAGCAAACCGATCAGGCAGCGCATCAGGGTCGACTTGCCGACGCCGTTGCGGCCGATCACCCCCACGATCTCGCCACGCGAGACCTGCATGCTGACCCCCTGCAGGATCGGCGTCGCGCCGTAGCCCGCCCAAAGTCCCGAGACGTCCAGGATGCGATCAGTGGCCATTGGTCTTACCCAGATAGATTTCCGCGACCTTCTCGTCTTCCAGGATCGCCTCGAGGCTGCCGCGTGCGAAGATCTTGCCGAGATGAAGAACCGTGACGCGCTGTGCGACCTGCCGGACGAACGCCATGTCGTGTTCGACGACCAGCACCGTCATGCCCTCGGCGTTGAACGACTTGATCAGTTCTCCGGTCTTGTAGGTCTCTTCCGGCGACATGCCGGCGGTCGGCTCATCCAGCAGCAGAAGCTGCGGCCGCAAGGCCAGCGCCATTCCGATCTCCAGCCATTGCTGCTGGCCGTGCGACAGGGCGCCGGCGAGCTTGCCGGCGTCCTCGGCCAGATTGAGCAGCGACAGCAGTCGATCCTCCTCGGCGCTGCGTTCGGTGCCGGACAGCCGCTCCTGCAGCGCGATCTGGATGTTCTGCCGCACCGGCAGCTCCTTGAACACGCTCGGCGCCTGCATCTTGATGCTCATGCCGCGTTGCACCCGCGCATAAGGACGCTCGGCGGTGATGTCGACGGAGTCGAACAAGATGCTCCCAGAGGTCGGCGGATAGAGGCCAACGATCAGCTTGAACAGCGTGCTCTTCCCGGCGCCATTGGGCCCGATCAGGCAGTGCACCTCGCCGGCATCGACCGTCAGGTCGACCTCGGACACGGCGGTCAATCCGCCGAAACGCTTGGAGACACCCTTTACATCGACCAGCGCCATGGATCAGGTCTCATCCGATTGCAGGCGGCCAGCATCGGCCAATGCGGGGCCCTCGTCGCGCCGCCGGCGTCTGCTCCACCAATCGACGACGAGCTTGCCGATGCCAAGCACAAACCCCTGCGGCGCCAGCATCACGGTGGCGAGCAGCAGCACGCCCATCAGCACCAGCGCCGCCTGCTGGCTGTAGACCGTGATGGTCTGGAAGCCGAACAGCAGCAGGAACGACCCGACGAGGGTCGCCGTCAGGTCGTTGCGCCCGGAGAACGCCACCCATACGATCGGCATCGCCGCTGCCGGCAAGCCGATGCTGGACGGCGTGATGAACTGCCCCCAGGAGGTGTAGAGCGCGCCGCTGAGCCCTGCGAGGCCGCTGCCGATCACGAAGGTCAGAAGCTGATATTTGCGGACGTCGTAACCAAGCATCTCGGCGCGCTGCGGATTTTCGCGCGTCGCCACGATGACGTTGCCGACGCTCGAGTTCACCAGCATGCGCAGCGCGACATAGACGATCACGATCAGCGCGATCATGACGTAATAGAGCGCTGATCCTTCGATATCGACGCTGCCGACGGTGAGCGGATCCATCCCCTTCATGCCGTTGAAGCCGTTCAGCCGGGCCGGACCGATATGCCATTCCGGCCCTGCCGTCTGTCCCAGGAAGAAGGCAAGCACCAATGTCGCCGACAGCGTCACGATGCCGAAGAAGATCCCGCTGATGCCGCCCCAGATCATGAAATAGCCGAGGATTCCCGCAGCGATCATCGCAATGACGACGGAGAGAACGAGCGCAGCGATCGTCGCCGTTCCACCGCCCATGTTGATGGCGAGCACGCCGTAACCGTAGCCGGCGATGCCGAAGAAGAAAGTCTGGCCGAACGACAGCATGCCGCCATAGCCCCACATCAGGCAAAGGCCGAGCGCCATGAAGATCCAGATCAGGAAGTAGGCAAAATTGCCGACATCGTAGGAATCGGCGAACAGCGGATAGATCAGCGCGCATGCCAGCACGGCAAGGAAGCAAGACCAGAAGATCTTTCCGCGTCCCAGCGTCTGCGGACCGTCGAGCAGCTTCAACATCGGAAATTCCCGTCTAGCGCCCACGACGAACCAGCACGCTGGATAACCCCTCAGGCAGCACACGTATGATCAGGATGACGGCAAACAGCATGCCGATCTGCCCGATGATCTGCCCATAGCTCGCATTCAGCGCCATCCGGATCATCGCCAGGAACACCGCGGCCGGCGCGGTTCCGAGCAGGACGTTGGCGCCGCCGATCACCACGGTGACGAAGCTCTCGACCACGAAGGTCGCGCCCATCGTCGGGATCAGCGTCATGGTCGGCGCGTACAGCGCGCCGCACAGGCCCGCGAGCGCGGTGCCGATCCCGAAGCTGATCGAGTAGATGCGCCCGGTGCGCGCACCAAGCGCCTTCGCCATCGCCGCGTTCTGCATCGTGGCGCGCGCGATCACGCCAAAACGAGTCTTCATGAAGACGATGTAGAGCCCGGCCAGCACCGCCACCGCACAGCCGAACAGCACGAGCCGATAGGTCGAGAACGTGTAGCCCCCGATCGCGAAGCT
>CALRXG020000438.1:0-6658 GCA_943372075.1 Bordetella parapertussis | reverse complement strand
CGCATTGCCTCATCAATAATGTTACCGGAGAACTGACCGTCGGGAGTGTGGCGGCGATACCGAATCGGATCGGTGTCGCCGATGGCAGGACGGATCAGCATGGGTGCGCGGCGCGAGATCACGGCGGCGGTGGTAGACCGCTATCGATCGGCAGGGCGGGCAGACAAGGGACGCATTCTCGACGAGCTTTGCGCGGTGACGGGATGGCATCGCAAACACGCGGTTCGGGCGCTTGCGACCAAGGTCTTGATTTCGCCAGAGGCCCAGCGACGTCGCAGGCCCACCTACGGGTCCACGATCAGGGATGCGCTGGTAGCGCTTTGGGAGGCCTCGGATCGGATCTGCGGCAAGCGGCTCAAGGTAATGGTCCCGACGTTGCTGCCGTCGCTGGAGAAGCATGGCCGGCTCAAGCTGAACCAGGCTGATCGAGAGCTAGTACTCGGTGTCAGCGCGGCCACGATTGATCGCTTGCTGGTCGAGACCAAAATCGCCGCGGCCGGGGGTAAGCGCCGGCGGGTCGGCTTTTATTCGGCGGTGCGGCGTGAAGTGCCGATCCGGACGTTCAACGACTGGCACGATCCGCCGCCGGGTTTCTGCGAGGTTGACATGGTGGCCCATGGCGGCACATCCGTGGCTGGCTCGTTCATCCAGACATTGACGATGGTCGATGTCGCGACGGGTTGGACCGAGTGCATGCCGCTGGTGACGCGCGAGGGTGGATTCGTCGTGCAGGCCATTGAGCGCGCACAGAGCCTGTTCCCCTGGCTCATTCGCGGCGCCGATTTCGACAATGACAGCGCGTTTATGAACGACATCGTCGTGCCTTGGTGTCGCGCGCAAAAGATCGAAGTGACGCGTTCGCGTGCCTACAAGAAGAATGATCAGGCTTTTGTCGAGCAGAAGAACGGCGCGGTGGTCCGGCGACTTGTGGGATACGGCCGCTTCGACGGCGTCGAGATGACGCGCGTGCTGGAACGTTTGTATGCTGCATCTCGGTTGCACACCAACTTCTTCCAGCCGTCCTTCAAGCTAAAGGACAAACGACGCGAGGGTGCGAAAGTGATCAAGCGCTATCATGTTCCAGCCACGCCCTATGAACGCGCACTGGCGCATCCGAGGCTGAGCAAGCTCGTCAAACGGCGTCTTCGGGAGCTTTATCGCACGCTCGATCCTGTAGCTCTGCTGGCTGAGATGAGAGCCGCCCAGGCGGATCTTGGCACGCGTGTCAACGCCCGAGCGGGTAAGCTCGCCGCGGCCGCCACACCGGCACCGATAACGAACGCAGCAGCGTTCGCGAAGAGACTCGGCAATGATGTGCATCTGGGCGAGCAGCGCATCATCCATCGGCGCATGCGCAGGCCATACAAAAAGCGCATGAGAATGCCTTCAATGCTTGATCCGCACCTCGCCGACATCGAAGGCTGGCTGGCGGCCGAGCCCCGTCTGACCGCGCTGGCCATTCTCGGTCGCCTCGCCGAACGCTGCCCCGAACAGTTCGGTCCGCCGCAACACACCGTCGTGCAGCGCTTGTTGCGATCGCTCAGACGCAAAGCAGCCGAGATGATCATCCAGCACCCGGCTGATGGTGTGGCACCAGTCGGTGGTCCCGGGACTGAGGGCGACGCTGCGTGTGATGGGCACTCCGCGACGCCCCCAGCCCCTCCGATCCTCCAGGCATTGACGAGACTTCAGGCCGACTGTCCGCCGACGCGACATCCGTCAAGCGAAAGTAACATCCTCAGATGATGCAATACGGAGGGGCAAATTTGGACGCTGGTTGACAGATTGGATCGGTGATGCATCGCGATGTCCAACCTTGTTGATCGGCGCTGATCAAGATCTCCTTGCTGACATTGAGGACGCCCGATACATGGTCGAACGGAAGCTGATGTGCACACGAAAGTGTGTCGTAGTGGCCTGGACCCAAGATCAGTCGGCAAAGTTGAGACCCTGGCGAGGGTTGCAAGACCGTTGGTGCGTCGGCGTTTGAATGCTCGCGGGCGGCCGGACCAGGCAACGGCTTGGATTTTGCCGGAGCCTTCCTGCGCCGACCTCGCAGCGGCTCTTCGACCGTGCAGCGATCCCCGTGGCCGAGGTGCCCGAGACAGCAAGCTGTCGGATTTGATCATCCTCGGTGGGGGTCCAAGGTCTACGTTCAAATTCAGCCATTGCACATCTCGCGCGCCATTGTTGAGAGCGGCTGACGACTTGGACTGGGCACGAAGCTTCGTGCCCAGTCGCTTGCTTGTTGTGGGACGGCTACTCGTTCAGCAGTTTCGCTGCATGGGATCCCGCGGCGCGCCCGGTCACGGCGCCGCGCATGAGCCCGGAGCCGGCCGGATAGCTGTTGTAGAAAAATCCGCCTGTCATTTCGCCGGTCGCATAGAGACCGGGAATAGGCTGATTTGTGAAGTCGAGTACGCGCGCGTGCCGGTCGACCTTGACGCCGCCAAACGTGAACGTGATGCCCGAGATCACCTTGTAGGCGACAAAGGGAGCTTTCTCGATCGCAGTTGCCCAGTTTGACTTTACAATCGGAAGGCCGAGCGCTGCACGACCGTCCTTGACGTTGGGATCGAAGCGTTTCGATGCGTCGATCGCAGCGTTGAATTCGCGTACCGTGCGGTTGAGCTCTGCTGCGTTAATCCCGCACTTGTCTGCGAGCTCGTCCAGTGTTTCTGCGACGATCGGCGCTTGAGTCTTGTACTGCGGATCGATCAAGTCGATGGCGTTTTGGTCGAAGATCTGGAATGCGGTTTGGTCGGGTTGTTTGAGGACGGCCTTGCCCATGCGAACGTAAGTTTGCGACGGCCAGTCCCAGCCCTCGTCGAAGAAGCGCCTGCCGTCGCGGTTG
This sequence comes from Bordetella parapertussis, assembly GCA_943372075.1. GTDB lineage: Bacteria > Pseudomonadota > Alphaproteobacteria > Rhizobiales > Xanthobacteraceae > Bradyrhizobium. The sequence continues at coordinate 3,804 of CALRXG020000438.1, read as the reverse complement.
ACGCTTACACCGTAGCTGAAGCTGGTGCGTGTGGTGAGTTCCGCGCGCGAGAGTTCGCCGACGTCGGGCGATGATGGATCGATGCAAGTGGCATGTGCGCCGCCCCAGTTTCCGGCGGTTTGTGCGCCCACACGCAGGCACTCCTGCAACATCTCACCGGTGTCGAATTTGGCTCCGCGGACCTTGATGACATTCCAGTCCGCGCCGAGGTAACGGGTTCGCATTTCCGGATTGGCCTGGAAGCCGCCAGCGGCGAGAATCACTGCTCCGTGGAGTTCCTCGACCCGGCCGGAAGTATCGCGTGTTCTTACCCCTGTCACCGCGCCGGACGCGTCAGTGAGCAGCGCCGTCGCTGCCGTGGAATACCTGATCTCGATTTGCCGCTGTTCGATTGCACTCATTTGCATCGAAACCCAACCTTCTCCCATCGCTTTCGACTGCAGCACAAGGCCGCCGCTGTAGACTCGGTTGCCGCCGATCGCAGTCGCCATCAGCTGGGCAAACTCCCATTTCATGCCATGCCGCGTCAGCCAGAGCAGGGTGTCCTTGCTCTCGGAAACCAGCCAGTCAGTGAGATCTGGATCCGGCTGATAGTCACCAGTCTTCATAATGGCGTCGTAGAACGCTTTCTTGGGGTATGGTTCGACCGTGATCTGCTTCCACTCGGCCGCTGTCATGTCGGGGAGCAATTCCCTGATCTCCTTGGGGTCGTCGAACGCAAAGCGGATCAGGCCGAACGTGAAGCGGGTGTTGCCGGCTCGCTCCTCCTTGGTAGCCTTGTCCAACATGATGACTTTGGCGCCTGATTCGTTCGCGGCGAGTGCCGCGGCCGCGGCCGCATTTCCTGTTCCGACAACAATGACAGATTTTGACACGTGGGATCTCCTAAACATCAGATGATCAGACTAATCGACCCGGCGATTGGGCCGTCACTTGCGCCAGCTGTCGATCTGGCCTGCTCGCGGACAATAGCGGCGATCCCGCGGGCGCGCTGCGGGCGGAGCCGCAGATCGCATCGTTTGGCAGAAAATCGTAAGCGCTTTCCAGTCGCGCGCGGCGGAGCGAGTTATGTCGTCGAGCGATGCATCAGCGTCGCAAAGCTGCCACGTCCTTGTCCGGTCTTTACCTTCATGGTATCGGAGCGCATGCCTTCAATTAACTCCCTGGCTCCTGTTCAGTCGCGAAAGCTCGTGGATCAGGTCTTAGAGCAGCTTCGCCAGTGGCTCGAGCACAATCAATTGCCGGTCGGAAGCAAGCTCCCGACCGAGCCGCAGCTCATGGAGTTGTTCAAAGTCGGGCGATCGACGATCAGGGAGGCGGTGAAGGCACTCGTTTATGCCGGCAACCTCGAGGTCCGTCCCGGCGACGGCACATACATTCGGGCGCATGATGGTGGGTTCGAAAGCTTCGCGGCCACGTTGAAGCGATCGGATGCGGTCGAAGTATTCGAGGTCCGTCGGACGTTCGAAACCGCAATCGCGCGACTGGCGGCGCTTAACCGCAGCGAGTCCGATCTGAAGAAGATCGCGAAACTGATCAAGGCATGCAAGGAGGCTATCGCACGCAAGGATTTCGTAGCCTTCGTCGATCATGACTATGCCTTGCACGTCGCGGTCGCCGCAGCAGGCAAGAACCGGCTGCTGGCCGAGCTCTACGGATCGTTCCGCCGAGTCTTGAAGGAGAGCATTGGGGACGCGCTGGAAAGTAACCAGCTGCGTCTGCGGACCGTGCTCGACATCCACGACAATCTGTATGCCGCGATCAGGGACTGCGACGCGGATCGCGCGCAGGCGATTTGGCTTCTCACCACGAATCCGTTTGAGGCGAAGCCTCCGTCGCGGTCGGGGCGAGCCAGGCGAGCGCCGAAGTAAAATGCAGTTCCGCGCCACCCTTTGGCGCAAAATCGACACCGATCTGACCAGCATCGTTGTGGCTCTGGCCTTAGGATGTCTAGCTCACCCCTAGAATCCATCCGCAGAAGCGCGCCTGAGCGTGTTGCCGAGCCCCCCATGCTGACACGAGCCCCTACCGAATCGTCAAGCTCACCCGACATGATGGAGCGGCTCGTTGTCGAGCTGCGACGGATCGCGGAGACGCTGGAGCGCATGGCGCCGCCGCCGCCGCCCGCGCCCGATTTCTCGGCAGCAAAGGCGTTCCTTTGGCAGGCGGAGAGGCGCGGTTTCACTCCTGTGCAGCGGATCAATGCCGTCGATCTGGACTTGCTCTGCGGCCTGGATTCGCAGAAGGCGGCCCTGCTCAGGAATACGCGCATGTTCGCGACCGGGCATGGAGCCAACAATGTGCTGCTGTGGGGCGCCCGAGGTACCGGCAAGAGTTCGTTGGTGAAGGGCGTGTTTGCGTGCGTCGAGGCCGAGCACCCTGGCCGGATCGCGCTGATCGAAATTCAACGCGACGATCTAGCCACTCTCGTCCCGATGCTGAGCCACCTGCGGCGCCTCGACATGCGCTTCATCGTATTCTCCGACGATCTGTCATTCGAGGCGGATGAGGCGGCGTACAAATCGCTGAAGGCGGTGTTGGATGGTGGTCTCGAGGGCAGGCCAGAGAACGTGACTTTCTACGCGACATCGAACAGACGACACCTGCTGTCGCGCGACATGATCGAGAACGAGCGGTCGAGCGCGATCAACCCGTCGGAAGCGGTCGAGGAGAAAGTTTCACTGTCCGATCGGTTCGGGCTCTGGCTGGGTTTCCACCCCGGTAGTCAAGACACCTATCTCGAGATGGTCCACGGCTATGCTGCGTTCTATCGCTGTACGGCCGATCGCGATCAGCTTTCAGTCGAGGCTCTGCAATGGGCGGCGGCGCGCGGCTCTCGTTCGGGCCGAGTCGCGTTCCAGTTCATCCAGGATTTCATTGGCCGGACCGAGGCCGAATTCGAAAGGACCGATCCTTGAAGCTGCGGGGCATTCGTTAAACGATTTGGCATCTTCGCGATATCTCAACGAGCTGACGACCGTTCGATAGCCGAGCATAAATGAAGCGAGGGCTGCGTCGCCATTGCGGCACCGGCTCCCATTCACTCGGAGAACGTGATGCCAAAGCCAGAGTCAAATGTGCCGTCATTGAAGCGGTTCCTGCAGTTCATTGACGGCGAGTTTGTGGAATCCGAATCGGGAGACTGGCAACCCTGCATCTATCCTGGAACGGAGGAGGCCTGGGCCGAGATCCCGCGTGGCAGTGCAGGGGACGCGGTCGCCGCCGTCGCTGCGGCGAAGCGCGCCTTCGTTGATCCGGCGTGGTCGAAGCTGACAGCCACGCAGCGCGGGCGGCTGCTCCATGTGCTTGCCGATATCGTCGGCGCGAACGTCGGAAGGCTCGCTGAGCTGGAGACACGCGATAACGGCAAGCGCTATGCGGAGAGCGCCGGCGCGATCGGCCTTGTCCCGGCATGGTTGCGCTACTTCGCGGGCCTGGCTGACAAGATCGGCGGTACCGTCGTTCCGGTCGACAAGCCGAATGTGCTGAACTTCACCCGCTCCGAGCCGCTTGGGGTGGTGACCGCGATCATTCCCTGGAATTCGCCGTTGTGGCTCCTTGCCTGGAAGCTTGGACCTGCGCTCGCCGCCGGCAACACCATCGTGATCAAGCCGTCCGAGTACGCATCCGCGTCGACGCTGGAGTTCGCGAAGCTGGTGCAGCAGGCGGGCTTCCCGAAGGGCGTCGTCAATGTGGTGACCGGCGTTGGGCCCGAGGTCGGCGAAGCCTTGGTCAATCATCCCGATGTCGCGATGGTGAGTTTTACCGGCTCGGAGGCCGTCGGGAGGAAGGTGGCGGCGGCCG
>CALRXG020000437.1:0-6664 GCA_943372075.1 Bordetella parapertussis | reverse complement strand
GCCAAGATCCGCGGCGTTGCCGACCTCGGCATCTTCCATCTGGTCGGGCAGTCGAACCTCAACATCAGGGTCAACCGGGAGAAGACCGCGCGCTACGGCCTCAACACCGGCGACGTGACGACCGTGGTGCAGGCCGCGCTCGGCGGCACCAACGCCACCACGGTGCTGGAGGGCGACCGGCAGTTCGGCGTGGTGGTTCGGCTCGACCCGAAATTCCGCGAGAGCATCGACGCGGTGCGCGAGATCAAGGTCGCCTACCAGACGCCATCGGGATCCAACGCCTACATCCCGTTGAGCGAACTCGCCGACATCTCGCTCGATACCGGCGCATCGTTCATCTACCGCGAGCGCAGCCAGCGCTACATCCCGATCAAGTTCAGCGTGCGCGGCCGCGATCTCGGCAGCACGGTGGCAGAGGCGCAGCGGCGCGTTGCCGACGCGGTGTCACTGCCGACCGGGTACCGGATGATCTGGTCGGGCGAGTTCGACAATCTGGAAGCCGCCAAGGCGCGGCTGCTGATCGTGGTGCCGGTGACGCTGCTCCTGATCTTCGTGTTGCTGTACAGCCTGTTCAATTCGCTGCGCGACAGCCTGCTGGCGCTGGCCGGCATCCCGTTCGCGGTCGGCGGCGGCCTGATCGCGCTGTATCTGGCTGGGCTCGACTTCTCGATCTCGGCTGCGATCGGCTTCATCTCGCTGTTCGGCGTTGCGGTCATGGACGGCATCCTCAACATCACCTACTTCCGCGAATTGCGGGCCTCGGGCATGAGCATCGCGGAAGCGGTGTTCAACGGCGCCGAACAGCGCATGCGACCGATGCTGATGACGGCGCTGTCCGCGGGCGTGGGCCTGTTCCCGGCCGCGTTGTCGCATGGTATCGGTAGTCAGGTGCAACGGCCGCTTGCGACGGTCGTGGTCGGCGGCATGTTCATCGGGCCGCTGCTGCTGCTGATCGTGGCACCGGCGCTGCGCCAGATCTTCCTGTCGCGCGAGCGTGTCGCCTCACCCGACGAGACGCCTGCCGCGGCGCCGCCCGAAGCAGCGCATTAGAGGCGCCCGGTCATGCACGCCCTCAGCGCAAAATTGCCTCGTCATGCAGCCGCCGCGCCGATCCGCGCGCTGGCGGTGGCCGTCGGCGCACTCATGCTCGCGAGCTGCGCGGTGGGTCCGAATTTCTCCTCGCCGCCCGCGCCCGACGTCGCCGGCTATACGCCGGAGAAGCTATCGTCCCCCAGCGCCAATGCCGGAGGCCCCAGCGTCAAGAAGCAGCATTTCGTCAGCGGGGCCGATGTGTCGCTGCGATGGTGGACCGCATTCCGGTCGAAGCCGCTCGACGAGCTGATCAAGATGTCGGTCGAGCACAACCCTTCGCTTCAATCGGCGGAAGCGTCGATCAGAATCGCGCAGTACAACGCGCTGGCCCAGCGCGGGCTTTTCTTCCCGCAGATCGGCGCAAATTACACGCCCTCCCAACAGCAGATCTCCGGCGCGTCCGGTTCGGGCCCCGGCGGCCAGTCTCCTTCGGTCTTCTCGCTGCATACCGCGCAATTGAACGTCAGCTTCGTGCCGGACATCTGGGGTCAGAACATTCGCGAAGTCGAGAGTCTCGACGCGATATCCGAGCAACAATTGTTCCAGCTGGAAGCGGCCTACCTCGCGCTGACGGCCAACGTCGTCACCGCGGCGATCCAGGAAGCATCGCTGCGTGGCCAGATTGCCGCGATCCAGCGCGTCGTGAAAATTGAACGCGGCATCCTGGATATCGTGAAGAACCAGTTCAACGCGGGCAGCGCTGCCCAGGTCGACGTGCTGGCGCAGGAGGCCGCGCTGGCGCAGTCCGAGCAGCTCCTGCCACCGCTCGAAAAGCAGCTCGCGATCCAGCGCGACCTGCTGACTTCGCTCGCCGGCCAATTCTCCGCCGACGAAATCCTGCAAAAATTCACGCTCGACCGCCTGACGCTCCCGGCAAACTTGCCGGTGAGCCTGCCGAGCAAGATGATCCGCCAGCGCCCGGACGTCAGGGCCGCGGAGGCACTGCTGCACTCGGCCAACGCGCTCGTCGGCGTATCGATCGCGGCACGGCTGCCCAACATCACGATCTCCGGCAATGCCGGAGCCGCGGGCTTCAGCCTCGCCGAACTGTTCACGCCGGGGACCAGCTTCTACGTCATCGCGGCGAGCGCGACCCAGCCGATCTTCGATGGCCTGACCCTCTACCATAAGCAGAAGGCTGCGGAGGCCGCGGTGGACCAGGCCGACGCGCTTTATCGTCAGGCCGTCATCACGGCGATGCAGAACGTCGCCGACGCCTTGCGAAGCCTGCAAGCCGACGCGCGCGCGCTGCAAGCTGCGGTCAAGGCCGAGCTCGCCGCGAAGGCCAGCCTCGACATCATCCAGAAGCAGCTTGCCCTCGGACAGGTCAACCAGGTAGTCGTGCTTAATGCCCAGCAGGTCTACCTGACGGCTGCGGTCGTTCGCGTTCAGGCCCAGGCGACCCGCCTCTCGGACACCGCCGCCCTCTTCATGGCGCTTGGTGGCGGCTGGCCAGCCGACTGCTCATCCAACGACTGGCGCAAATGCGTCCTGGAGGACGCACCTGCCGCCGCTCCGCAGTCGGTCAGCGAGAACGTACCCCCTGCCCGCTGACAACCACCGGGCATGGACAATACGCTCCAGAAAAACCCCCGGAGCTTTGCCCCCGGGGGTTGTCTGCGCTCAAGGTAGAATGCCGTTACGTCTGCGAATGGCGCGCCATGAAATTGTCGTAGCCGACCTCGGCGACCTGGAACCACTGATAGCCGTTGTTGGAATAAGCCGTCAGTGAATCCAGCACTTTCTTGAAGTTGGCGTTGCTGGCCGCGACCTCGGCATGCAGCTCCCTCGCCGCCTTGAAGCTCGCTTCCATGATCGGCGGCGAGAAGGCGTGCAGCTTGGCGCCGGCGGCGAGCAGCTTCTTCAACGCGGTCGGATTCACGGTGTCGTACTTCGCCATCATCCAGTTGTTGGCGAGGTGGCCGGCCTGCTCGAGAATGTTCTGATAAAATTTCGGCAACGCATTCCATTTGACGAGATTGATCATCGCCAGCAGCATCGGGCCGCCTTCCCACCAGCCGGGATAGTAGTAGTGCGGCGCGACCTTATGCAGCCCGAGCTTCTCGTCGTCATAGGGACCAACCCATTCCGCCGCGTCGATCGTGCCCTTCTCGAGCGCCGGATAGATGTCGCCGCCGGCAAGCTGCTGCGGCACGCAGCCGAGCTTCTGCATCACCCGCCCGGCAAAGCCGCCGATGCGGAATTTCAATCCCTTGAGATCGTCGACCGTATTGATCTCCTTGCGGAACCAGCCGCCCATCTGGCAGGTGGTATTGCCGGCGAGCAGCGAGGTGACGTTGTAGCTCTTGTAGAAATCGTTGAGCAGCTCCTTGCCGCCGCCCAGCATGTACCAGGCCTGATTGAGCCGCGCGTTGGGACCGAACGGCACCGACGAGCCGAAGGTGAAGGTCGGGTCCTTGCCGAAGTAGTAGTACGACGCGGTATGGCCCATCTCGACGGTGCCGCTCTGCACGGCATCGAGCACCTGCAGGCCGGGCACGATCTCGCCGGCGGCGAAGGTCTGGATCTGGAATTTGCCGTCGGTCGCTTCACCGACGACCTTGGCCATCACCTCCGCGGCACCGTGCAACGTATCGAGCGATTTCGGCCAGCTCGTCGTCATCCGCCATTTCAGCTCCGGCATCGACTGCGCGATCGCCGGCGCCGCGATGGTCGCGGCACCGGCGACGCCCAGTCCCGTGACCTTGATGAAATCCCTTCGCTTCATGCGAGTCCTCTCCCCTGCGTGACTGTGTCAGGGCGCCGACTGTTTCGTCGTGATCGCCCGCGTTTCCTGGTCGTCGCGATCGATCGCCGATCACGCGCCGCCTTCTACCGAGGCTTGGGTGGGAGCATGGAACATCCCCCCGGTGAACGCCAGACGCAAAAAGCCCGGCCGTCTTGCGAGGGCCGGGCTACTTAAGTCGAAGCTTTCTGGGGTCTCGGTCCGAAGATCGATGCTCCCAGTGCCTGTTTCGAGGTGGTTCTTCAGCCGCGGGTACGCGAGCGGATCATGAAGCTGTCGAAGGTATATTCGGCAACCTGCCACCACAGATACTGATCGGAGCGGTAGGCCTGCATGGCGTCGATCGACTTCTTGAAGTCGGCATTCTTGGCCGAGATCTCGCTCCACAGCTCGTTGGTCGCCTTGAGGCAGGCCTCGAGCACCTCGTTGGTGAACGGACGCAGCTGGGTGCCGCCGGCAACCAGCCGCTTCAGCGCCGAAGGGTTCTGCATGTCGTAGCGCGCAGCCATCCAGCTGTTGGCATTGGCCATGCCGTTGGCGAGGATCGCCTGGTAGTTCTTCGGCAGCGCGTTCCACTTCTCCAGGTTGATGAAGGAGTGCACGGTCGGACCGCCCTCCCAGAAGCCCGGATAGTAGTAGTACTTCGCGACCTTCTGGAAACCGAGCTTCTCGTCGTCATAGGGGCCGACCCATTCGGCCGCGTCGATGGTGCCCTTCTCGAGCGCCGGATAGATGTCGCCGCCGGCGAGCTGCTGCGGCACCACGCCGACCTTCTGCAGCACCTGTCCGGCGATGCCGCCGATGCGCATCTTGAGGCCGGACATGTCGGCGACCGTCTTGATCTCCTTGCGGAACCAGCCGCCCATCTGGGTGCCGGTGTTGCCGCAGGGGAAGCCGATCACCCCGAACTTCTTGAAGAATTCGTTGCCGAGCGCCTCGCCGCCGCCCTGGTACCACCAGGAGTTCTGCATGCGCGCATTGAGACCGAACGGCACCGACGCGTAGATCGCAAACGTCGGATCCTTGCCGACATAGTAGTAGGACACGGTGTGGCACATCTCGACCGTGCCGTTGGAGGTCGCGTCCAGCGCCTGCAGGCCGGGGACGATTTCGCCCGCCGCGAACACCTGGATCTGGAACTTGTTGTCGGTCATCTCAGCGACGTATTTCGCCAGCTGGTCGGCACCGCCATAGATGGTGTCAAGCGACTTCGGGAAGCTCGAGGTCAGGCGCCACTTGATCTCAGGCGAGGACTGCGCGATCGCCGGCGCAGCAACCGCCGTCGCGGCAGCACCGGCCGCAGAAACTTTCAAAAAATCACGACGCTTCATCGTAAGGCTTCTCCTTGAGGGGCGTTTCCCAGTGACCGCAAGCAGTTCTCCGGCAGGAGGCTCGCAAGCTGAACGCTTGCAAACGCCCGCCGAGGCGCTCTCGGTCGGCCCTTTACCACGGAAGGTGGCGTCACGGAAACGCGACAATGGCATGACCGCGCCAATTAAACGAAAGTCTGATGACGCGGGAATCTTCCGGAAAACAGAGGGCTTGGCCGCGACACGGATGACTTGCAGCTGCTCGCGGACCTTGCCGCCGGCCACGCGGTAAATCGCCGCGTGCGGGCCCCCGGTAGGCTTGCCGGACGGCGGGAGCGATCAGCGCTTTGTCGTCTCCCGCGCTTTCTTGGCCTGGTCGGCCAAATGCCGCCCGCGCCGGATCCAGCTTTGCGCGGTTGTCTTGCTGACACCAAACGTTTTTGCGACCGCCTCGGCAGCTTCGCCGATCGAGTCGGATTTCTTCGCAACGTTGAATGCCATCCGCGAAGCCTCTGCGCGCTGCTCGCGCGTCAGATGTTTGCGGCCTTCCTTCTTTGCCAGGCGTGACGCTGTCATGGCTATTGACGGTCGCTTCACGGCTCTTCCCGCAATTTCGGCTTCACCCGCGGCCGTCGGCAAATGGACGGAGGTGGTACGATTCGGCCGGTCTCCCCAAACATACAGGGCGAAATCGATTCAGCAATCGTCCAGGCGACGGTCTTGTGCAGAAACGGCCGGACCTCAGGCCTGTCAGAGCCGCTTGGCGGGCGACGACAACGACACCGGCTCAGGCCGCGGCGATGACGCCTTGCAGCTGCTCGCGCACCTTGGCGCCGATCGCGCGGTAGATCGCCGCGTGCGGGCCGTCCGGTTCGCTCTCGACCACCGGATTGCCGGAGTCAGATGCGGAGCGGATCGCGATGTGCAGCGGGACTTCGCCGAGGAACGGCACCCCGAGCTTCTCGGCCTCGTGGCGGGCGCCGCCATGACCGAAGATGTCCGAGCGCGTGCCGCAATGCGGGCACTGGAAATAGCTCATGTTCTCGACGATGCCGAGCACCGGCACGTTGACCTTCTTGAACATCGCAAGTCCCCGCCGCGCGTCGATCAGCGAGAGGTCCTGCGGCGTCGAGATGATGACGGCGCCCTTGAGCGGGACGTTCTGCGCCAGCGTGAGCTGGGCATCGCCGGTGCCGGGCGGCATATCGACGACCAGCACGTCGAGCGTGCCCCAGGCGACGTCGCGCAGCATCTGGGTGATCGCGGACATCACCATCGGCCCGCGCCAGATCATCGCGGTGTCCTCCTCGACCAGGAAGCCGATCGACATGATCGACAGGCCGAAGCGCACCAGCGGGATCATCTTCTTGTCGTCGTTGAGCTGCGGCTTCTCGCGGATGCCTGTCAGCCGCGGCACCGACGGGCCGTAGATGTCGGCGTCGAGCAGCCCGACGCGCAGGCCGAGGTCGCGCAGGCCGAGTGCGAGGTTGAGTGCCGTGGTCGACTTGCCGACCCC
>CALRXG020000436.1:0-6670 GCA_943372075.1 Bordetella parapertussis | reverse complement strand
CGGCTGGATGGCCTCGATCGTATTCCGCAAGGATTAATCTAGCGCAACGCGCTTTCGAACGCGTCGCCCAGGATCGAGAGGCCGAGGTCGATCTCGTCATCGCTGATCGTCAGCGGTGGCGCGATGCGGAAGACGCTGCCCATGCCGGGCAGTTGCACGATGTTGGTGCTCAGCCCAAGCTCCATGCAGCGCTGCGATACGCGTGTTCCGAGCGCTTCATCGGGTTGCTTGCTGAAGCGGTCGCGGACAATCTCCATGCCCTGCATCAGCCCCCTGCCACGCACGTCGCCGATGCATTCGAAGCGGTTTTGGAGCGCAAGCAGCCCGTCCCTCAGTCGCGCGCCCGCGATCACAGCCCGCTCGACCAACCGGTCGCGCAGGATGATCTCGATGACCTTGAGCCCGACCGCCGCCGGCATCGGGTCCGACACATGCGTCGTGTAGAACAGAAAGCCGCGCTCGTGACAGCGCTCCTCGATCTCCGCCGATGTGATGACCGCGGCCAGAGGCAGGCCGGCGCCGAGCGTCTTCGACAGGGTCAGGATATCAGGCACGGCGCCATCGCGCTCAAAGGCGAACATCGCGCCGGTCCGGCCGAGGCCGGTCTGCGCTTCGTCGACGATCAGCAGCATGCCGCGCGCACGGCACAGCTCCTTCAGCGCGGCGAGGTAACCTTCCGGCAGATCGATCAGCCCGCCGGAGCTTAGGATCGGCTCGGCGATCATGCAGGCAAGCGATCCGGTCGATTGGCGGTCGATCAGATCGAAGGCGTAGGCCAGCTCGGCCCGCCAGTCGGCCGCCTGGCCGAAGCGCGGGCGATAGAGATTCGGGGTCGGAATCGCGAGCGAGCCGACCGGCGCCGGGCCATAGCCCCTGCGGCCGGCCGAATAGGTCGTCGCGGCGGCGCCTGACGTCATGCCGTGCCAGGACTGCGCGAATGCGACGGTCTCGAAGCCGCCGGTGGCGAGCTTGGCCATCTTGATCGCGGCCTCGTTCGACTCGCCACCGGTGCTCAGCAGCATGACACGATCGAGCCCCGGCGGCAGCAACTCGGCGAGCTGCTCGGCCAACGCGACCACCGGACGGGTCAGCATGCCGCTGAACAGATGGTCGAGCCGTTCGGCATGCTCACTGATGGTCCGGACGATCTCGGGATGGCCGTGACCGAGCACGGCGCTCATCTGCCCGGACGTGAAATCCAGGATGGCGCGGCCGTCGGCGTCATGGACGAAGGAGCCGGAGGCACGCTCGATGATGACGGGCGCGAACGTACCGCCATAGCGAATGAGGTGACGCCGCGCGCGATCCCAAAAGGCCTTGTCGTCGTTGCCCGCCATGCCCGCTCCTTTCGGCCCATCACCGCGCTGAAGAACTCTCGCGGCGCATCCTATGCGCACAATCCGGCAATGACATTGCGATTTGGGATGCATTTCATCCACAATTCTGGAATCAATTGCGCAAAAGACGGCAAATGCGAAATAAATAGGAATCACCACCGTGATTGACGAGATCGACCGGAAGATCCTCGACGTGCTGCAGGTCGAGGGGCGCATCACCAATCTCGAACTGGCCGAGCGGGTCGGCTTGTCGTCCGCGCCCTGCATGCGACGCGTCAGGACGCTCGAGGATGCCGGTGTGATCAATTCCTATGTGGCGTTGGTGGACCCCGCGCGAATGGGGCTCGGGTTCGACGTGATCGTCGAGCTCCGCCTCAAGCAACAGAACCGCGAATCCTTCGCCCGCTTCGAGAAGAAGGTGACCGGGCTTCCGGAGGTCGTCGAGTGCTGCATGATCGCCGGCGATTGGGACTACTCGCTGCGCGTCGTGTCCTCTGACCTCGCAAGCTATCAGTCGTTCATCCTCGACCGCCTGATGCATCCGGACAGCGATATCGCGAGCTACCGCACCACCATCATCCTGCGAAAGGTCAAATCGACGACCAAGATCGACAGCTCGCTGTTTCGCGAGGATTAAAGCAGAAAGCCGATCGCCATCGTGATCACGCTGAAGGTCATCACGGCGGTCGAGAGCCAGCCAAGCCAGTACAGCGCGCCGCCGACCACGAAGCGGCCCATCACATCCTGATGGCGCGCCATCCGCATCAGCAGAATCATCACCGGCACGGCGAGCACGCCGTTGACGACCGCGCTCCAGTACAGCGCCGAGATCGGGTCGATCGGAGTGAAGTTGAGCGCGATGCCGAGCCCGCCCGACAGCGCAAGCACGGAATAGAACGCGATCGCCTCCTTCGGCTTGCGCGTCAACCCGACCCGCCACCGGCCTCCCTCCCCGACGGCATAGGCCGTCGCGCCGGCGAGCACCGGGATCGCCAGCAGCCCGGTGCCGACGATGCCGAGCGCAAAGACGATCTCGGCGAACGGCCCGGCAATCGGACGCAATGCCTCGGCGGCCTGCGCCGAGGTCTGTATGTCGGTCTTCCCGGCGGCATGCAACGATGCCGCCACGGTGATGATGATCGACAGCGCGATCAGGTTGGAGAACGCCATGCCGACGATGGTGTCGGCGCGAATGCGGGAGAATTCCCGCCGCGCCCCGTAGGCGCGCTCGATCAACGGATGCTTGGTCGCGTCCACCCGTTGCTGCTCGGCCTCTTCCGAAGCCTGCCAGAAGAACAGATAGGGCGAGATCGTGGTGCCGAGGATCGCGACGATGGTGGTGAAATAGTCCGCGCTCCAGCTGATGCGCGGCAGCAGCGTGCCGACCAGTGCCTGCGTCCATGACACCTTGGCAAAGCCGAGCGCCGCGACATAGGCGAACAGGCTCAGCGTCAGCCACTTCAGCACCCTGACGTAACGCGGGTAGTTCATGAAGATCTGCGCGGCCACCGACCCGGCGCCAAACAACACGACGTAGAGGATCGCCGGTCCGCCGATCAGGAGCTTCGTGGCATCGGCCATCGCGGAAAGATCGGCGGCGATATTGATGGTGTTGGCGACGAACAGCAGCGTCACCACGGAGACCAGCAGCCAGCCTGGATAATGCCGGCAGACGTTGCCGGAGATGCCGTGCCCGGTGACGCGGCCGACCCGCGCGGAAATCTCCTGGATCGCCGTCATCAGTGGGAAGGCCAGCAACATGGTCCAGCCGATGCCGTAGCCGAATTGCGCGCCGGCCTGGCTATAGGTCCCGATTCCGGAGGGATCGTCGTCAGAAGCGCCGGTGATCAGCCCCGGACCCAGCGCCTTCACGACATCGCGGACGCTGAACCGCGGGCGCTTCGCCGCCGCGTTGGCCGACGGATCATTTTGCCTTCGCGAGGTCGTCGTTTGCTGCATGATGCGCGGCTCCGGCCGTCGCGACAACGAACCGGATACCGTCAAGTTCCAATGTTGAAACCGAAGGCATGCCGAGCGCTCTACCGGCGCTGCAAAGTCACGCCGCACGCACCTTGGGCGCAGCCGGAGCCGCCGGCCGGGTCACCAGATAGATGCTGAGCGCGACCGGAACGATGCCGAGCAGATCGCGGAATTCGATATGCTCGCCGAGCACGAGGTAGGCGAACAGCATGCCGAGCGGCGGCATCAGAAAGTGATAGGCGCTGGCAGCGGTGGCGCCACAGACTTTCAGGAGATGAAACCAGATCACATAGCCGAGGATCGAGCCGCCCAGCACCAGGAAGGCGAAGGCGCCGGCGAGCCGGGCGCTCGGCACGATGTCACCTACGTTGGAAAATGCGAAGGCGAACGGCATCACCGCAAGGCCCCCGGCAATGTTCTGGATGCCGTTGCCGATCCACAAATTGCCCTTGGGCGCGAGCAGCTTGAACAGGATAGTGCCCGCGACGATCGAGGCGAGCGAAGCCAGCGTGAACAGGATGCCGTGCGGACTGTCTGATCCGATCGACATCCGATGCCAGACGATGAAGGCGACGCCGGCGATGCCGAGCAGCAGGCCGGCGACCTTGCGCCAGGTCAGCGCCTCGCCGAGCAACAGCGCCGCCAGCACCGCGGTGAACACCGGATTGGCCGACACGATCAGCGTGCCGAGACCGGCGGAGACGGTCTTCAGACCAGTATAGCCGAGACCGAGATACAGCGCGTTGTTGGCGACGCCGAGCACGGCGAACACGACGGCGTCGCGCCACGTCAGATCCCATGCGTCCCGGCGCAGCAGCGCGACGGCCAAGATCAGGATGCCGGCCAGCGAAAATCGCGCCGTGAGCAGGATCAGCGGCGGACAATCGGTGACGCCGATCTTGCCGGCGACGAAGGCGAAGCTCCAGAGCAGGCAGAACAAGGCGATTAGCAGCGGCAGGGTGTTGAAGCGGGCACGGGGGGTGGCCACAGATGATGCGGCGGGCGACGTTGCGGCGGACATGGCGGGTCTCCTTCGCCGATGATCTAGGCCGCCGCATTGATATTTGGAAATTAAATGATAGACTGACTTCCAGTTGATTTATAAATGGAGGCTGCGATGCTCGACCTGGAGCTGTTGCGCAGTTTCGTCTCGGTGGTCGATGCCGGCGGCTTCACCCGCGCCGGTGAGCGCGTCCACCGCACGCAATCGACGGTCAGTCAGCAGATCAAGCGGCTGGAGGAGGACGTCGGCCAGCCGCTGTTGATCCGCAGCGGCAAGGATGTCACCCCGACCGAGGCCGGCGAGCGGTTGCTGACCTATGCGCGGCGGCTGCTGTCGCTCGCGGAGGAGGCCCGCGACGTGCTCTCGCGCCCCGGCAGCGAGGGCGCGATCCGGATCGGCATCACCGAGGACTTCGCCGCCTACCGCTTGACGCGATTGCTCGCGACCTTCTCGCGCAGCCATCCGAGCTTGCGGCTCGATGTGCGCTCCGGCCAGAGCTTGTCGCTGTACCGCGACCTCGAGCGCGGCGATCTCGATCTTGCGCTGATCAAGCGCTCCGCCAGCGAGAAAGGCGGCATCGCGGTGTGGCCGGAACGCGTGCACTGGGTCACCAGCAAGAGCCATCCGCGCGACACCACCGCCGGCTCGGTGCCGCTGATCGGCTTCGGCTCGGGCTGTCTCTACCGCGCCTATGCCATCCATGCGCTGGAGCGCGCCGGCCGCAACTGGCACATGGCCTACACTTCCTCCAGCCTCGCCGGCATCCAGGCCGCGGTCGCTGCGGGCCTGGGCCTGAGCATTCTGTCGGAGATGTCGATCCAGGCCGAGCACCGCGTGCTGACCGCGAAAGACGGCTTTGCGCCGATCGAGCGCACCGAAGTCGCCCTCGTCGCCGCCCCCGAGGCCAGCCCCGCGACCTTGCGGCTGGCAGACCGGCTCGCCGAGTATTGCGAGAGCGTGCAGGCGAAGGCGGCGTAGATTGTCTATCCGTCATTCCGGGGCGTGCGAAGCACGAGCCCGGAATCCATTCATCTACGAACGATGCGGCCCTCGCTTCGCGATCCCCGGAATGACGAAGAAAAACTCAATAACACCGCGACGCCGCGAAGGCGTGGACGCGGTTGTCGCCCAGCACATGGGCCATGAAGCCGGGCGATCCGAATATCCGCGCAAACGCCCGATCGCGGACGCTCAATCCGCCGGTATAGGCGCCGAACGCCGGCATCACCGCGCGCTCGCCGTCGCTGGCAAAACAACGCCGCTCGATCGAGCGGCCGCGGGTCGGCACCCTTGCCTTCGGATGCAGGTGCCCGGCGATCTCGCCGCTCGCGCCGGTCGGCTCATGGCGGAACACGATCGGGCCGATCGCGACTTCGGTCGCGACCAAGCCGCCGAGATTGGCCGGCAGCGCCGGATCGTGGTTGCCCGCGATCCAGATCCAGTTGCGCCGCATTTGCAGCGCCGCCAGCGCCTCACGATCCGGTTCCGATAGCCGCGCATGCGCCTCGCGATCATGGAAGCTGTCACCGAGCGCGATCACCTGCCGGGGATCGTGCCGCGCGATCACCGCGGCGAGCCGGCTCAACGTCGCCACCGTGTCGTAGGGCGGCAGCAGGACGCCGCGGCTGGCGAAGCTCGAGCCCTTCTCCAGATGCAGGTCGGAAACCACGAGCAGGCTCTGCTCTTCCCAGAACAGCGCGCCGGAGAAATCCGCCACGAAGCCGACATCTGCCACCGCGACCCTCGAAACGCGCATATCGTCACCGTCTCGCAAAGCTGGCGCGCTTGCCGTCACGTCGTGTTCCCCAGAGTGGTCGCGTTAAGTCGTCGCCTCCCGCACGAGTTCCTCGGCCGCCTCGGCCAGAAGCTCGTCGGATGCTTCGCCATAAACTGACTCGCGGCCGATTTCCAGCAGCGCGGGGACGGCAAGCGGGGAAACGTGATCGAGATCCTTGTGGGTGATTCGGCCATGGATGCGCGACAGCATGTCGCCGAGGCGGCGGAGATCGAGCAATCCGGTGGCGGCGTCGCTGCGCGCGGCGCGCAGCAGCACGTGGTCGGCATGATGCTTGCGCAGCACATCGTAGATCAAATCGGTCGAGAACAGCACCTGGCGGCGCGACTTCTCCTCGTCGGTGAAGCGCCGCGCGATCAGGCCGGAGATGATGGCGCAGTTACGGAAGGTGCGCTTCATCAGTGCGGATTCGGCAAGCCACGCCTCGAGATCGTCACCGAGCATGTCGGGATCGAACAGCGCGTTGAGATCGAGCTTGCCGTGCCGGATCATGAAGGAGAGGTCGCCGACGCCCCAGACAGCCAGCGCATATTCGTTGGCGACGAAGCCGAGCGG
>CALRXG020000435.1:0-6672 GCA_943372075.1 Bordetella parapertussis | reverse complement strand
GGTGTATTTGCTGATCAGCGCGCGGGCGGCATAGTAGCCGATGTCGATCGTCTCGTCGGTTCGCTTGGTGCCGTAGGCGAACACTTCGAGACAGGCGAGCCTGGCCTCGATCTTGGAGAGATCCTCGCCCTGGTGCCGCGCAATCTCGGCGATCGCACGCAGCATCAATGTCGTCGTCAGCGGCAGCTCGACCGCGAGCGCGCCGAAGCCGAACAGGCCGCTGACGCCTCCGGTCACGCCGGCGAGAAACGACGAGAAGGTGACCGCGGGTGAGGGCGGTGGCTTCTCGTCGAGCGTGTCGACGGCGACTTCGAGTCCCTTCATGACCGCCGTGCGCACCAGCCCGCTGAGCTGACGGTTGGCGGCCTTCGGCAGCAGGTTCAGGACGCGATTGACGGGGACGCCGGCATAGTCGGCGATCCGCGCTGCGAGATTGGGGCTTTCCAGCGTCTTGACTGCGGCCTGGAGTGCGGCGTGATCGCCGGGAGGGAGAAGGACGAGCTGGGTGACATCCTGGCTCATTGATACCTGAGAATTGGCCGGATGCCGTTGAGGCTCGCCAGGATCGCCGAGCCGTTGCTGATGATGGCGGTCACCTCGGGCGTGATCAGGCCGCCCGGCAACGCCAGTCCCAGCGCCAGCGTGTTGAGCGCGGCAACGATGCCGTAGTTCTGCTTGATGAGCTGGACCGCGCCTTGCGAGATCTCGACGGCCTTGACGAGCTTCCACAGCGAATCCTCCATCAGGATGACGTCGGCGGATTCGTGCGTGACCTCGGCGCCGTGCTTCATCGCGATTCCGACATCGGCGAAGCTGAGCGCGGGGGAATCGTTGATGCCGTCGCCGACCATGGCGACCCGGCGTCCCTGGCGTTGCAGCTCCTGGATGATTCCGGCCTTGTCGGCCGGCAGCATGTCCGCGAAATGTTCGGTGAGCCCCAGCCGGTTGCAGACGGCGCGCGCCACCACGGCGTTGTCGCCGGTCAGCATGATGCTGTTCTTGACGCCCAGCTCATGCAGGCGCTGGATCACCGGGCGGCTCTCCTCCCGGATTTCGTCGGAGTAGGGCACGAGGCCCGCGAGCTTGCCGTCGACGGCGATGTAGAGGCTCGAATAGCCGCGTTCGTCGAGCGCGGCGCGGTCGTGCACCGCGGCGTCGACGATGATCTCGCTCTGGCGCATGAAGCGCTGGTTGCCGACATGGACGTAATAGCCGTTGACCTGGCCCTCGACGCCGAGGCCGAGGCGATAGGTGATCTCGTTGCACGGCGGGATGTTGACCGCGAGCTGGCGGGCCCGGCTGCGCAACGCCTCGGCGACCGGATGTTGCAGCTTGGTCTCGGCCGCCGCGGCGAGCCCGAGCAGATGGTTCGGCGTGATGTATTTCTGATACGAGATCACATCGATGACCGCCGGCGTGCCATGGGTGAGCGTGCCGGTCTTGTCGAACACCATGGTGTCGATGCCGGCGAGCTTCTCCATGTGGCCGCCGCTCTTGATGATCATGCCGGTGCGGGCGGCAAGCGTCATCGAGGACAGCACCGAGGTCGGCGCCGCGACGCGGATGCCGGTGCCGTAGTCGACGATCACCAGCGACAGGAAGCGGTTGAAGTCGCCGGAGACCATGGCGGTGCCGGTGGCAAGCGCCAGCGTCGGGGCCACCAGCCGGTCGGCGAAGCGCTCGGCATGGTTCTGCATCCGGGTGTCGCCGATCGGCGCCGATTCGATCAGCCGGACGATCTGGCCGGCGGTGGTGGCCGATCCGACGCGCAGCGCGCGCAACGTGATCTGGCCCTCGCGGATGACCGTGGCGGCGAAGGCGGCTTCGCCCTTGCTTCGATGCACCGGCAGTCCCTCGCCGGTGATGGTCTTCTGGTCGATGGTGGCGGAGCCTTCGATGATCTCGCCGTCGACCGGGATCATTTCGCCGGGATACACCACGACGATGTCGCCGTTCTGCAACTCCGCCGCGGGGATCGAGACCACCTCGCCCTCGCGCAGCACCCAGGCGGTCTTCGACTGGAACTCGAGCAGCTCGTTGATCGCCTTCCGAGAGCCCGCCGCGGTCAGGTCGCGGATCCAGTCGCCGAGCTTGATCAGCCAGGTGACGATGCAGCCCGCCAGCGGATTGCCCTGCAACACCGACGCGCTGATCGCGAGCGTATCGAGCACGTCGATGTTCAACCGGCTTTCGTTGGCCCACACCTTCCAGGCGCGCCTGGCGATCGGGATCGCGTTCCACAGCATCAACGGCATGTTGATCGCCGTGACCACCGGATTGGCGCTGAAGGCCATGAACAGCGACAAGGTCGGCAATGCCAGGGGCGAGCGCTTCGAGACCTCCGGTGCGCCGGCGCGTGGCGTCCCGATGTCCGGCACGGCTTTCGCACAGAGCGCCTTGAAATCCGCCAGGCTCATGGCCTTGAAGCCGCTCAGCAACGCGAGCAGCCGCTGCTCATGCGCCGGATCGTATTCCAGCACGAGGCTCGCGCAATCGTAGTTGATCCGCGCGGTCCTGATGCCGTCCTGTGCCTTCAGCCATCCAAGGCAGCTGTCGCCGAGCTTGCGGTTCTGCCTGAGCGCCGGGATGCTCAGACGAATGCGCCCTGGCATGGAATGGCAGAAACTGAAATCCATGACGTTGCAATCTCACCCCTGGCGGGTCAGGCCGTCGCGCGTGCGGGCTCCGCCTGCTCGGCGGGGGCCAAGTTGGCCTGGATCATGTGGTTGAGCGCAAACACGGCCAGCGTGACCCAGACCGGCGTCGCCGCGGTAGCGCCAACCTCGAATATGGTGAAGCCGGCGATGCCGGCGGCCAGCACGATCTTCAGATCGATCACGTTGCCGCTGGCGACCTTGATGCCGTGGTCGAAATCCCGGAAGAAGTCGACGATCACCTTGGCCGTGTGCGAATGCTCGGCGAGGTACTCGGCTTCCTGTTCGATCTTGTTGGCCAGCGCGTCGATCTCGTTGGTCGGCGGCCTGTAGTGACCGCCGGTGTGATGCTCGAGGCGGCCGTGAAATTCGTCATGCCGGTCGGCGTCGTAATGCAGAACGACGCTTCCCGTGGTCGGGTTGATCGTCACTTCCTCGATGCCGGGGATGACGCTGAAGGTCTGCTTGATCTGTTCGAGAAGCTCGGGATTTTCCTTCGCCGACGGAACCTTCATGCGTATCCGGCCGGGCACCTGATGCGCAATTTGCAGCTTCATCTTGGTCATCAAATTCCTCTAAAGCATGATCCGGAAGGGTGCGAAGCGGTTTTCCGAAAAGATCATGCGTAAACAAGAAGCTGAAGCGAGATGACGATTCGATCTCATCTCCACATCTCGCTTGAGCAGCGTTCCGACGCCGGCACGGGACGCGAATGAGGCCGTCGTGAAACACGATTGCGCGCCGCGCCGAGGTCGCAAGGTCGATCATCGGCGCGGCGCGTCGCTTTGCATTGATCGGTCTGACCTGGTTCAGGCCGCCGACGAAGTCCGGCTGCTGGCCGCCTTGGTGTCCGCCTGGTTCTCGGCCTTCACTTCCGCGACGATGTCGTTCACCTGCTCATGCGCCTCGGCAAACATCTCGCGCGATTTCTGCGCGAACTTGTAGGTGCCGCGAACGGTCGATTTGAAGAGCGGGTTGAGCGCACCGGCCAGCTTCGGCAGGTACTTCGGCGCCGCGACCGCGGCAACGCCAAGCGCAAGTCCCGGGAGCAAGGCAGCTTCGAACACGGCAGCACCCACAGCCACCACCGCGACAACCGCGACCGTCTTGTTGATGCCGCCGCCCTCCTCGGATTCCTGCTCGGGGGCTTCATGGTGGAAGGCGGTATCGTCGTGACTGCTACCGTTGGTGTTCGGGTTCATCGGAAATCCCTTGTGACAGCTCAACTGACTGCAGTTTCATCAATAACGGCCGAATGAAATGGATTCATGACAGTTTGATAACAGTCGTCCGACCCTTGTCGGCGGCATGATGCCGCGGCACGGCAAGACGCCTGCTCGCCGCTGAAACGGCGACATCGGCGCGGCTTGCGATGCGATCGCGCAGGCGGCAAAAGCGCGGGCGCGCAAGGTTTGCGTATCTGGATTTATCTACGTTGCCGGATTTACATCAATGTGACGCGCGCCTCACAGATCGGCGGCTTGCACATCGATGGAGGCTCGGCCCTATTGATCCCATGTCACCGGCAGATCGAGCAGGCCGCGGAAAGCCCAGCCGCCGATCCGCGGCGGTCGATCGTCGATCAGGCGCAGACCCTTCAGCCGGCCGAAGATCGCGGGCAGCGCGACATCGGCGACCATGGCGCGTGACGCCCAGGCGCCGGCGCAGAAATGCGGACCGGCGCCGAACGCAATGCTCTTGCTGGTGTCTCGCCGCACGTCGAACGCGTCGGGCCGGTTGAAATGCGTCTCGTCGCGGTTTGCCGAGCCGAACATCAGGAACACGCGTTCATTGGTCTCGAACGCGATATCGCGGATCGTCCAGGGCTTGGCGATCCGTCGCGGCGACATGCCGATCGGCGAGATCCAGCGCGCATATTCCTCGAACGCCTGCAACCACGGGATCGTGCCGCTCATGGCCAGCGCGAGCTGATCGGGATGGGTCAGCAGCGCCCACACCGAGCCGGCAATGGCGTCGCGCGGTTCGTTCTGGCCGCCGGAGATCGCAAGCTTGATGTTGGCGCGTATGCTGTCCATCGGCATGCCGGTTTGCAGCAGCACGCCGAGCAGGCTGAGGTCGGGCGTCTTGCGCAGCACCGGCACCATGTCGTCGATCGCGGCATCGATGCCCGACGTCGCGGCATGGCAACGCGCCCCGATCGCGGGATCGCCGACATAATTGGCGATGCCGTCGATCATGTTCTGCGACCAGGCGTTCATGTCCTGGAAGCGCATGTTGGTGAGGCCGGTGATCGATTTCAGACATTCGGCCGAGAACGGCAGCGCGAACGCCTGCACGAAGTCCACCACGCCGTCCGGCTCCAGTTCGTCGAGGATGCGGCTCGCATGTCCGGCGAACTGCGCGGTCCAGTGCGATCTGACGGTCTTCGGCGAGATCGCCGGGAAGATCGCCTTGCGCTCGTCCATGTGCGCATCGCCGTCCTTGCGCATCATGTTGTGGCCCATCAGCCGGTTCATCAGCCCCTCGGGCTGGTGCGACGAGAACACGTCGATCTGCTTCTCGGAGACGAAGATGTCGTCGCGATTGCACAGCAGCGTGCTGCCGAGCTGGGGCACGAACGCGATCGGCGCCTCCTTGCGCATGCGCGCCAGGGTCGGATAGGGGTCCTGCCAGAAGGCGGGGACATCGATGTCGAAATGGGGCGCAGTGCTCACGGCAGTATCCTCGAGGCTCGATCCGCGTCAGGATAATGCCGAAGCCTGGCGGCGGTCTGTCCCCACGTCAGGGGACAGGCGGCGAGACGCAGCTCAGGCGGGCGACCCCGCACCGAGCGCGTCGGCGAGCGCGGTGAAGCTGTCGACATGGAGGTCGAGCCAGTCCTCCGCTGCCACATCGGGCCTCACGTCCGGACCAAATTCGAGCGGACGTACGACGAACGCCGTGCGCATGCCGAAGGCCCGCGCGGCCCTCAGATCGTATTTGTGGCAAGCCACCATGACGATCTGATCCGGCCGATAGCCGAGAAAGTCGACCGCCAATTGATAGACTGATGGGGCCGGCTTGTAGCTATGGGCGAGTTCCGCGGTGAGGATGGCATCGAACGGCAGGTCGGCATGCTTCACGACGGCGACCACCGCAGCCATTCCGGCGTTGGACAGCGTTGCGGTGGTGAAGCGCCGCCGCAAGCGCGCAAGTCCCGCCACAGTGTCAGGCCAGGCATCGAGCCTGGTCCAGACGTTGTTCAGCTCGTCGCGCTCCTGCTGCGTGAACGCATCGCCGAGGCCCTGTCGCTCCAGCAGAAGGTCCAGAGCCTCACGGTAGATCCGATCGACCCGCAGCCATGGCCGCTGTCCGGCGATCACGGCATCGAGCGCGACACGATAGAGATCGCGCCATTCCGCCAGCAGCCTGGTCCAGTCGATCGCCAATCCCTTGTCGCGATTGATCGCCGCACCGGCGCGAAGCACCGGTTGATAGAAGTCAACGCAGGTGCCTTGGACGTCGAATGCGAGCGCCTTGATATCGTCGACGTTGCGAAACTGCGTGAATGCCTGCACCTGTGCCGTCCTCTTCCAACTGATCTTGCTTACCTCTCCCCATCGGGGAGAGGTCGATTTGCGAAGCAAATCGGGTGAGGGGCCGCAGCTCCAACGAGAGACCGTAACCCCTCACTCGGCGCTACGCGCCGACCTCTCCCAAGGGAGAGTTGAGTCTCCGCTGCCGATAACGTTCAACCTAATCCCATCCACGCTCCGTCCGAGACGCACACCACTAGCAGCCGCGCCGGCAAACGGCACATCGTTCTGGGAACAACGAAGAGATGATGTCACAGATGTCACGCGGACTCTGTAAGGTTGTCACACCGGCGCATGCGTGCCCGGCCGCAGCGGCCGCGCGTGCAAACGGCCCTAGGGTCAGTACTCAATAGGGATTCCATTTGAAATTGGGCTGTGATTCAAGCTTCTCAGCGGAAGGGAGGCTTGAATGGCAAAGCAGGTCTACTGGCTCAGCGATGCGGAATGGCGGCGGATTGAGCCGTTGTTGCCGCGAGGGCGCA
>CALRXG020000434.1:0-6681 GCA_943372075.1 Bordetella parapertussis | reverse complement strand
CGAGTCGGTCGATTCCTTGCCGTCATGCGCGCCGAGCTGTTCGGGCGGCGCGGCAGCCAGGAAGAACCAAGTGTCGAAGCGCTTCGGCATCCCCTCCGGCGTGATCCAGTGCGCGTAGGGCACGAGCTCGTCGAGCGCGAGCACCATGCCGTTGTCGGTGAGCACCTTGAGGAAGCTGATCTTGCCTTCGTTCAACGCGGCACGATGCGCGGTCGCGATCGCGTTCGCACGCTTCGCGTCGACCAGATCCTTCGATCCGGCCGGCCGCGCCAGCAGGATGCCGCTCTCTTCAAACGTCTCGCGGATCGCTGCGATCCGGAAACCCAGCGCGTCGCCATCGAGCCCGTCCCCGCCCGAATAGAGCGCGGGATTTGCGGTGATCTCCTTGTCGTTCTTGTCGACGCTGCCGCCGGGAAACACCAGCGCGCCCGAGTTGAACTCGATCTGGTGATGGCGGACCATCATGAAGACTTCGATTTCGCGCGACGGCGTTCCATCACGCAGCAGCAGCACGGTCGAAGCAAGGCGCGGGGCAACGATTTCGGTCATTACTTATCCTGCTGCACTGGATTGCGGTTGCAGATTGGCGCGGCGGTCGACGCGTGCCACGCGAGAGAGCAGATAGTCGACCTCGGCCCTCGCCTGCGGCGTGATCACGGCACCCGGCTTGCGCTGGGCGCTGGACGAGATGATGCCGCGCTTCTGCAGCACGTATTTGCGCACCGTGAGACCGACGCCGGGCTGCTGCTCATAGCGGATCAGCGGCAGATGCGCGTCGAACAGATCGTGCGCCGCATCGCGTTTTCCCGCCTTCGACAGATTGACGACATCGATCAGGAGCTCAGGGAAGGCATAGCCAGTCATCGCGCCGTCGGCGCCGCGCTCCATCTCGAAATCGAGGAACAGGCCGCCATTGCCGACCAGGATCGACAGCGGCCGCAGCGAGCCGTCCTTCTGGAAATTGCGCAGCGTCGAGATCTTCTCGAGGCCCGGCCAGTCCTCGTGCTTGAGCATCACGCAGGACGGCGAATCCATCACGATCTTGCGGATCACGGCCGGGGTGAACACGACGGTCAAGGTCAGCGGATAGTCCTGCAGCACCCACGGAATGTCGTCGCCGATTGCTTCCTGAGCCTGCTTGAAGTAGCCGATGATCTGGTCATCGGTACGCAGATGCGGCGGCGGTGCGATCATGACGCCGGCGGCGCCCGCATCCATCGACTTCCTGGCCAGCGAGCGCATCGTGGCAAAGCCCGGCGCCGAGACGCCGACGATCACCTGCAGCTTCTTGGCGCGCTTGACGAAGCGCAGCGCGACCTGCTCCGCCTCGGCCGCATCGAGCTTCGGCGCCTCACCCAGGATGCCGAGCACCGTGACGCCGTCGCAGCCGACTTCGGTGTAGAAATCGGTCAGCCGGTCGATCGATGCCTCGTCGATGCGGCCGTCGTCGTGGAACGGGGTCGGCGCGATCGCAAAGGTTCCTGCGGCCTGGGCGGTGAGTTTGGTCATGGGCGGGTCTATCCTCTGGTCCGTCGTTCCGGGATGGTGCGCTAGCACCGGCCCCGGAACCTCGAGATTCTCGGTGCGCAATTGCGCACCTGAGGCGCGCGCTTCGCGCGCCCCGGAATAACGGTATACATCAGAACCGCCGCGCGCCCATCTTGATCTGCTCCTCGGAGAAGAAGATCTCCTTGGCGTGGGTCGCGATGTCCTCAGCCTTCCAGCCTGTAAAGGGCGGCTTCCAGCCTTCCATTTCCATCATCCGCATCTCGCGGACGCCGCGCGGACCGGAGACACCGAGCACCTTGCCGGTCTGGTCGCCCGAGAGGTCGCTGACCATGTAGAGCACCGCCGGCGCGATCCCGTCGGGGCCGAGCGCCGCACCCGGGTTCTCCTTGTAGCGCGGCAGGTCCGCGGTCATGCGGGTCAAGGCACCCGGCGCCAGCGTCCAGATCCGGATGTTGTATTTGCGGCCCTCGATCGCCAGCACGTTGGAGAGACCCCAGATGCCGCCCTTCGCCGCGCCGTAATTGGTCTGGCCGAAATTGCCGATCAGGCCCGAGGTCGACGAAGTATTGACGATGACGCCACCGCCATTGTCGCGCATCCATTTGAACACGGGCTGGGTGCAGCAGAAGGTGCCCTTCAGATGCACCTTCATCACCCTGTCCCAGTTGGCTTCCTTGGCCTTGTGGAAGGTCTCGTCGAGCAGGATGCCGGCATTGTTGACCAGGATGTCGGCGCGGCCGAAATGCTTGATGGCGTCGTCGAACACCGACTGACCGCCGGCCAGGGTCGAGATGTCGGCGCCGTTGGCGACCGCACGGCCGCCCTCGGCCTTGATCGCGTCGACCACCTTGTCGGCCATCGACTTGTCGGAGCCCGAGCCGTCGCGCGGCCCGCCGAGATCGTTGACCACCACCGCCGCGCCCTCGCGCGCGAACAGTTTTGCGTAGGCCTCACCCAGTCCGCCGCCCGCGCCCGTGATCAGCGCCACCTTGCCGTCGAGTAATCCCATGGTCGTTTCTCCGTTGTTATTGTGTCCCGGACGCGATGCAGCATGAAACGCTGCTTCACAGAGCCGGGACCCAGGCCCGGCGATTGGGCCCCGGCTCCGCACCGCTTGCGCGATGCGCTGCGTCCGGGGCACGAGAGCTACGCCAGCACCGTCCTGCCGCTCTTGATCACGGTGACGCCGCGCGATTTCACCTTGGCCTCGAACGACACCACGTTGCCGTCCTTCCACAGCTCCATGGTCACGGTCTCGCCGGGAAACACCGGCGAGGAGAACCGCGCCGCATGCTGCTTGAAGGCCGCCGGATCGTAGTCGGCATAGGTCTGCAACACGCCGCGGCAAGTGATGCCGTAAGTGCACATGCCGTGCAGGATCGGCCGCGGGAAGCCGGCCTTCTTGGCGAATTCCGGATCGGAGTGCAGCGGATTGCGGTCGCCGCAGAGCCGGTAGATCAGCGCCTGGTCGGGCCGTGTCGTGATGTCGACCACCTTGTCCGGCGCACGCTCCGGCACCTTGTGCGGCTCGGGCTGGCCGTCGGACGGGCCGCCGAAGCCGCCATCGCCGCGGGCAAAACGCGAGGCCACGAGCGTTGCGAGCTTGTCGCCCTTCTCATCCCTGAGCACGGTCTGGTGGCGGATCACCGCACCCTTGTCCTTGCCCTTGTCGAACACGTCGAGCACGGTCGAGTCGGCCGTGATGTGGGCCGCGGTCGCGAACGGCTTGTGGAAGGTGATGTCGCGCTCGCCGTCGACCACCATCACGCGGTTGAGGTTCATCTCGCCGGGACCGGCGCCCCAGGCCGCGACCGACGCAAACGTCGGCACCACCTTGAGCGGACGCGGCGTCAGCACGCCCTCGTTGACGAAGGCGAGTTCCTTCTCGTCCATCGGATCGGCGCCGAGGCCGATGCCGTAGGCGTACAGCATCACGTCGCGGTCGCTATAGCTGTACTTCTGGCCGAGATTTTTCAGGGCCATCAGTTGTTCGTACACGATCGGCATTGTTGTTTTCTCCCCGAACATCTTCTTGGCGGTGCTCGTTGAAGCGCCCTCTCCCCTTGTGGGAGAGGGCCGCACCGGCAGTTGTCACAAACTCGCTCCGGTGAGGGGTTCGCGCCGCAGAGAGAATATCGTTCGCGGAAAGAACCCCTCATCCGTCGGCCTTTGGCCGCCACCTTCTCCAACAAGGGGAGAAGGTACTTACGCCGGCGTGAAGAACGGCAGCGGGGCGCCGTCGGTCGGCTTCCACACCACCTTGACCTTCTGGCCGATCTTCACCGTCTCCAGATCGCAATCGACGATGTTGGTCTGCAACGACGGACCTTCCTTCAGCGTCACATAGGCGATCGCATACGGACCGGTCGGCGACTTTCGCATCAGGCTGTAGGTATAGACCGTAGCCTCGCCGCTCGACTCTTCCCACACCGTCTTGTCGGAGAAGCAAAACGGGCAGATTGCGCGCGGGAAGTAATGCGCCTCGCCGCAGGTGGTGCAGCGCTTGATCATGAACTTGCCCGCCTTCGCCGCTTCCCAGAACGGCGCGGTCTCCGGATTAGTCACCGGGGCATTGTACTTCTTGGCTTCAGACATCACGCACGCTCCAGAATACAGGTTGAGGCGGCGTGGCGAACGCCGAGCAGGCCGCCGGTGCCGTGGGCGATCGCGAGGTCGCAGTTCTTCACCTGCACCTTCGGATGCGCCTCGCCGCGCAACTGGCGGACGGCTTCGAGGATCTTGGTCATGCCGCCGCGATTGACGGGATGGTTGCTGCACAGGCCGCCGCCATCGGTGTTGAACGGCAGCTTGCCGACGCCCGAGATCAAATTGCCGTCGGCGACGAACTTGCCGCCCTCGCCCTTCTTGCAGAAGCCGAGATCCTCGAGCTGCATCAGCACCGTGATGGTGAAGCTGTCATAGATCGAGGCGTACTTGATGTCCTTCGGCGTCACGCCCGCCTCTTCGAAGGCGCGCGGGCCGGACCACACGCCGGCGGAATAGGTCAGGTCGAGATCCTTGCCACCGCGCGGGCCCTTCGCCGCCTCGCCATGGCCGATCAGCCGCACCAGCGGCTTCTTAAGGCTCTTGGCGATCTCGGGCGTGGTGACGATCATCGCGCCGCCGCCGTCGGTGACGACGCAGCAATCCATCCGGCGCAGCGGGTCCGAGATCATCGGCGAGTTCAGCACGTCCTCGACGGTGACGACCTCCTTCAGCATCGCATGCGGATTGTATTGCGCGTGGTGCGAGGCCGCGACCTTGATCCAGGCAAGCTGCTCGGAGGTGGTACCATAGTCGTGCATATGGCGCATGGCACACATGCCATAGGCATTGTGCGTGGTAGCCCCGTAAGCCAATTCGAAATCGGCCTCGGCGCCGGAGGCGCGCGGCGGCATCGGGCCGGTGCGCGGTTTGCCCGCCAGCGTAACCAACGCGACCGAGCACTTGCCCGCGGCGATCGCCTCGGCGGCGTGACCGAGATGGATCAGATAGGAACAGCCACCGGTCTCGGTGGAGTCGATGTGACGCAGCTTCTTGGTGTTGAGGCCGAGATAGTCGACCATCGGCCACAGGCCGCCCGGCGCATCGCCGGCGCAGAAATAGCCGTCGATATCGTCCTTGGTGAGCCCGGCATCCTCGATCGCGCCCTTGGCGACCTCGGCGTGAAGCTGTGCTGTTGATTTATCGGGTGCATGCCGGGTGGGATGCTCGTAGATCCCGGCAATGTAGGCCTTGCCCTTGATGGTCAAATCGCTCTCCGCTGGCGTTTTTCGCTCCAGCGTTTTTCTGAACCGGCGGCGCGACCTTGGCAAGCGCGGAAATATTCCGTCAGGCGAGACCGTGGCGAAGGACGCGACCCGATACGATTATAGACCGCAATCGTATCGGGTCGGTGTCACTGAATTGTACTGCGTGGAGCGCACAGTATTTGCCACAAGACAAGTGTCGTCCCGGCGAAGGCCGGGACGACATCTATTATGCGGCGATGCCTACTCCGCCGCCATCTGCCGCGGCGCCGGCGGCGGGTTGGCGAGGTCGGCGGCGAGTTGCGTATAGCGAACCTTTGCCTCCTTGACCGCCTTCTCCTTCACCGGGCCGTAGCCGCGGATGCGCTCGGGCAGCGACAGCAGTTCGACCGCGATGTCGTGATTGAGCGGCGACAGCAGGCTCAAACCAGTTGCCACATCCTTCTCGTAGCCCGCGATCAGATCACGCTCGAGCTTGCGGTCGGCGTTGTAGCCGAAGATGTCGAGCGGCGTGCCGCGCAGGAAGCGGAACCGCGCCATCACCTTGAAGGCGGACATCATCCATGAACCGAAAGCGCGCTTCTTCGGACGGCCCTGGGCGTCGAGCCCTCCGCCGAGGATCGGCGGCGCCAGATTGAAGTTGAACTTGAAGTCGCCCTCGAACTGGTCGCGCAGCTGCTTCTCGAAGCGGCCGTCGGTGAACAGCCGCGCCACCTCATACTCGTCCTTGTAGGCGAGCAGCTTGGCGTAGTTGATCGCGACCGCGCGCGGCAGCGCCTCGCCATAGCCGCCCTTGATGGCGGCGTCGCGCACCTGATCGACCAGCTTGCGGTAACGCCTGGCCAACCGTCCGTTCTGATAGTCGGTCAGCAGGCCCATGCGATGGGTGATGATCTCGTCGAGCGACATCGCATCCAGCGACTTGACCGGGGCCGCGTCGTCGTCCTGCCCCTTCATCATCGCAACGAGCCGCGCCGGATCGGCCGCGGCCAGGCGCCCGAGCTGGAACGCCTGCGTGTTCATCTTGATCGAGACGCCGTTGACCTCGATCGCCTGCTGGATCGATTCCGCCGACAGCGGCAGCAGCCCGCGCTGATAGGCAAAGCCCAGCATCATGATGTTGGTGGCGATGGAGTCACCGAGCAGCGCTTCGGCCGGCTTGGTGAAGTCGAAGAACGCGGAGTCCTTGCGCAGCTCGGTCTCCAGCACGCTGTTGACCTTGCGGCTCTGAAAGTTGAAGTCGCGGTTGAGGATGAAATCCGCGGTCGGGATGATGTGGCTGTTGATGATGCCGACGGTGCGGCTCGCATCGCACAGCGTAATGGTGTCCTTCGAGACCGCCACGACCTCGTCGGCCGCGAGCACCAGATCGGCGGTGCTGGTCACGATGCGCGAACAGGTCACGTCGGCGGTGTGCTCCGAG
>CALRXG020000433.1:0-6699 GCA_943372075.1 Bordetella parapertussis | reverse complement strand
CGAGGAGCGACAGCGACGAAGCAATCCATCTTGCCGCATATGCGGTGACATGGATTGCTTTGCGGAGCCTGTCATCGGGCGCGCGTTCGCGCGACCCGTTGGCTCGCAATGACGGGAACAGCCGCGGCGCATGAATCGGGCCGTGGGCTGCTCAGATCACATAAAACCCGTGCGTGCCGTCGCGACGGAGCTGGTCGACGAGGCCGTATTCCCAATCGAGATAAGCCTGCATCGCCCGTTCCGCGACATCGGTGCCTTCATAGGGACGCCGGTAGCGATGCGCGGGATCGGGCCGCGGCACCACGCGCGGCGGCCCGACTTCGAGCGCGCCGTCATAACCGCCCTCGAGCACATAGACCTCCCAACCCATCTGGGCGAGCCACGACGCCGTCATGTCGGCGCGGATGCCCTTGTCGTCGGTCAGCACGATGCGTGCGCCGCGCACCGGCGCGGCGATGTCGATCTCCTGCACCAGCTGGCCGCCGGCATAATGCCGGAAGCCGGCCAGATGACCGGCCGCGTAGTCGTCCGCATCGCGCACGTCGAAGCGATACAGCGTGCGGTGTGCGTCGCCCTCCAGGACAGCGAGCTCGGCCGTGCCGATATGACGAACGCCGGCCCGATAGGCGACGTCGCGGGCATTGTCGGCCGCGCCCGCGAACGGCCCGACAGCGCCGCGTTTTGCCGCGCCGTGTTCGAGATCGTGTTTCGCGAGCGTCCAGCCGATCGTACCGTTGCGCAGCGCCCGTACCTTGTTGGGCAGCCCGGCATTAATCAGCGATTGCGTGCCGATGATCGACCGGGTGCGGCCGGCGCAGTTGACGATGATGGTGGTGTCGGCATCCGGCGCGGCGCTCCCGGCGCGCAGCACCAGCTCCGCGCCGGGCACGCTGACCGAGCCCGGGATGTTCATGGTGGCATATTCGTCGAAACGGCGAACATCGAGGATCGCGATGTTGGCCTTGGCGGAGATCAGCGCTGCGACCTCGTCGGCGCTGAGCGACGGCGTGTGGCGCCGTGCCTCAACCAGTTCGCCGAACGCCTTGGCGTAGGAATTGACGTCCGCGAACACCTCGTAACCGGCCGCCTTCCAGCCCTGCAAGCCGCCGGCGAGCGTCGCAATGTTGTCATAGCCGAGTGCCCGCAACTGCTCGGCCGCGGCGGCGACCAGTCCCTCGCCATTGTCATAGAGCACGATCGGCACGTCCTTGCGCGGCAGGCGCAGCTCGGCTTCGAGCGCGATCCGGCCGGCCGCCATGTTGGCGGCGAACAGCGGATGGCCGGTGGCGAATTCCGCTTCGTGCCTGACGTCGAGCAGCGCGATCTCCCGGCGCAGCAGCAGCGCCGAACGGATGTGCTGGGGGGTGACGGAAGAAACTGTCATGAGATGCCGGCCTGGGCGGGAAAAATGCGCAGGCTTGCTCTAGGCCGAAATCGCGCGTCGTCAATAGATTTAACCAAGTCGCAACCCCGCTCCCCAGGAAGCGAAACCCGGGGAACGAAAACCGTCATCCCGCTTTGCTCAACCGGGACGCAGTTGCTACGTTCCCGATCGGCCCCGTTGGCGCCCGATCAGGCCTTCCGGACAAGAGAAGGTAGCGGGGCCAGCCTGAAGCGGTAGCACGCCTGAAGTTCTGGGAGGATGACCATGAGATCCGTCGGAAATGAACCATTGTCGCGTCACGCCCTCGCCTATGTGCTGGCCGGCGGCCGCGGCAGCAGACTTCAGGAGCTCACCGACAAGCGTGCCAAGCCTGCCGTCTATTTCGGCGGCAAGTCCCGCATCATCGATTTCGCGCTCTCCAATGCGGTGAACTCGGGCATCCGCCGCATCGCGGTGGCGACCCAGTACAAGGCACACAGCCTGATCCGGCATCTGCAAGGCGGCTGGAACTTCTTCCGCCCGGAACGAAACGAGAGTTTTGATATCCTGCCCGCGAGCCAGCGCGTCTCGGAGACCAACTGGTATCTCGGCACGGCGGATGCGGTGTACCAGAACATCGACATCCTCGAGGCGCACGGCACCAAGTACATCCTGGTGCTGGCCGGCGACCACATCTACAAGATGGACTACGAGATCATGCTGAAGCAGCATGTCGAGAGCTGCGCCGACGTCACGGTCGGCTGCCTCGAGATGCCGCGCGCGGAGTCCTCAGGCTTCGGCATCATGCATGTCGACGACAACGGCGTGATCCAGTCCTTCCTGGAGAAGCCGGCCGATCCGCCGCCGATGCCCGGCAAGCCCGACAAGTCGCTCGCCAGCATGGGAATCTACGTGTTCGACTCGCAGTTCCTGTACGACGAGCTGCGCCGCGATGCCGCCGACCCGAATTCCAACCATGATTTCGGCAAGGACATCATCCCCTACATCGTCAAGCACGGCCGCGCCGTCGCGCACCAGTTCAACGATTCCTGTGTCCGCTCCGGCGACGATCCGCGCTCCTACT
Organism: Bordetella parapertussis; assembly: GCA_943372075.1. Classification (GTDB taxonomy): domain Bacteria; phylum Pseudomonadota; class Alphaproteobacteria; order Rhizobiales; family Xanthobacteraceae; genus Bradyrhizobium. Next base: position 4,252 of record CALRXG020000433.1, on the reverse strand, counting down.
GGCGCGACGTCGGCACCGTCGACGCCTATTGGGGCGCCAACATCGACCTCACCGACGTCGTGCCGGAGCTCGATCTCTACGACCGCGCATGGCCGATCTGGACCTATGCCGAGATCACCCCGCCCGCCAAATTCGTCCATGACGAGGACGGACGGCGCGGCCAGGCCGTGACCTCGCTGGTCTCGGGCGCCTGCATCATCTCGGGCGCGTCACTGCGCCGGTCGCTGCTGTTCACCGGCGTGCACATCAATTCCTATGCCAATGTCGAGAACGCGGTGATCATGCCCTATGTCAATGTCGGGCGCGGCGCGCGGCTCAGGAACGTCGTGATCGATCGCGGCGTGCGGATTCCGGAAGGGCTGGTGGTCGGCGAGGACCCTGCATTCGACGGCAAGCGCTTCCGCACCACCGAGAACGGCATCACGTTGATCACCCAGTCGATGATCGACAGGCTCGGCACATGACGCCGATCCGCGTCCTCGCGGTCGCCTCCGAAGTCTACCCGATCGTCAAGACCGGCGGCCTTGCCGACGTGGTCGGCGCGCTGCCGGCGGCGCTGAAAGAGCATGGCGTCACGACGCGGACGCTGGTGCCGGGATATCCCGCCGTGCTCAACGCGCTGGCTTCCGCGGAGACGCTGCTGCAATGGCCGGAGTTCTACGGCGGCCCAATCCGCCTGCTCGCCGGCTCGCATAACGGCCTCGATCTGTTCGCGCTCGACGCTCCGCATCTCTATGCACGCCCTGGCAATCCCTATGTCGATCCCGACGGACGGGATTGGCCCGATAACGGCATTCGTTTCGCGGCGCTGTCACGAATGGCGGCCGAAATCGGCCAGGGGGCGATTCCGTCCTTCATTCCCGACATCGTGCATGCGCATGACTGGCAGGCCGGCCTCGCGCCGGCCTATCTTCATTTTGGCGGGCAGCCGCGGCCCGGCACGGTGATGACCGTGCACAATCTCGCCTATCAGGGACAGTTCTCGCCGGACATGCTAGCGACGTTCGGCCTGCCCGGCGATGCCTACTCGCTTCACGGCGTCGAATATTACGGCACCATCAGCCTGTTGAAGGCCGGCCTGCAATTCGCCGACCGCATCACCACGGTGTCGCCAACCTACGCCCAGGAGATTCAGAGCGACGACGGCGGCATGGGGTTTGGCGGCCTGCTCCGCGAACGCGCCGACGTATTGAGCGGCATCCTCAACGGCATCGACATCGCGGTGTGGAATCCGGCCACCGATCCCGATATCGCCGCGCGCTTCAGCGCCGACAATCTCGCGGAGCGCGCGGCCAACAAGGCGGCGTTGCAACGGCGCTTCGGGCTTGATCCGACGCCGGACGCGATGCTGCTCGGCGTCATCAGCCGGCTGTCATGGCAGAAGGGCCTCGACCTGCTGCTGGAGAATATTCCGACATTGCTCGGCGAAGGCATCCAGCTCGCGCTGCTCGGCAGCGGCGACCGCGATTTGCAGGATGGCTATGCCGCGCAGGCGCGCGACAATCCCGGCCGGATCGCGGTCATGATCGGCTATGACGAGGCGCTGGCGCATCTGATCCAGGCAGGCGCCGACGCGCTCGCGGTGCCGTCGCGCTTCGAGCCCTGCGGCCTCACCCAGCTCTGCGCGCTGCGCTATGGCGCGATCCCTGTTGTCGCCAATGTCGGCGGACTCGCCGACACCGTGATCGGCTTCGACGAGGCCGCGGTGACAGGCGAGGCCGCAACCGGCGTCAAATTCGCACCGGTGACCTCGGAGGCGCTCGCGCATGGCTTGCGCACGGCGAACCTGCTGTTCAACGACAAGGTGACCTGGCGCCGGCTACAGCAGGCCGGCATGGCCACCGATGTCTCGTGGCACAATCGCGCCGGCCGCTACGCCGCACTCTATCGCGAGCTCGCAGCAGCGCGCCGCTAGACCCAAAGCATCAGCCGCAGTCAGTTCACCAGATCGCAGGACGCGATACGGTTGATGTCGGCGAGACGGCGGTCGGAATTGCCCTTCAGATCGAGGCTTGCGACGAGGCCGAGCAGCCGGCCATAGGCACGGTCGGCGACCGCGACCGGCAGCGGCTCCTCGTCAAAGGTTTCGACGTAGTTGCCGACGAGACCGCTCAGCAGCCGGCAAACGCCGCGTTGCTCGGGGTCGTCCTTGCTCAACGTCTCGAGTTTTTGCTGGAAGGTCCTGAAGGTCCGCAAGCCGTGGGGCTGCTGCGAGAGCCAAGTGTGCAAGTCAGGAGCGTGCAAATCAGGATAGAGAACCGTCATATCAGCCTCTTCAACATGGAAGAAGCTACTGGCTTATACAGCCGATCACGGTTACGCGCCATCGCAATTTTTGCATGCACCTCTGCCCGGCCGTGTCATCGGATTGGCATGCATTGTAGCCAGGATATTGGGGTTTGATCAGAGCCGCGCGAGTGCTGGAAGTATTCTATAGCGCGCAATCTCGTGCGGATACTCCCCGCGATTGGCAAGCAGCACGATGCCAAGCCTGCGCGCGGGCACCAGGCCGACATAGGCCGATGCATTGTTGAGCCCGCCGGGCTTGTCGATGACGGTGACGCCGTCCAGCCGCACATGCTCCCATGCCATCGCCTGGCCGAACTTCGCATCGACGCGAAAGCTCTCGCGTTCGGTCATCTGCAACGCCGCACGCAATTGAGGATCGATCACCGCGCCGTCGAGGCAGGCGCGCAGCCAGATGCCGAGGTCGCGCGCCGAGGAGAACATCTGGCCGGTGCCTGGAAAATCGTAGTAGCTCTGCTGATTGCCGGGCGGACCGATCGGCGTGCCCTGATGGGAGTACCCCTGAACCATGCGCTGCATGATCTCCGGCGCCATCACCGCGCGATTGTCCTCGCCGCGATCCGGAACGAAGGTCGAGGTCATACCGAGCGGCTTCAGGATACGGCTTTCGATCAGGGTCGCGATCGGCATGCCATAGCGCCGCTCCAGCACCAGCTGCAGCAGAACATAGCCGGCATGGCTGTAGATGCGCTGTTTGCCGGGCAGCTCGCCGGCGGGTGGCGTCCATGCATTGAGCATCGCGATGAACTGGTCGCGGCTGAAGGTCTCGTTCGGCCATGGCGGATGGTCGGTCGGTAACAAGAGCCCCGACGTATGGGTGGCGAGTTCGCCGATGGTGACGCGGCTGATGTATTCGCCATGCAGCTCGGGCAGATACTTTTTAACGGGATCGTCCAGCCGTAACTCGCCACGCTCGGTGCCGAGCGCGACCAGCGTCGCCTCGAACAGCTTGCGCAGTGAGGCCAGGCTGAACAGCGTGTCAGAGGTGACCGGCCGTTTCGTCGCGGCGTCGGCAACACCGTAGTTGAAGAACGCAAGCCGGCCGCCGGCATAGACCGCCGCGGCGAGGCCGCCGGGATCGGCCGCGGTCGCCGTCGGCGCAAGCTCTGTCGTGACGATGTCGCTGATCTGCGCATCCATATCGGAATCCGCGCGTGCCACCACGAGCGTGCTAGCAACGACGGCAGCCAGAACGGCCGCGATCCGGACGAGGAACCATTGCTTCATCAAGGGCGAAATCGGGACGAGGTTGCAATTTGATCCGCAGGCGGACCCGTTCAGCCATCCGCAAATGGCGTCATTGCGATCCTAGCGATGGAACCTGCGCGACCGTATTCACGATTGCGCGCATCCACCGTTACCGCTCCCGGCTGGAAAAGGGGCGGCCCGATCGCGCTCCGGGGGTCACTACCGGATGTCGCGATCGCGGCCGCCCTCCCACTCCAGCCACGGTGTGGGAACTGCAATCACCTTAAAAAATACGGGCGGTAGAAAATGTCGGGTGCGCGGTTCGACGGAATGGCGAGAGCAACGCTGGCCTGGCAGATCGTCGATATCACTGACTTCGTCACATTCCGCTCCCAACCGGGGATCGTTTCTCTATAGCAACAATTCGTCAATCAACGGTTGCACAGGCTCATCGGATTCGAGCGACAGGACACGGTTGTCTGCGACGAATTGTCCTGTTCCAGATCGCACGATGCACGCCCTGCCCGGTTAAGGCTGCGTTAACCATCGATCGCGCGTGGGCGCAGGCTATGTGCCGCGCGGGCGAATGATCGACCGCGGCAACGACGCCAGCAACAGCACGAGACACACGCCAAGCAGCACGATGTCCTTGAACAGGAACTCGCCGGCCAGATTCCACGCCATCGGATCCGTCGACAGGCTCCATTTGACCACCCCGGGTGTCGTGAAGAAAAACGACCACGTGACCGCGAAAGTG
>CALRXG020000432.1:0-6712 GCA_943372075.1 Bordetella parapertussis | reverse complement strand
TAGGCGGCGGATTTCAGCATGGTCTCGACCGAGGAGACCACTTCGCGTTGGGTTTCGGCGGCGCGCGCGGTCAAATTGGCATAGCCCGCCGCGGCCTGCGCGATCTGCGAGGTGCGGAAATTCTCCAGCGTGCGCACGCGGTCGAGCATCAGGGGCGCGACCAGCATCACTGCAAGCAAGGCGAGCCGGGCACGGATGCCCAGAACCTTCTTGAGTCTGACGCGATTGCGGTTGAAAGTGACGCCCGACATTCTGATCCCTTGCCCGTGTGCAGGGTAGGATGAAGGGCTTCAAAAAGCCTTTCCCGAATTTGGTAAAATTCGAGCAAACCCCCGCATCTGTCTGAGAACGGCACAAGCATGACCCAAAGCCCGAGCACGCCGTTACCGGCTGATTCACCACACGCCCCCGCAACGGCCGGCCTCGCCGCCGTGGAGAAGGAGATCGCGCAGGCCTGCAGGGAAGCCCGGCGCGAGCGCGCCTCGGTGACGCTGATTGCGGTGTCGAAGACGTTCGCAGCCGATGCGATTTCGCCTGTTATCGCCGCCGGACAGCGTATATTCGGCGAAAATCGCGTGCAGGAAGCCAAGGGCAAATGGCCGGCGCTGCTTCAGGCCAGCCCCGATGTGAAGTTGCATCTGATCGGGCCGTTGCAGTCGAACAAGGCGAAGGAAGCGGTCGCGTTGTTCGATGCGATCCATTCGGTCGACCGCGCCAGCATTTGCGAAGCGTTAGCCAAGGAAATCAAATCCCAGCAGCGGCCGCCGGACCTGTTCGTCCAGATCAATACCGGCGAGGAGCCGCAGAAGGCCGGCGTCGCGCCACAGGATGCCGACGCCTTCATCGCGGCGTGCCGTGATACCTATGGCCTCGCGATCTCCGGGCTGATGTGCATCCCGCCGGTCGACCAGGCGCCGGCGCCGCATTTCGCGCTCTGCGCCAAGATCGCCGCGCGTAACGGGCTCAAGCATCTCTCGATGGGCATGAGCGCCGATTTCGCCGTGGCGATCGCGATGGGCGCCACCCATGTGCGGGTCGGCTCGGCGATCTTCGGGACGCGGACGGTGCCACACAACTAACGTGAAGCGTGCCGCGAGCGCCGCGCTCTAAGCGAACTTCACCGACACCTTTCCGATCGCGCCGAAATCCGCTGCGAACACGTCGCCGGCCTGAATCGGCAGCGGCGGATGGCAGGTGCCGGTGGTGACGACTTCGCCTGCGTGCAGGGTGATGCCGAGCGCGCGCAGCTCGTTGGCGCACCAGGCGAGTGCCGCGCGGGGATCGCCCAGCACGTTCTTGCCGTGGCCGGTGTAGCGCTCGCCGCGCAGCGTGATGGTCGGACGCTCCTCGACCAGATCGATCGCGCGCCAGTCCGCTGATGTCGCGGGTCCAAGCACGAACAGATGCGCGCAGGCATTGTCGGCGATCAGCTGGGCCTCACCGGCGGAGACGAAATCGGCGAACCGCGAATCCGGAATCTCGATCGCCGGATGCAGCGTGGCGACCGCTTCCAGCACTTCCTGCACGCTGTAGGCCGTGGCGCGCGGCACGAGATCGCGCGCCATGCGGAAGGCATATTCCGGCTCGCCGACCCGCATCTCATTGCCCTTCATCGACGCGGTGCCGCCATCGGCGATGACCGTTTCGGCGAGGATGCGTCCGGCAAGCGGCCCCGCGACATTGATGTGCTTCTGGCCGGCGGCGCTGGTCGCCGCGATCTTCCAGCCGAACAGTTTTTCGCGCGATGTTTTCCCGAGCGCGGCCTGTACCGCATAACCCTCGGCGCGGTCGCGCGGCCGCATCGCGCCATCGAGCGCGCCGAGTTTCGTTCCGGCGTGCCAGTGTTCGGTCAGGACCTTTGCGGCGGCGGTGATCTGGTTGTTGTCGAGCATGGTCAAATCCCTGACTGGCTTTCGTTACCGTCATTGCGAGGAGCGATAGCGACGAAGCAATCCATCTTTCTGGATGCTCGGTAGTAATGGATTGCTTCGCTTCGCTCGCAATGACGATTCCCTTACCACGAAGAGTTTGAGGCTAGCCGATGATGATCTTTGTCTTCGGCGACATCCGCCGCAACAGCCGCAGCATCGACGCTTTGGTCATCGAGACGCAGCCCGCGGTAGGTCCGAAATTCGGCCGCGCCAGGTGCAGGAACACGGCGCTGCCGCGGCCGGCGACGCGCGGGGCGGCGTTGTGGTCGATCTCGATGATGAAGTCGTAAAGATGGTCCTCGCGGGTCAGGCGGTCGCCGCCCTGCTCGCGGTCGAGCCGGATCGGCCGGTTGTAATGCCGGTCGGCCGGATCCTCGCACCAGGCATCCTCGCGGCGGATCGGCCGGGCCGGCAGCAAGGTGGTGGGCCGCCGGTGCCGGTCGGCACGCCACCAGAGTTGCCTCGGATGGAAGATGCCGCGCGGCGTGCCGCCGTCGCCCTCGCGCTTGTTGGCGAGGATTCCGCCGCGACCGAGCGCCACGGGCACGGTCCAGCCGTCGGCCGTCAGCCAACCCCGGCGCGGATCGCCGGCGGCGCTGCGGACCTCGATGGCGGAGAGCGGACGATCACGCTTGGGTGTCATATAAGTGATTGAAATAGCTTATCTTCCTCTAAGAATCATTCCAAACTGAACTTGCCTTGGACGCCCCAAACATTCTATTCCCCGGCATTACAGGACATTCACGTCCTGCCCCGCTCGATTTGAGGTAGACTGGCCCGCCTTGTGAATCGGTAACAATCGCCTAACTGAGCACATATCTAGCCGATGTTACGGCCATAAGCGCCCTCCGCTTCTGACCGCCCCGCCCCCGAAGGATTGTACCAATGGCCAATGCCCGCAAGATCTTGATCGTGGATGACGATACCGATCTGCGCGATACGCTGGTCGAGCAGCTGTCCCTGCACGAGGAATTCGAGGCCTCCGCAGTCGACACCGGTGCCAAGGGCGCCACTGCCGCCAAAGCCAATTCCCCCGATCTGGTCCTGATGGATGTCGGCCTGCCCGACACTGACGGCCGCGAAGTGGTCCGCTCGCTTCGCAAGGGCGGCTTCAAGGCGCCGATCATCATGCTGACCGGCCACGACACCGATTCCGATACCATCCTGGGACTGGAAAGTGGCGCCAACGACTATGTCGCCAAGCCGTTCCGCTTCGCGGTGCTGCTGGCCCGGATCCGGGCCCAGCTGCGCCAGCACGAGGCCAGCGAGGACGCGGTGTTCTCGGTCGGCCCCTACTCGTTCCGGCCCGGCTCGAAGATGCTGACCGGTGCCAATGCCAGGAAGGTGCGGCTGACCGAGAAGGAAACCGCCATCCTGCGCTTCCTCTACCGCGCCGGCCAGATGCCGGTGTCGCGTGAGACGCTGCTCCAGGAAGTCTGGGGCTACAATTCCGGTGTCACCACCCACACGCTGGAAACCCACATCTACCGCCTGCGCCAGAAGATCGAGAAGGACGCCGCCAACCCGGAAATCCTGGTCACGGAAGCCGGTGGCTACAAGCTGGTGCCGTGATACGCTTCGCGCTCAACGATTCGTGAAATCGAGGCGCACCGCGGTTACCGGCCCTGAATGTCGATCGATGATGACGTAGCCCTGCTCGAGCGGGTCCCGACGATGCGTCTGTTGGGCGACAGCTCCCTGCGCATGCTGGCGATCGGCTCCGAGCAGCGTGATTTCAACGCCGGCGACGTGCTGTTCAAGGCCGGCGATGCGGCGGATGCCGGCTATGTCGTGCAGCGCGGCACCTTCCGTGTCGAGGAAGGCGGCGCCGAGATCATCGCGGGCCCCGGCGCATTGATCGGCGAGCTCGCATTGATCGTCGCGATGAAACGGCCGTCGACCGCGACCGCGCTGGAGCGCGGCAGCGTGATCCGCGTCGCGCGCAGCCTGTTTCAGCGCGTGCTGGAAAGCGACCCGCCCGCCGCGCGCCGACTGCGCGACGAACTCGCGCTGCGCACCAGCCAGCTCGCGAGCGACATCCTGATGGCCGGCGGGAAGCTGAGCACGTGATCTCCCGTTGTCCCGGACAAGCGAGCATCGCGAGCGCGATCCGGGACCCATACGCCGCGGCCGCTCTTTGGGCACGCGGGTCGACGGCTTTGCCAGTTTCAGGACCCTGTGGTTATGGGTCCCTGCTTTCGCAGCGACGACAACTCACACCTCCATCACCGCCGTCACCGGCACGTGATCCGACGGGCGCTCCCAGCTGCGGGCGTCGCGGGTGATTTTGAAATCGCTGACGTGATCCTTCAGCGCGCGCGAGACCCAGATGTGATCGAGCCGGCGGCCGCGATCGCCGACGGTCCAGTCCGCGGCGCGATAGCTCCACCAGGTGTAGACCTTCTCCGACATCGGGATCCGCTCGCGCGCGACGTCGAACCATTCGCCATGCGCCTGCGCCGCGAGCAGCTTCTCGGTCTCGATTGGCGTGTGCGAGACGACCTTCAACAGTTGCTTGTGCGACCACACGTCGTGCTCATGCGGCGCGACGTTGAGGTCGCCGACCAGGATGTGGCGGTCATCGCCGCGCGGATGCAGCGGCTCGCAGCTTTTCATCTCGTCGAGGAATTGCAGCTTGTGCTCGAACTTCGGGTTGAGCGCGGGATCGGGAACGTCGCCGCCGGCCGGCACGTAGAAATTATGCAGCACCAGCGGCTTTGAAAGCTGCGCCTTCTCGCCGAAAGAGACCGAGATGTGCCGCGAGTCGATCTTGTCGCAGAACGTCCTGATGTCGGTGGACTGGAACGGCAGGCGCGAGACGATGGCGACGCCGTGATAGCCCTTCTGCCCGTTCAGCGCGACATGCTCATAGCCGAGCCGCTTGAAGCGCTTCAGCGGAAACGCATCGTCGATGCATTTGGTCTCCTGCAGGCACAGCACGTCCGGCCGGGCGCTCTTCAGGAATTTGGCGACGATGTCGATGCGCAGACGCACCGAGTTGATATTCCAGGTGGTGATGGAGAACCGCATGAGAGCTGCGTCTTAGCACGGTTCGCGCGGCGCGTTTCAATTGTCCACAAAGACGAGGGAGAAGCGCGCGGTTACCCCGGCGAGGTGCCCGGATAGGTCGTGAAGTCGATCTTGAACAGCGACGGATCGGGCTTCTGGGTCGCGTCGAGATTGTACACCGCGACCGTGGTGTCGTAGCCCTGCGGGTCGGTGACGGTCCACTGCTTGAGCTTGCCGTCCTTGGCGCCGATCATCAAAAGGAAGCGGCTGGTGCCGACCAGCGCCTGCTTCTCCTCGATCGTGATGCTGACGAACACGTCGTCGGCGGTGACGCTGATGACGTTGGTGTCCTTCATCAGGTCGATGCGGTCCGACAGCAGATAGCGCAGCGGGGTCTGCGACAGCGGGTAGACGTCCTGGGTGGCGAGCCTGCGGTCGCGCACCGCAACCGAGGAGCCGTCGGCGATCACCTCGATGGTGCTCGGATCGTCATATTCGAAGCGCAGCTTGCCCGGCTTCTGGATGTAGAAATCGCCCTTGGTCTTGGTGCCGTCGGGGCCGACCTGGACGAAATTCCCGACCAGCGTCTGCAGCGACGACAGATAGGCCGAGACCTTGGCGGCCTGCGCCTTCTGGTTGGCGTCGAAGGTCTGGAAGATGTTGGCGGGAACGTTGCGGCGCGGATCGGGAATCACCGGATTCGGCGGTGCCTGGGTGGCGCCGGTGGTCGCCGGGCCCTTATCCGCATTGCTCTGCGCGCCGGCGTCCTTGGCCTTTGGCCCAGTCTTCGCGGCACCGTTGGTCGCGGATTTTGGCGGCGCGTTCTGCGCCGTCGCGGCGCCGGCGATCGCGGCGGTGACGAGGAAAGCCAGCGCGATGCGCGTGCCGCGGTCAATGAGTTGATTTGCCATCAGATATGTCAGGTCTCTGTTCGACGCTCGTCCCGCTTGGCCGGATTCTATCCCGCCTCTTCCGAGGGAGATATGGTTTTTCCGTGATGATCGCTCCCGATCAGAACTGGCCCTCTTCTTCCGCGACCAGGATTTCGCGTTTTCCGGCGTGATTCGCAGGTCCCACGATGCCTTCGAGTTCCATCCGCTCCATCAGCGAGGCGGCGCGGTTGTAGCCGATCTGCAACCGGCGCTGGATGTAGGAGGTCGACGCCTTGCGGTCGCGCTTGACGATCGCAACCGCCTGCGAGAACAGATCGCCGCCGCCGTCGCCACCCATGCCGGTGGCATCGAACACCGCGCCGTCCTCGTCGGTCGGCTCTTCCGCGGTGACGGCTTCGAGATATTCCGGCTGTCCCTGCGTCTTGAGATGACGCACCACCTTCTCGACTTCCTCGTCGGAAGCAAACGGGCCGTGCACGCGGCTGATGCGGCCGCCGCCCGCCATATAGAGCATGTCGCCTTGGCCGAGCAGCTGCTCGGCGCCCATCTCGCCCAGGATGGTGCGGCTGTCGATCTTCGACGTCACCTGGAAGGCGATGCGGGTCGGGAAGTTCGCCTTGATGGTGCCGGTGATGACGTCGACCGACGGACGCTGCGTGGCGAGGATCACGTGCAGGCCGGCGGCGCGCGCCATCTGTGCGAGACGTTGCACCGCGCCTTCGATGTCCTTGCCGGCGACCATCATCAGGTCGGCCATTTCGTCGACGATGATGACGATGTAGGGCAGCGGCTCGAGGTCGAGCTTCTCTTCCTCGTAGATCGCCTTGCCGGTCTCCTTGTCGAAGACGGTGTGCACGGTGCGCGTCAGCTCCTCGCCCT
>CALRXG020000431.1:0-6726 GCA_943372075.1 Bordetella parapertussis | reverse complement strand
AACAGCGGCATCGAGAATCGCCGCAACGAGTTCGCTCGAGCGAGCCTGTTGCGGCTGTTTTCGCGAGGAAACTGAAGAGCTTCGCCGTTTGGTCATTGATGCCTGAGGGCAGTTTGGGGAATGCGATTAGCGAATGCGACTAGTTATTCGTATTTCTGCCGGGGCGCAAGGACGCGCCGATGACGAACCGGAGACCGACATGACAACCCTCACCTCATCCAAGCTCGCGGGCCTGCTCGACCGCCTGTTCGCGCAAGCCTCCGCCGCGGTGGAGCAAACCCGGCTTGCTGTCGCCGACCTTTCCGACGAGGAGCGGGATCGCCTGATGCAAAGCAGGACCGACTACCGCGCACTCTACGGGCGGTTCAAGAATGCGCCGCTCGCCGTCTCGCGCGAGACCGGCGCGCTGCTCTACATGCTGGCGCGCGGCGCTCGCGCGCGCAACATCGTCGAATTCGGCACCTCGTTCGGGATCTCGACGCTGCATCTTGCCGCCGCGCTGCGCGACAATGGCGGCGGACGGTTGATCACCAGCGAGTTCGAACCGTCCAAGGTGGCGCGCGCCCGCGACAACCTGGTCGCCGGTGGTCTCGACGACCTCATCGAGATCCGCGAAGGCGACGCGCTCGCGACGCTGCGCACCGGCCTGCCCGATACGATCGACCTCGTGCTGCTCGACGGCGCCAAGGCGCTCTATCCCGACATCCTCGATCTCGTCGAGAGCCGCCTGAAGCCCGGCGCCTTCGTCGTCGCCGACAACGCCGACTACAGCCCCGACTATCTGGCGCGGGTGCGCTCGCCGGCGAACGGCTACCTGTCGGTGCCGTTCGGCGGAGACGTCGAGCTGTCGATGCGGCTCGGCTGACGCCAGAATGCAAGACGCGCGCGATCAGGCAGCCTTGATCTTGTCGACGATGGCGGACAATCGCGCGCGCTTTGCGGGATCAGTGACCTGTGCAACCGTCTGCTCAAGGTCGCCCAGCACGCCATTCACCTTCCATCTGGCCGGACCTTCGGCAATCACGGCATCCGCGAGTTCATCGGCCTTGTCGGGTTCGCCGAGGTCGAAGGCGGCCGCGAGCAGCGTCGGACGCAGCCATTCGTCGGCGATCTGCATTCGCCTCGCCCGCTCGCATGCGGCGATCGCCAGCCGCAGCGTCGACTGCGCGCGCTCCTCGTCGCCTGCGCTTCCCCGCGTGCGATAGAGACGCGGCAGATTGCTGGAACAATAATAGGCGTTGAGGTCGAGCTCCATGCCCTGCTGATAGCAGTCGATCGCTTTTTCGAGCTCCTGCCTGCGTTCGGGAGAGTCGACTGGCGCGGTTCTGGCAAGGCGCTTGTGACGGCCACCCATCAGGCCGAGCCGTTCCGGCGTCGGTCCCGCGAAATCAATCAATGTCTGGATCTCGGCAATGGCCTGGATGTCGTCGCCAGCCTGGGCCGCGGCGAATGCGCGATTCTCCTGCACCTCGGGCTCGTTGGCAAAGCGATCCGGAAGTTTGCCGATGAAGTCCAGCACGATGTTCCAGTCGGCAGCGTGATTGACGCAGTCGCGCAACATCAGCAACAAAGCGAGCGCCTTTGGATAAGTAGCCGGCGGATTTCCCTCGGCGAGGATCAGCGCCTGGGCTCGCGCCATGCGCTGGTCCGCTGGTGCCGCGCGCACCGCGCGTATCTTGGTCTGGAACGCTGCTTGTTCGGCGAGTTGGCTGCGCATCGTCATCGCTTTGCGCGAGTCGACCTTGTCCGGATAGCCCGGGATCGACTGATGCATCGGCGAAATTCCATCGGCAAGCGCCTTGATGGGCTCTTTGATCGCGGCCTGCATGGCGTTGGCGGTCGCCTCGGTGATCTCGCCCTCGGGCAGCGGGTAGCGGACGGTCCGCATCTGCACGACGTCGAACAATTGCTTGGACCAGTCGGCCGCAAGCAGGACGCATCCCGTCTTCTGTGACGCGTGGCGAATGCCAACCTCGTAATAGACGTTGCCGTTCGGTATCGTCATGTCGGCCAGCACGAGATCGGCGAAGTAGATCCGTTCCAGCATTTCACTGACGATCAATGCGCTGGTGTCCTGGTCGGCGCGTACCGGCTGATAACCGAGCGCCTTGATGGCGGGTACGTAGGCGCGATCCCATAGCGCGTTGAAATCAATCTCGGCTGGACCAAACTTAGGGTCGGCCTGGGTCGCCTTGCGGCCGTAAGGCATGATCATGAAACACGACGGCATCCTGAAAATCTCCTAGTCCCATAATTTCTTCGTATCCAGCCAGTAAACCCACGTCGTTTTGCGGCCGGCCTCGTCCATCAGGTGCTTGGCGCCGCCGGGACCATCGCCGCCTTCGCCGTTCCACAGGCAGACGAAGGCAAGCTTCTTGTCGCCAAACCGGGCGGCGCGCTCCAGCATCCATTGATTATCGCGCTCATAGGCGTTCTCACCGGCCGGCAGCGGACCCAGCTCGTCCGGCATGACATGGAGCGTCGCTTTCGATTTCGCAGCAAGATAGCGCGCGCGCCAATCGCCGCCGGCGAAATCGACCGATCCGGCAAGAAACGTCGGCTCGTCGAACGGAATATAGATTTCAAGCCGCATGCCCTGCGCGAGCGCGGCTTCCGCAAACAGCAGATCGCCGCCGCAGGCGCCGCCGCAAATGGCAAGATCGCCCTTGGTGACACCGATCTTCGCCAGCGCGTCGGCGATCGCAGCGGCCGCAACGGCCTCCTTGTCCGGTGGAAAGCGTGGGGTCTTTCGATCTGGCGCATCGATCATATGACCGCTGAAGAGAACCACCGTGTTCGGTGACTTGGCGTCTTGTTCGGTAGCCATCGCGACACCTCGACTTAATGATTGGATCATCGTGTCCAGGTAGCGAACTTAACTGAAGGCGAATTCCTTGTCGAAGCCGGGATCGGCGTGTCGCGATGCCGGTGCGCGCGGCATTACGCGATATCGAAGGCCTGCGGGAAATGTTCCGGCTTGACCTGCACCTTCGCGGCGAGCGCGCCGATCCCGGCGAGCTCGTCCATGTTGTTCGGGTCGTCCATCGCGGCGACCTTCGCAACCGCGTCCGCTGTCCGGTCGATGGCGAGCCTGTCCTTCAACCACGCGGTTTCCAGCAGCACGTTGTAGCGCGCATAGGTCGCGAGCTGCGGTCCGCCCTGGCTGTCCGCCAGCATATCCGTGACGGCGCGATCGATCGACCACGGTGTCAGGCACTTGGTCAGCCATTGCAGCATGCCGTGATTGACCCGCCCGCAATCGTCCATCAGCGATTGCAGCGACCGCACACCCTGTTCCGCCGCTGGCATGCGGAGGATCTGCTCCGTCGAATACGTCGCCTTGAAGACGCCCGTACCGGCCGAGATCAGCAGCAGCTTGTCGTGGCCGCTATGCCACCGGAAACCGTGGCCGTTGAGGGCGGCGAGCATCAGAAGCTGCAGTGCCGGATCATTGAACGGGCTGACGCCGCCGTCGACGAAGGCGCCATTGACCGTGTGACCGTCGCGCGCCGAGATCGTGATCTCCTCGGGTTTGAAATAGGTCGGCGCCGCGGTGCTGGCGCGAACGACCTGCGTGAGCCGCAATGCACCGTCCTGCTTCGCGTAGGGCGCGTCCGGATGGTTGTGCAGCGGCCAGGGACTGCCGGTGTCGAGCCGCTTGGTCATGATCATCAGGCCGGTGCGAACACGATCGCCGCCGAGCACGGTATCGGCGCCGAGCTGCGCATCGAGCGCGTGCTGCAAGGCGTCGGAATCGAATTTCGGCGACAGCAGCCCGCGGCGCCAGAACGATTCCTGAAAGATGTCGGTGCCGATCCCGCGATAGAGCTTCTTCAAGGCGTCCACGGTCATGCCGCAGGCAAGCCCGGCCGCGATGATCGATCCGGTGGAGGTACCGCCGATCAGATCGAAATAGTCGCACAGCAGCAGCTCTCGGTTTTTGTATCGATCGCGCAAATGCGCCTCGATCGCAGCGAGATATTCGAGCGTCAGGATGCCGCGAATGCCACCACCGTCGAGTGCAAGGATCCGCTTCGGACCGGCGTCGCGATCGAGATGCTGCTGCTTCGTCTTCGGCATGACTGCCCCCTGCACAATGACTTTTGCTGAACTCGATCCGGCCGACCGATCTCGGCTGAAGGCTCAATTGGTCGCACGCCCTCGCGCCAACAGCACCAAGGCTTCAAATGAAACGATGCGTTCAAGTCGACGCATCAGCCAAATTTCGAAAAATCTTAACCAGTCATCACGGAGCACGACGAGCACAGCACGCCGGCTCCCTTGGCATTCTGCACGCAGTACACCCTAGGGTATAGTGAGATATTTCACTGGCAGGCGGTTTTTCTTTTTCGCGCCCGGCGATCGCAGTCTCAAGAGCCGCGCTATCATGGATGCGGGGCAAGACGTGCAGCCGCGGCATCCGGCCGATGCGATACGGCCAGCCGTCGCATAAAGTTCATGCAGATCGGATTTTTGCCATGCCCAATGATTTCTCGGTCTTTATCAGCCATCGCGCCGAAGACAGATTTCTTGCACGGCTCTTGAAAGCACGGCTCGAATATCTCAGCAGCCTGGAGGGTCAGCGTTCGCTGGAATGCTTCGTGTGCGAGGAGATTCCCGGCGGCGCGGAATGGCGGCAATGGATGATCGACAACACGGCGAAAGCCGACTGCCTGATCTTCATTCACACCAACGCCGAGCACAATTGGACGTGGTGCGCCTCGGAGATTTCCCAGTTCGATGGCTACAAGCGCGCGCTGAAGCTCATGTCAAAGGTGCTGTGGTTCTCGGTCGACAGCTCGCCGTCGTTTCCGATGCTGGCGGAGAACGAGTTCTACGGGATCGGCGACGACGAGGTCCGGCGCTTCCTCGAGGATCTGTTCGTGCGGCCGACCTTCGGCGCGGTGCCGCTGCGGCCGAAGCTGAACGCCAATCACGCCCGCGACTTCAACGAGGCGGTGAAGGACCTGCACGCGCAGTTCATGCAGATCACCCGGCCGGAAGAGTTGTTTCGTCTGCGGCTTCGCATCGTATTCAGCGACGAGCTGTCGTTCCGGCAGAAGGCCGATACCCTGAAGGCATTGCCGCCCACGGACCGCGCGCGCGGATTCCTGAGGGATGCCAAGCTGGAGGCGGATCCCGCCACCACCACGCTGCTGTCCGGCCCCGATACGGCCGATCTCGACTGGCAGGATTTGCTCAGCGCCCAGAACCGCTACGACAGCGGCGCCTGGCTCGACGAGCTGACGAGCTATGTCGCGAACTCTTTCTCCGACGTCGATGTCGCCAGCCGGCGCAGCCGCGAGCAGGTTCTCAGCCCGATCTTCCGCGATCTGAAGCTGTATCAGCCGGTCATCGCCCGGCTCGAATATCTCGACAACACGCCGTTCTCGGTCGTCGTCATCTTCGTGCCGATGCCGCCATTCAGCGAAGATCCGAGGCTGATGGTCGCGCAGAACATGCCAAAGGACATCGTCTTCCTCTCGATCCTGCTGCGACTGGCGCGACGGTTCAGATGGTCGTTTCTCGAGCCGCTCTACAACGCCGTCGAGGATCTCGACGAGGATTGCAGCGCCAAGCGATGGGACGATCTGCTGCAGCGCTACCACGAATGCCTGGAAAACCTCGATTCGATCCTGCGGCAGGGCAACATGCGCGAGCTCGAAACCGTCGGCGACATCAAGTCGACCATCAATATCGCCGACGACGCTCTGTTGAAGGAGATGTTCAAGGATTGGGGGACGTTTCAGGCCCGGCTCGCGCAGGCGATCGAGAAGAAGTCGCCGGGCGATGTGCGACAAACGCTGGAGCCCTGGCTGAAGCGCAACAAGGACTTCATGAAGCAACTGCTCGTCGAAACCCAAGGCAAGGTGGAGAAGCTGCGACCGCTGGAGGCCCGCTGACGCGCGTGCAGCGCGGCTCCGGCTCGACCGGCCTGCCGCTCAGATCATCGAAGCGACGCGCTCGAGGCCGATCAGGCGTGCGAGCGAACGGACCTCGTTCTTCTGATCCTCGCGAAGCTGGAACAGCAGCGGCATCGCTGCCGACTTCAGCTGCTGGACTTCCTCGGAGTCGGGATCGATCGGCATGGCGCCGGCGGCGGGATCGCCCTGCCGCTTGGCGTGGATCTTGCGGGCGACGGCGCGCAGCGCGGTCTCGACCGCGGGCCAGTAATATTCCTGCGACGACGACAGCTTGAGCCGGTCCTTGATCCCGGCGATCTGCGCATCGCTGAGCAGCGCATAGTTCTTCTGCGGCGCCGGCTTGGCGGCGGCCTTCGGTTTCGGTGGCGCCGTTACCGCCGGTGCGACCACCGGTTCGGCGGTTTTCGGCTGGACGGCATCGACCGGGTCGTTGACCTTCGGCAGGCCGATATCGGCCGGCTCGGCGGAGGCGTAGGCCTGACGCACCGTGTCGGTCACGCCCGGAATAGCGGCCTGAGCTCGCAACAGCAGCGGCGACGGATTGGCGGGCGGCTCGGTCGACTGCGGCACCTCGAACGAGGCCGCGGCAAGTGTCGTGACGGCGAGCTTGTCCTGCTTGCTGGCGCGATTGGCAACCGGGCCGATATCGGCCCGTGCTGCCGGCAGGCTGTCACGGCCCAAAATGGCTGTGATCGCGGCGCCCGCGAGAAGGAAGCACGTCAGCGCGGCGAGGGTGATGGCTCTGGTCAAAAACAACTCCATTCCCGGCCGGTGTCACCGCAAACTGCGGACCAAATGCGGC
>CALRXG020000430.1:0-6733 GCA_943372075.1 Bordetella parapertussis | reverse complement strand
GTGGCGCCGGCAGCGGCGGCCGCGCCTGACCAGACGCAATTGCTGCAGTCGATGGCACGCGACCTCACCGCCATGGGACAGCAGATCGAGCAGTTGAAGACGAGCATCGACCAGCTCAAGGCGAGCCAGGATCAGCTGACGCAGCGTGTCGCGCGGACCACCGAGACCAGGGCCGCCGAACCGCGGCCGGTCGCGCCGCGCCCGCGCGCCGCGGTCGCGTCGCCGACGGCGTCGCACACCGCCGTTGCTCCGCCGCCGGTGCGCCGGCCGGCGCAGGCCTACATCCCGCCACCGCCCGCAGCGGCAGCGCCGTTGCCGCCGCCCGTTGCCACCTCGCCTCAGTCTGTCGTGGCACCGCGACCGCTGCAATCGCAGCAGCAGTCCAGTGTTGTTGATGCCGACGACAACGGCCCGGTGGTTCGACCGCCGATGCCGTTACGCTGACGATCGAACGACCCGTCAAAACAGCGGCCGATCGCAACCAAGCGATCGGCCGTTGTGTTTCTTGGATCCGAAACTAGGCGCTCTGTCCCGGCGGCAGCACCACCACGGTCGCGCCCGGCTTGACGTGCTGGTAGAGATCGATCACGTCCGCGTTGTTCATCCGGATGCAGCCCGACGAGATCGCCTGCCCGATATATTCGGGCTGGTTGGTGCCGTGGATGCGATACAGCGTGTCCTTGTTGCCCTGGTACAGATAGATGCCGCGGGCGCCGAGCGGATTGGCCGGTCCACCGGCGACACGCTTCGGATACGGACCAAGCCGCTGCTGGATATCCGCGGTCGGAACCCAGTCCGGCCACTCCGCCATGCGACCAACCGTGGCCACGCCGGAGAAGGCCATCGCCTCCTCGCCGACGGCGACGCCGTAACGGATCGCCTTGCCGCCGGGCAGCACGTAATAGAGGTAGCGCGCGTCGGTATCGACCAGGATCGAACCCGGCTGCTCCCGGCGCGTATACTCGACGATGTGACGCTGGAACTGATCCGGGATCTTGGCATCGGCATAGGGCGGATGCGCCAGCAATTGCCGGTCGCGCGGCGTCATCGCGGCATCCGTCACCGGCGACAGCGTCGCCTGCATGCAGCCGCCGAGCGCCAGTGTTCCCACCAGCACGGCAGCAAGCCCCAACTTCGACACGATCATTCTCCCCTGCGTTAACTTCTGCGAGATGCTGCCGAAATCGTGCTGAAATCGTGGCAACGCCGAGCGGAACACATCTGTTTGATCGGTTCCCTCAGCAACTGTGTCCTTCCGGTTGCAGTCGGTTCCCGTCGACGCTAGCCTAGTAAAAAACGTCCAAGACATTGGGAGGAATTCGATGCGTTACGCACTGCTGATCGGCGGACTGATTGTCGCAGCGTCTCCGGCTCACGCCGCCGATCCACGCGCGGCCTATGTCACGATGGTGCTGCAAGCCTTCGCCGCGAAGGTCGAGTGCCCCGGCACCGATCTCGTCTATCAGGACCTCGTGCAGCGCGCGCAGGACATGCACCTGCCCGACGGCACCACCGAACAGGTGCGCAAGGCGATCGCCTACATGCACACCGGCGGCAAGATGGGCGAGAAGCAGTCCGACGACCTGATGACGGAAGTTGCGATCGCGACGCAGACCACCGACCTCGATCAGCGCCGCATCGGCATGACGACCTGGTGCCACGACCAGAAGGCGCGGCTCGCGGGCTACATCAGGACGAAAGAATAGAGAGCGTTTTCGAGCGACGTGGGTACCGGTTCGCGTGAAGAAAACGCGTCAAACAGGAATCCTCAATCGAGTTCCGGCGGCGCGAACCAATTGGTCAGCGACAATCCGCCGTCGACCGTGATCGATGCACCGGTGACGTAACCGGACAGCCGGTGCGACAGCACGGCGAGCGCCATCGGCGCGAGATCGTCGGCTTGCCCGAGCCGGCCGAGCGGGATGTGCCTTGCAAGCGCGGGATCGGCGACGAAGCCGCCGGCCGCGATCGCGCCGGGCACCAGCGCATTGACGCGGATGCCATAGCGGCCCCAGCTCTTGGCGAGTTCCCTCACCAGCATCGCCATGCCGGCCTTCGCCGTTGAGTAATGCGGCAGGTTGCGCGGCGTGCCGGCATGCAGCGAGGTCAGCAGCAGGAACGAGCCCGGCGCCTTCGCGGCGATCAGCTTGCGCGCCAGTTCGCGCGACAGATGAAAACCGGCGTCGAGATTGACCGCGTGCATCTGCCGCCAGGTTTCCTCATCCACCGCCATCGCATGATCCGCCTCGCGGCGTGGCGGCGAAGCGCTGTGGACGAAATGCGTCACCTGCCCGAGTGAAGCTTGCGCATGCGCGAGCAAGGCATCGCATGCCGAACGCTGCGCGAGATCGCCGACCCAGGGCACCGCAAGCTCGGGACGCGGGGCGGCCTTGATCGCCGCCGACACCCGATCCTCATGCAGGTCCGCGAACACCGTGCGCACGCCTTCGCCGGTCAGGGCCTGCGCGATGGCACGCCCGATGCCGTTGCCTGCACCGGTGACCAGCGCAGTCTCCCGCGCCGTATCGAACGGCGATGTGAAGAGACTCATGATCGCAAGACTCCTAAACGGCGCTCAGTATGGCGGCGCCTTGCGCGCCCGCTGCGCCTTGGCGGCTTCGATCCACCAGGTGAAATCGTCGGCAAAGCGAGGGAAAGCGCGTTCGAGCGACTTGCCGCCCTCGCCGATCGGCTTGCCTTCGGCCGACAGGGTCTGGGCAATCGGCCCCGCGCTGATCGTGCTCGACACCACCACCATGCCCATCTCCGACAGCGTGCCGTGCCAGGCGGTGGCGGCACGCGCGCCGGCGAACCGCCCGGCGGAGTAGCTCGCGATCGCCGCCGGACGCCAGAACCATTCCTCGAGGAAATGATCGGTGAGGTTCTTCAGCCCGGGCTGGATGCCCCAATTGTACTCGCCGGTGACGAACAGGAAGCCGTCGGCGTCGCGGATCTTTCCAGCGAGCGTTTCGAGCACGGCCGGCGCCTGCCCCTTGGGATGTTCCTTGTACATCCGGTCGAGCATCGGCAGGCCGACCTCCTTGGCATCGATCAGTTCGACATCGTCGCCACGGGCGCGCAGGCCCTCGACGACGAAATGCGCCAGGCGGATGCCCATGCGATCCGAACGGTAGGAGCCGTAGAACACGAGAATGCGATGGGTCATGATCCGACCATGGTAGCACGCTGTCATGACACCGTCGCGCTGCCCGCCCCAATCGACCGCGCTCGGCAGCGCGGCGTGAGGCAGAAGTTAACGCCGAACCGGCCGGTTTTCCCAGGCATTAAGCAATTCGTCGCAGACCGCACGCCGCGGCCCAAAATCGCCAGATTCCTTTCCTGGATAGACATCTGCTTCGAGAAGGAGAACCCGACATGCGGATCGCAAAGCTGGTTTTCGCAGGCTCGCTCGCAGCCATCGCTGCAATGGCCACGCCTGCGCTGGCGAAGAGCGCCGAGCGACAGAAAGCCGAAGAGAAATCCACCGCCGCCACATCGGCCGGGTGCCAGGCCTATCAGCAGGCCGCCGACGGCACCTGGAACCAGCTCCCGTGCGGCGAACCAGGCGCCAATGGCGCGACCCAGCACCGTGCCGCGACCAAGGGCGCGGACGACGAGGAGCGCTGAGCGCCACGCGCTGCTGCCCGCGCGCCCGGCCGGCGACGCCAGACGTTCAACGTTCGGATGATGCGGATGGCCGCGACCACCGCGGCCCCGCATCGTAAACCCTAGCTTAATGCGCCGCCGGTACGGTCGAGGACTCTCCTTCCTCGTCAAGAATGGCGCGCATCCCATGAGAATCGGTACCCTCCTGACCGCCGCGATCGTCTCATTGTCCGCGGTCGGCGGCGGGCTGGCGGCCTATGTCGCCGTCACCAAGTACCAGACCATGGACAAGGTCTCGACCGCGCAGAGCCGGCTCGAGATCGTTCGCGCCGTCGGCGATATCCCGCGCTACATGAACTCCGAGCGCGGCATGTCCACCAACTTGCTGTTCGGCACCGGCGCGCTCGACCAGAAGCAGATCGCCGATCTCGACAAGCTGCGCAAACTGACCGACGGCGCGCTCGCCAAGGTCAATCAGGTCCGCGCCACGCTGCCCGGCGCGCTCGACGATGGCGGAGCGGTCGCGAGCGCGATCGATGCGCTGAAGGCCAAGTTCGCCGCACTCCGCGACGCCATCGAGAAGGCGATCGCGGGTCCGGTCGACGCACGCAAACCGGCGGCAGCCAAGATCGTTGCCGACAATTCCGTGTTCAACGCCGGCGTCACCACGCTGCTCGACGAACAGGTACGCCGCCTCGCCGGCCTCGACGGCAACGCCTACCGCCAGGCCAGCTACGCCAACGTCGCCTGGACGCTGCGCGACATCGGCGGGCTCGATGCCAGCCTGCACAAGGCCGTGGTCGGCGCCAAGCGCGTCGCCACCGAGCCCGAGAAGATGGAGCTCTACCGCAGCACCGGCCGGACCCAGCAAATCCTCTCGACGCTGCAGGAGCTGCGCAACAATCCGGCAACGCCGGCAAACGTTTTGGCGGCGCTCGGCAAGATGCAGGCCGACTATATCGAACGCTTCGGCAAGGCGCTGAAGCTCGCCAAGGAAGGCGCAACCTCGGGCAAATACGAGCAGGACGTCGAGACCTACTACGCCGAGTCCCAGGTCGGCCTCGCCTCCATCGTCACCGTGCGGGACGCGTTCTACGACAATGCCGAACAGGGCCTTGCCGCCGCCTATTCATCGGCGCGCTTCAGCTTCGTGGTGGCGTTGATCGTACTGCTCGCGGTGATCGCCGGCAGCGCCGGTCTCATCGTGATGGTCCGCCGCCGCATCCTCAACCCGATCGCCGCGCTCACCGGCCGCATGTCGCGTCTCGCCGCGGGCGAGGTCGCCGAAGCCATTCCGGGCGCCGCGCGCAACGACGAGATCGGCGCGATGGCCGCCGCGGTTCAGGTGTTCAAGGACAACAAGATCGACGCCGATCGTCTCACCACCGAGAAGGAGGCCGAGAACGACGTCAAGATGCGGCGCGCCCGCGCGCTCGACGATCTGACGCGTGCCTTCGAGGCCAAGGTCACCGAGCTGGTCGGCGGATTGTCCGCGGCGTCATCTGTCATGGAGGACACGGCGCAATCGATGTCGGCCACGGCCTCCGCCACCAATCGCCAGGCCGCCGTGGTGGCCGCCGCCTCGGATCAGACCTCGACCAACGTGCAGACGGTCGCCAGCGCGACCGAGGAGCTGACCTCCTCGATCTCGGAGATCGCCCGCCAGGTCGCGACCTCGACCGAGATCGCCGCGCGCGCCGTCGACCACGCCCGGCGCACCGGCGATACCGCGCGTTCGCTGGCCGAGGGCGCCCAGAAGATCGGCGACGTCGTGACCCTGATCCAGAGCATCGCGGCGCAGACCAACCTGCTCGCACTCAACGCCACCATCGAGGCGGCGCGCGCCGGCGAAGCCGGCCGCGGCTTTGCCGTCGTCGCCTCGGAGGTGAAATCGCTGGCCGGCCAGACCGCGAAAGCCACCACGGAGATTTCCGAGCAGATCACCGCGATCCAGACCGCGAGCGACGAGACCGTGACCGCGATCAGGAACGTCGTCGACGTCATCACCGAGATCGACCAGATCGGCACTGCGATTGCCGCCGCAATCGAGGAACAAGGCTCGGCGACCAAGGAGATCTCGCGCAGCGTTCAGGAGGCCGCCCGCGGCACCCAGGAGGTCAACTCCAACATCTCGGGCGTGCAGCGCGCCGCCGACGACACCGGCGCGGCGGCAACCCAGGTGCTGGGCGCGGCCGAACAGCTCTCGACCCAGTCGAAGGACCTCGCCGGCCAGGTCAACCGCTTCCTCTCCGACGTCCGCGCGGCGTAGCCGCACGCCACGATCGCCGTGCGGAAAGGACTCCATCCCCGTCATTGCGAGCGCAAGCGAAGCAATCCATCGTTCCACACGTGGAGAGATGGATTGCTTCGTCGCTATCGCTCCTCGCCATGACGAGGATCGCTTAGGGGCCTGCTAGCCCCTAACCTCCGCGCAGCCCAAGCACGCGGCGGGCGATCGCCTGGCGATGAACTTCGCTCGGGCCTTCATACACCCGCATCAGGCGGGCCTTCTGCCACAAGGCGTTGAGCGGCAATTCGAGGGTCACGCCGAGCGCGCCGAGCGTCTGCATGGCGTGGTCGCAGGCCTCATAGGCCATCTCGGTCGCGAACACCTTGATCATCGAGGCCTCGTGCCGGATGTCCTCGCCGCGATCGGTCTTGTCGGCGGCGTCCCGCACCATCAGCCGGCAGGCATGCATCCGCGTGGAGATATCGGCGATCCACCACTGGATCGCCTGGCGCTCGGCGAGCCTGACGCCGAAGGTCTCGCGCTGCTTGGCGTGCTCGCACATCATGTCGAGGGCGCGCTTGGTGATGCCGACGCAGGTCGATCCCATCTCGAGCCGCCGTGTGCGCAGGCGCAGCTGCATCGGCGCGTAACCCTTGCCGACCTCGCCCAGCACCGAGTCCTTCGGGATGCGGCAATCCTCGAACACGATCTCATAGGTCGAGCCGCCGCCGACCATCGGGATCTCGCGCTCGATGATGAAGCCGGGCGTGCCCTTTTCCACGATGAAGGACGTGATGCCGCCCTGGCGCTGGTCGCTGCCGACCCGCGCCATCACGATGATGAAATCGGCGGCACGCGCATTGCTGATCCAGATCTTGCGGCCGTTCAGCACCCATT
>CALRXG020000429.1:0-6739 GCA_943372075.1 Bordetella parapertussis | reverse complement strand
GGTACGCGGCCTGTTCGGGCTGGCGTTCGGCGCCGGTCTCGACGAGGACACGCTCGGCGCCTACCAGTTTCTGTGCCGGCTCTGGGAGCCCGGCGACCGGGTCTGGATGTTCGGCTTCAGCCGCGGCGCCTATACCGTGCGGGTGCTGGCGGCGTTCGTTCGCGTGATGGGCCTGTTGCCGGTCGACCAGCTCGACCTCGCGGGCTATGCGTTCTCGACCTACAAGAAGGCCAGCGCGGACGCCCAGAGGCCCGACGGAACGTTTGACGATGCGCCGCTGAAGGAGGCCTGGCATTTCAGCCAGATCGCCGGCGGCCGCAACATCGACATCGAATTCGTCGGCGTCTGGGACACCGTCGCCTCGATCATCGTGCCGCGTCAGGACAACTTCCTGTTCGACATGCAGACCCTGCTGTTCACCCGCACCAATTCCAGCGTCAAGCGTTTCCGCCAGGCGATCTCGATCGACGAGCGGCGGCGCATGTTCCGCCTCAACCAGTGGAAGCAGCCGCAGCCCTACCGGTCGAATCCGTTCGATCCGCAGACAGAAGTGCCCCAGGACGTCCGCCAGGTCTGGTTCGCCGGTGTGCACTCCGACGTCGGCGGCGGCTATCCGGAGGAGCAGAGCGGGCCGTCAAAGTTTCCACTGATCTGGATGCTTGAGCAGACCAAGGCCGCCGGGCTGCATGTCGATCAGGCGCTGATCGACCATCTGGCCTGGGGATTGCCGCTGCCGCCGCACAGCCACGAATATGTGCCGCCGAGCGCGACAGCCCCGCTGCACAATTCGCTGACCGGCGCCTGGGAAATCCTGGAGTGGATTCCGAAGAGCGACAAGTGGAAGGAATGGCCGGAGCGGAAATCCTTCCTCGGCTTCTATCTGCCGCGCGGCGAGCCGCGGCCGATTCCCGAAGGCGCCACCATCCACGCCTCGGTGCTGGAACGCATCGAGAAGGATCCGGCCTATAAGCCAATCAACATGCCCAAGACCTACACGGTCGAGCCGATGCCGCCGGCTCCGCCCGCACCGACCGTCTGACGGATTTACGCGTCGATCGCATCCTTGATCCGCTTGCGGCTGAGCGGCAGGTCGCGCAGTCGCTTGCCGGTCGCATGCGCGATGGCATTGGCGAGCGACGCCGCGGCCGGTCCCTGCCCGGTCTCGCCGGCGCCGAGGAACGGTTGGCCGGGACGGTTGATGATATGGACGTCGATCCGTTCCGGCACGGAATTGAAGCGCAGGATCGGATAGGTCTGCCAGTCGATGCTGGTGATCCTCGCCTCATCGAACGTGACGCTTTCATACAGCGTCCAGCTTGTCGACTGCACGATCGCGCCCTCGATCTGGTTGGTGATTCCATCGGGATTGACAACCTCACCGGCATCGACGGAAGCGACCGCGCGTACCAGTCGCGCACGCCCGGTCTCGCGATCGACCTCCACCTCGGATGCAATGGCGCAGTAGGCGGCAAGGTTTTTGTAGCGCGCGAACGCAAAGCCGTAGCCGCGATTCTGCGGCGGCTTCCGCCCACTCGTCCAACCGAATTCCCGGGCTGCGGTCTCGACCACCGCGCGACCGCGCTGATCGTCGAGATGCTTCAAGCGAAACGCGACCGGATCGGCCCCGGCGAGATCGGCCAGTTCATCCATGAAGCTCTCGATCGAGAACACATTGTGATAGGCGCCGAGCGCACGCATCGCGGAAATCCGCAGCGGCATCGCCGGGATGAAGTGATGCACCACATGCGCATTCGGAAAGTTGTAGATCGGGATCGCGTTGCGATCCCCGCCGCCTTCCGGCAGCGGCAACGGCTTTGGCGCGGGCACCGCGAACGATCGCGCCATGTGCTGCGCCGCCAGCAGTGAGCCGGCACCGCCCGGCCGCATCGAATGGGTGTTGCTCCACACCGCAAAATTCCAGTCGGCAATCGTGCCATCGGCGGTCAGCGAGGCGCTCAGCTTGGTCACCATCGCCGGGCCGTACGGCTCCCATCCATGCTCCTGCTCGCGCATCCACTGCACCCGAACTGGACGCCCGGCGAGCGCGCGGGCAATCAGCGCGGCGTCGGCCGCGGCATCGTCGGCGCCGTTGTGGCCGTAGCATCCGGAACCTTCGACGTGGATCAGGCGAACGCGGTCGGGCTGCATGCCGAGCATCTCGGCAATGGCCTGACGATCCGGATAGACCCCCTGGGTGTGCGTCCATACCGTCATCGCGCCATCGATCAACTGCGCGACCGCGCAGGACGGCCCGATCGAACCATGCGACTGGTAGGGCCGCGTATAGCTGGCCTCGAGCGATTTCGCGCCGCTCACCGCGGGATCGGAGCGCTGCAAGATCGCGAAATCCTGCGACGGCAGCGCGGTCAGCACGCTTGCCAGATCGTGCTGGTTCGGCAGCTTCGCGCTCTCCCGCCACTTCGCAATGGCAGCAAGCGCGCGCATGGCCTTGATCGCGACGAACTCCTTCTCGGCGACCACCGCGAGGAAATTGCCATCGCGCACGACCTGAACCACGCCGGGCATTTTCTCGATCGCGGCGCTGTCGCATTGCACAAGCTGTGCGCCGTAGCTCGGCGGCCGCACCATGCGCGCATGCACCATGCCGGGCAGTCGCATGTCCTGAACGTAGGCGGCACCACCGCTGACCTTGGCGGGAATATCGACGCGCCGCACCGGTTGGCCCATCACCTTGAAACTCGCCGGATCCTTCAGGCGCGACGTCGGCTGAGCCTCGACATGCAGCATATCGGCCGCGACGAGTTCGCCATAGCTCAGGCGCCGGCCGTCAGGGGCAACGACCGCCGCATTCTCGGTCCGCAACGTGTCGGGCGGAACGTCGAGCCGCCGCGCGGCCTCCGCCACCAGCAGCGCGCGCGCCTGCGCGGCCGCATGCAGGATGGCGGTGCCGCTGTCCTGCATCGAATGGCTGCCCGCGGTATAGCCCTCATTCGCCGTGAGCTTGGTATCGGCGGTGATCACCTTCAACGCATCGAAGGGGATGTCGAGCTGTTCGGCCGCGATCTGCTGGAACGCGGTCCGGAAGCCCTGACCGAGTTCGGCCTTGCCGGTAAAGGCGGTGACCTGGCCGTCGGCATCGATCCTGAGCCAGGACTCCAGATTGGGTGATGTCGCAAGACTGCCCGGCAGCTTCGGTCCCGGCTTCTGCTCCTGCGCCTGCACATGGCGCAGCGAAAAGCTGACGATCAGCGTACCGCTCCCGGCCAGCACGCGGCGACGATCGAGAACCACAGGCGCGGTCATCGGACGCTCCTGTCGCTTGCGGCATTGGCCGTGTCCATCAGACTGGCGGCGCGGTGCACCGCGCGCAGGATGCGCATATGGGTCCCGCAACGGCAGAGATGCGGCTCCAGCTCGGCGCGGATCTGCGCATCCGACGGCTTCGGATTGCGCATCAGGAGCGCCTGCGCCCGCATCATCATCCCGGCGATGCAATAGCCGCACTGCGCCGCCTGCTCCTCGATGAAGGCGCGCTGGATCGGCGCCGGCGCGGCCACGGAGCCCAGCCCTTCCAGCGTCGTCACCTGCTTGCCCTCGACGAGGAGCAGCGGTGTGACGCAGGACAGCACCGCCTTGCCATCGACGATCACGGTGCAGGCGCCGCATTGCCCAAGCCCGCAACCGAACTTGGCGGCGTTGAGCGCAAGATCATCGCGCAGCACATAGAGCAGCGGTGTGCCCGGATCGGCGTCGATCTGATGATCTTGGCCATTGACCTTCAGTGTCGTCATGGCTTGCCTCGCTGATCTGATTCCGCAGGTGCGTCGCGCACCGCAAGCGAGGCGGCCTGCACCGCGCGCGCCTCGCGCACCGCCTTGTCGAGATCGTTCCACGGTGGCTGCTTGCCGAACCGGGCGCGCAGATAGTTCAACAGCGCAGCCATCTGGGCATCATCGATGCTGGCCGCGAAGCCCGGCATGATCGGGCTGCGCTCACCCTCAACGGCGCCGATGCCAGCCAGCACCACGTTGAGCAAGTTGCGCGGATCCGGGCTTGCGATCGCCGTGCTGAGCGAAAGATTGACGCCACCATAAGGCAGCGCGCGGTTGCCCTCATGGCAGGCTGCGCAGGTCGCGGCATAGACCGCCGCGCCCGCGGTGTTGGCCCGCACTGCATCGGTCGAGGTTGATGGCGCCGCCGCATCCACAGGCGGCTTGCGATCCGGCGCAGGCGCACCCGAGATGCCGGCCATGTACACGGCGATGGCGCGCACGTCGCCGTCGGGCACCGAGGCCAGATTGCCGGCCACTTCGGCCATCGGCCCGCGTGCAGTGCCGTGATCGCCCTGCCATCCGTGACGCAGATACGCGTACAGCGCATCGGCGGTCCACCGCACCGGGGCATGCGAAGCGTCATTCAGCGCATAGGCATGCCAATTGTCGACGTCACCGCCGGAGAACTGCGCATTCACTCGCTCGGCGCCGAGCGCGTTGCGCGGTGTATGGCAGGCGCCGCAATGCGCGAGCCCCTCCACCAGATAGGCGCCGCGGTTCCATTCCGCACCCTTCGCGGTATCGGCAGGAACGCCGCCGCCGCGAAGATACAGCAGCTTCCATCCCGCAATCAGCGGCCGGTAGTTCAGCGGAAACGACAGCTGGTTCGCCGGCGGCGACGCGTGCACCGGCTGTCGCGTCATCAGGAATGCGTAGAGCGCCCGGTCGTCGGCATCGGACACGTTGGTAAAATGGTCGTAGGGAAAAGTCGGATAGAGATGCCGGCCATAGCGGCTGACGCCGGACCGCATCGCGCGGACGAACGCCTCCTCCGACCAGGCTCCGATGCCGGTTTCGGCATCTGGCGTGATGTTCGACGAGAAGATGGTGCCGAACGGCGTCGGAACCGGAAGTCCACCGGCGTAGTTCGCGCCACCCTGCACGGTATGACAGGTGTTGCAATTGCCGATCGCCGCGAGATCGCGGCCGCGCCTGACGATTTCAGGATCGAACGTATCGGGCCGCGGCGGTGCAACGGCCGCAATCTGCGGCCGCCAGGCGACCGCAAAGGCCGCGGACGCGCCGGTGACCAGCACGATCGCGGCAATGCCTGTGATGATCCGCAGCTGGCCGGGCATGCCTGAATTGAGTTTGTTGTCGGGACGTGTATTAACACGGTTCGTTCCGGTATCGTTCGGCTCGCCCCCCTCGATCACCGCCTGTTGACCCCAACGAGATCCGGGGGAATCCCAAGAGATCGTGCAAGGGAACGTACAAGGGATCATGACTGCCCAGCCCGCCCTCGATCGCACATCAGATCCGTCTCGCGACGCGCGATCCGTGCTCAGTTCCGTGTTCGGCCTGTCGGGCTTCCGCGGCGCGCAGGAGAAGATCATCCGCCATGTCACTGAGGGCGGCAATTGCCTGGTGTTGATGCCGACCGGCGGCGGCAAGTCGCTGTGCTACCAGCTGCCGTCGCTGCTGCGTGACGGCTGCGGCATCGTGGTATCGCCCCTGATCGCGCTGATGCGCGACCAGGTCGCGGGGCTCACCGAAGCCGGCGTCAACGCCGCGGTGCTGAACTCGACGCTGTCTTATGAGGAGGCGTCCGAAGTCGAGCGACGGCTGATCGCGGGCGATCTCGATTTGCTTTATGTGGCGCCGGAACGGCTGCTGACGCCGCGCTGCCTCAATCTGCTCGGCCAGGCGCAAATCGCGCTGTTCGCGATCGACGAGGCGCATTGCGTCTCGCAATGGGGCCATGACTTCCGTCCGGAATATATCGGCCTGTCCGCGCTCGCCGAACGCTTTCCGAACGTGCCGCGGATCGCGCTGACCGCGACCGCGGACGCATTGACGCGAAAGGAGATCGCCGAGCGGCTGTCACTCACCGACGCGCCGGAGTTCGTCGCAAGCTTCGACCGGCCCAACATCCGCTACGAGATCGTCGACAAGCAGAATGCCACCACGCAGCTGAAGAACTTCATCCGGGAACGCCATGCCGGCGACGCCGGCGTGGTCTATTGCCTGTCGCGCGCCAAGGTCGAAGACGTCGCGACGGCGCTCAGCGAAGCCGGCATTCCCGCGCTGCCCTATCATGCCGGGCTCGATGCCGGCGTGCGCGCCCGGCATCAGGACCGTTTCCTCAACGAGGACGGCATCGTGATCGTCGCCACGATCGCGTTCGGCATGGGCATCGACAAGCCGGACGTGCGCTTCGTCGCGCATCTCGATCTGCCGAAGAGCATCGAAGCCTATTACCAGGAGACGGGACGCGCCGGGCGTGACGGCAAGCCGTCGGCGGCGTGGATGGCCTACGGCCTCTCCGACATCGTGCAGCAGCGCCGCATGATCGACGAATCGACCGGCTCCGATGCCTTCAAGCGCGTTTCGGTCGGCAAGCTCGATGCGCTGGTCGCGTTGGCCGAGACGGTGCATTGCAGGCGGCAGCGCCTGCTCGGCTATTTCGGCGAGGCGCGGAGCGAGGAGAACTGCGGCAATTGCGACAACTGCCTGACGCCGCCGAAGGTTCGCGACGGCAAGGTGCTGGCACAGAAACTGCTGTCCTGCGTCTATCGCACCGGGCAGCGCTTCGGCGCCATGCACCTGATCGACGTGCTGGTCGGACGACTGACCGAGCGGGTCAAGCAGTTCAACCACGACAAATTATCGGTGTTCGGCATCGGCCGCGAGCTCAACGAGAAGCAATGGCGCGCGGTGCTGCGGCAGCTGGCGGCGATGGGCCATCTGCGCGCCGACAGCGACGCCTTCGGTGCGCTGAAGCT
>CALRXG020000428.1:0-6756 GCA_943372075.1 Bordetella parapertussis | reverse complement strand
GAGTGCCGGGGCATCGTTCACACCGTCGCCAAGGAACAGGACTGGCGAGGCCAAGGTCTTCACGAGTTCGGCCTTCCCGGCCGGCGTGCAGCCGTGACGCACCTTGTCGTGCGGAACGCCTAGCGCGTCGGCGATCCGCAGAGTCGGTCCGCCGGCATCCCCCGAGGCGATCCATGTCTCAACGCCGAGCGCTCGAAGCCGGGAAAGCGTCTCCCGCGCGTCGCTGGTCGGGGCATCGGCCAGAGCGAGCGTTCCGATCCGGATGCCGTCCAGGGTCACGGCCAGCGAAGTCAGCCCGTCGTCGCGCTCAATTCCGTGAACAGCGATGCGGTGTCCGGCGTGATCCTGCGCTTCGGCGCCCCGCTCCAGACGCGTCCCGCCCGCTCCTTCTTCCCGGCCGTGCCGGTCGACGATCGCGCGCGCCAGCGGGTGGTCGATCCCGGTTTCCGCTCGTGCCGCGATGCGCAGGACGTCGGCTTCGCACCAGCCGGACGCCGGAGCAACGTCGACCACGATGGGGCGTCCATGGGTCAAGGTGCCGGTCTTGTCGAAGATGGCAGTCTTCGGGCGGGCGAGCGCCTCGAAGGCGGTGGGATTACGCAAACGCAGGCCAGAGGCCGCGGCGATGCTGGCCGCGTGCGCCTGAGCGAGCGGAGCGGCGATCGACAGCGCACATGGGCAGGCCGCCGCCAGCACGGTCAAGGCTCTGAGGACGGCATCCTGCGGGGCGACGCCAAACAGTGGGCTCAGGACGGCCGTCAATAGCGCCAAGGCAGGAATTGCCAAGCTTAGCGCGCCGGCGAGACGATCGGCGCGTGAGGCCGCCGTGCCGCGCCGGGCAAGCTCGATCGCGATGGCTCCGCCCATCCGGTCGATATCGCGGTCCCCGAATGCACGGTCGGCCGCCACGACGATGCGCCGCTGGAGATTGACGGAGCCGGCCTCGACGCGCTGGCCGACGTCGACGGGGATCGCCCGGCTCTCGCCCGTCAACACGGCGCGGTCGACCAGCGTCGCGCCTTCGCGCACGGTTCCATCGACGCTGATGGTCATTCCGGCGTCGATGACGACGAGATCGCCGATCCCGACTTGCGCGCACGGGACTGCCTTGTCGCCGGACATGCTACGCCTCACGGCGGTTTCAGCAGTCGCGTCCTCGAGCGCCCTCAGCGCATCGAGGGCGCCGCGACGGGTGGTGGAGTCGAGCAGTCGCCCGACCAGGAGAAGCGTGATCAGCATCGTCGCGGTGTCGAAATAGACATGCGACGAACCGGATGCGAGGGAGATGATGGAGAGTACGCAGGCGCCGCCAGCGCCGAGCGCGATCAGCAGATCCATACCGGGCGTCAGCAGGCGGATGGAATGCAGGGCCATCCAGAAGATGCCGGCGCCGGCCCAGACGACGACCGGCAGGGCCAGCAGACCGGACCCAAGCGCAATCCACCACGCGACGTCCGGATCCAGAACGGAGACGTAGAGCACGACGGCAAGCGCCATCGACCACATCCCCGACATGACGGCGACGGCAAGGCGCAGCGAAAGGCGGCTTATATCGGCTGTGAGGATCGCCGACAGCTCCTCGGGCCGGTGGCGGTCGATCAGCCTGTACCCGGCGCGCGAGACAGCGGCGGCAATGTCGTCAATGGAGAGCCGCTCCGCGTCCCAATCGACCAGCATCGACGCGGTCAGGTGATGCACCCCGACAGTGCTGACCCCTTCCAGACGGCCGATCTTCCGTTCCAGCCCGCGCGCGCAGCCGCCGCAAGCCATGCCACTGACGCCGAACAGGCGGCGCACGGCACTCAGTCCACGGCGCCGACCGGACGTTCCGGATCCGGCGTGCCCACCCCGAGCAGCACCCCGTTGACGGTCTGACCGTAGTAGATCTGATCGCCGTCGTGGTACTGCTTGCGTGTTTCCTCGATCGTCTTGCCTTTCTGTCTCGCATCCTTCGGGCGCTCGAAGCTGTTGATGTAGGCAGCGACGTCCCAGGCGTCCTGATCGGTCAGTCGGCCGGGCTGCGACAACGGCATGTTGTGCTTGATGAAGGCGGCCGCCGTATCGATGCGCGCCATGCCTGCGCCCCAATTATAGGAACTGGCACCCCAGAGCGGCGGGAAGACATAGCGCCCGTTGATATCCTTCTGGCCCTGTCCGTCACCGCCATGGCACACGGCGCAATTGGCCGCGAACACCTGCGCACCGCGTTCGGGGGAGTAGCCGAGCTCCGTCTTGGCGACCTTGCCGAAGCCGACACCCTCCAGCTCCTTGTTCGTCGGCGCGTTGGTCGCCAGCCAGAAGAAGTAGCTTTCGAGATCGCGATAGATGTCGTCGCCATGCGGCGGCGGGCCGCCCTTGACCGAGTGCTGGGCATTCATCGAGAAAGTGAAGCAGCCCTGGACACGGTCTTCCATGGTGTTGATCTGCTTGTTCTTCGACCGGTATTTCGGGTACTGGACCCAGGCAGCCCACATCGGCGCCGAGAAGGGCTGGCGGCCGGCGCCGAGATGGCAGTTCGAACAGGACAGGCCATTGCCGACATACTGCGAGGCGTTGGTCGAGGTGTTCATGAAGATCGCCTGCCCGCGCCGGACAGCAGCACCGAATTGGTCGTTCGGAATCTGGTCGTCGGTTGGTGGCTGGAAGAAGCCGGCGGTCGCATGGCCAGCGGTGTCCTGCGCCGTCTGCCGACCCGGAATGAAACCACTCTCATAGGCGAGTGCGCCGAGCGCGGCGACGATCAGGCCCGCTCCGGCCGCATGGATCCACATTCGCGCGATGCGTCCCTTCTGGGGATCGGCGGGTTTTGCGCTCACGCTTTGCACTGGCTCCGTCATGGCCGTTCTCCGATCTTTGCAATCTTGGCGTCTTCTCCTGCCGGCACGGGGGGAAGCGAGGCGAGATAGTCTGCGACCGCCCTGCGATCGGCGTCGGAGAGCGCGCGAGAAATCCGTCCCATCAGGTCGAGCGAGGAATTGTTGCGGTGTCCGCCGACCCAGGCGGCGAGCTGGCTTGCCGTGTAGGAGGCGTGCTGGGCGGCGAGTGCGGGAAACTCCGGCGAGACACCGAACCCCGAGGGGCCGTGACAGGAGAAGCAGGCCGGCACGTTGCGGCTCCAGTCGCCGTGCAGCGCCAGCGCTTCGCCGCGCGCGAGACCGCCCCCGAGTTCGGGTTTGGCGTTCGAAGGCACGCGCAGGCCAGCGTAATATTCGCCAAGCTGGCGCTTCTCCTCATCGGAAAGCGAGGCCACGACGATCTTCATGGATTCGTTCTGGCGACGCCCGCTATGGAAATCGTCGAGCTGCTTGACGATGTAATCGGCGGGAAGGCCCGCAAGACGCGGGACGTTTTCCTTGCCCTGGCCGAGATCGCCGTGACAGCTCGCGCAGGCCCATTGCTCGCCGCGCCCGATAAAGATCATCGCGGAGACGTCCGGGCTGAGGGAGGCGGCAGTCTGCTCCACGAAGGGGGGCTGACTGCCGAGTTCGAGTGCGGTTGAGGACGCGATCTCCGCCCCGCCCTTGAAGCCGCCCTTGTCCGCGACCTCGCCGCGCAGCTTCGCGACGGCTGCCGCTTCGATCGTTTCGGAGGACTTGCCGAAGCGGTGCGCCACATAGGTCGCGAGTTCACCAAGCTCAACATCGGTCAGGACGCTGGCGAAACTCGGCATGTGGCCGTTGAAATTGTAATTGCCGACGCGGATCGGCCCGTCGATGCCGCGCAGCAGGATCGTCGAGACGAGCTCAGGTCCATGCGCGACGAAGGCGGAGCCGGCGAGCGGAGGAATAGCGCCGCGCACGCCCAGGCCGTCAGGCTGGTGGCATGTCGAGCAGCGGGCGACGAAGAGCGCGGAGCCCGGCTCCGTGCTGGCGCCCGTCGCCACACGGCTTTCCGCGATGCGCTCATCGCGCGCCGCCGCGACATCTTCGCGCGTGTCGAACAGCGTCGCCGCGCCCCAGATGCCGAGACCGACAGCGATGGCGATCAGCGGCCATGGCATCTTGCCGTGTAGCTCGTAGGGCTCGAAATTCTCGTCCGGCCGCCCGGTCTCATCTTTGCGGGGAGATTTTCCTGCCGTCATCGCGCGCCCTCCGGACGGTTGTAGCCGTCGTCGCGCAGCGCGTTGGCGGGCGCGGGATAGGTCCGGTCGAGCGATTGCAGGTAGGCCGTCAGGTCGAGCGCTTCCTGCCTGGCGATCACGACGCCGGATTTCGGCGCATATTCCGTTGGAAGTGCAACGACGACATCGCCGGGCGCGGCCGCAGCCTTTTCCTCGAACAGGAAGGGATAGGCCGGCATGATGCTCCAGTCGAAGATGGCGCGCGGCTGGTAGAGATGGGTCAGATGCCAGTCGCGCGAGGGAAGGCGCGCGCCGACATTGAGGAGGTCCGGTCCGGTGCGCATCGTGCCGAGCTGGTGCGGACGGTCGTAGGTGTAGTCGGCGGCAATCGCCGGCCGGCCCCAGCCACGCACGTCGTCCGGCGCCTGGTCGGGCGAGCGCGGCTGCTGGCTGTGACAGTAGACGCAGCCGAGCGAGACATAGACCTCGCGCCCGCGCAATTGTTGCTCGGTATAGGGCTTGAGCTCCGGCGGGATGTCGTGCTGGCTGATCTGGATGCCGGGCGCGATGACGAGCATGAGGGTCGCGAAAGCGAGAATGCCGAGGGCCAGAATGGAAAGAGGGAGATAGCGGTTCATTCTGCGGGCACCACCTTTGCGGCGGCCATTGCCCGGCGCGGAAGAAGGATGGCGGCGACGTTGATTGCGAAGACGATGTGGCCGAGCGTCATCAGGCCGCCGCCGACGCTGCGGGCTTCGAGATAGGGGATCGTGACCGTCACGCTGTCGGAGAACGGGCGGGTCGCGTCGAGCATGGCGAGGCCCTGCAGGACGCCGCCGATGGAGAGCCCGAAGAAGTAGATCGCGAAGCCGACAACGATCAGCCAGAAATGCGTGTTGATGAGCGCTGGCCAGGGAAAGGCCCGTCCGGTCATGCGCGGCAGCATGTGATAGGCGGCGCCGAACATAACGAGGGTCACGAAGGCATAGGCGCCGAGATGGGCGTGGCCGACCGTATAGTGGGTGAAATGGGTGACGGTGTTGATCGAGCGCAGCGCCTCCGTCGAGCCCTGGAACGAGGCAAGCGTGTACATCACCGCGCCGAAGGAGATGAAGCGCAGCGGCAGCGACTCCTTCAGCGCCCAGAGATTGCGCGCGACCGTGACATGCTGGTTGATGGCGACCGCGATCACCGGAATGAACATCATCACCGAATGGACGATCGAGAGTGTCACGACCCAGGTGGGCACCGGTCCGCCGATCAGATGATGGATGCCCACTTGGCTGTAAAAGAGCGCGAGGCCCCAGAACCCAAGCAATGAGACGGAATAGGAATAGATCGGTTTGCCGATGATCTTCGGGATGAAATAATAGGCCGTGCCGACCCCGAGCGGCGTCAGCCAGAGTCCCAGCACATTATGGGCGAACCACCAGTTGACGGTCGCCTCTTCGACGCCGGAATGGATGTAGGGGATGTTGGCGATGACGAAGAGACAGGGGAACCACAGGATGCCGGCGAGGAAATACCAGCCGGACACATAGATGTGGTGCACTTGCCGGGCGACCGTCGTCTTGACGAGAGGAACGACGAAAAACACGCCGGCGAGCGCCAGCACCATGTCGAGCTGCCAGGGGATTTCCAGCCATTCCTCGCCGTCGGTCCAGCCATTGGCGATGGCGATGGCGCCAAGACAGACTGCGATGTTCCAGAGGATCGCGCCGATGATAGGCAGCCGCGGGGCACGCAACGGGGTGTGGAAGATGCGCGGCAGGATCCAGATCATCGAGGCCACGCCCATCTGCGACAGCCAGCCGTATATGACGAGGTTGAGGTGCAGGGTGCGGACGCGGCCGAAGGTGAGCGGCGCATAGGCCGAAAGCCAGTCGGGCCAGTGCAGCTTCAGCGAGGCGATCAGACCGAAGGTCGAGCCGACGATGAGCCAGAAGGTCGCCGCGACCAGAAGCACGGTGACGGGCTTCTTGGAAATGCGATCAATCCCGGAGGTAGCTGCGTCGAAGTAATGGCGTCTGGCAGGCGAGTGTTCGGCATCGGGACTGTCGAGGTGGCCTTCATCGCCGGCCGCGAAAATGACTTTGGCGTCGTCCTGATCGAGCTTGAGCTGCCGGTTGCTGATCGCCCAGATCAGGAAGGCGAGCGCGAGCAACGATACGGCGAAGCTCAACGCCAGCAATAGTCCCATCGTCACCATGCGCTATCCCTCCCGCTCGCGTCCTGGCTCTTGCGGCAGGCACACGGAGTTCAGCGCTCGGAAACCAACCTTAAGGCAAGCTTAAGAGAAGCGATCCAGCCACAAAAAAGTCACGTTTAGTACCGGGCGTC
Organism: Bordetella parapertussis; assembly: GCA_943372075.1. Taxonomy (GTDB): domain Bacteria; phylum Pseudomonadota; class Alphaproteobacteria; order Rhizobiales; family Xanthobacteraceae; genus Bradyrhizobium. The sequence goes on along the minus strand of CALRXG020000428.1, from coordinate 356 downwards.
CTTGGGCTTCTTGACGCCCTTCCAGTCGTTCACCTTGCCGGCGAAATCGGGCCGCGGCATGTGGGTGAAGAATTCCGCGACGTCGACGGCATCCTGATCCGACAGCACCCCGCCTGCCCCGAGCGGCGCTTCCAGATGCATGGCCGGCGGCATGGCGTATTTGACGAATTGCGCCGCCTTGTAGGTCCGGGCAAGGCCTGCGCCAATGTTGAACGATTCATCACCCCAGAGCGGCGGGAAGATGTAATCTCCGGCCTGATCCTTCATGCCCTGGCCGTTTGCCCCATGGCAGGAGGCGCACTGGGCGGCGTAGATCGTCCTCCCCCTCTCGGGATCGGGCACCAGGCTCTCGTCGA
>CALRXG020000427.1:0-6762 GCA_943372075.1 Bordetella parapertussis | reverse complement strand
ACCTGTGCATCGGCATCGTGCTGGTCGTGGTCGGCGCGGTCGCGATGATTTCGTTCTGTGCGGCGGTGTTTGCCGGAACTCCGGAATTCGGCAACTACACCGACGCCCTGGGGACCGCGGTCGGACTCGAGAAGTATGCCGGCCGGCTGCCGGCGGTGCTGTTTGCCCTCGCACTGCTGGATGCCTGCATCATCGGCGCGGCCGCGGTCTCCCTCTCCACCGCCTATGCGATCGGCGACGTGTTCGCGGTCAAGCACTCGCTGCACCGCAAGCCATGGGACGCCAAAGGCTTCTACGCGGTCTATTGCGGGCTGATCGTGCTCGCCGCCACGCTGGTGCTGACGCCAGGCACGCCTCTCGGGCTGCTCACCAACGCGGTGCAGACCCTGGCCGGCGTGCTGCTGCCGAGCGCGACCGTATTCCTGCTGCTGCTCTGCAACGACCGTTACATCCTCGGGCCCTGGATCAATTCGACCAGGCTGAACCTGTTCACCGGCGCGGTGGTCGCGGCGCTGGTGATGCTGTCGGTGATCCTGACCGCGGCGGTGCTGTTCCCCGACCTCGGTGAGGAATGGATCATCGGCATCCTGATCGGCGGCAGCGTGCTTGCGCTCGTCGTCACCGCGCTGGTCAAGCTGTACGAGATGTCGTCGCGCCGCAATGCGTCGTTCCGCTTCAAGCACCAGCCACCGCTGTTCAACCGCGACACCTGGCGGATGCCACCGCTCGATCGGCTGCCGCCGGCACGGCTCAGCCCGCTGAGCCGGATCTGGATGATCGTGCTGCGCGGCTATCTCGTGGTCGCCGCCGGGCTGGTGCTGCTGCGCATCTTCCAGTTGGCCACGGTGGGGGCGTGACCGAAGCCAAGCCGGGCCGCTTCCGGCGATGGGGCGCGATCATGCTGCTCAGGGTGGCAGGCGCCGCGCAGCGCCACCGCGCTTTACTTGAAACGCACAATCTCGGGCGCCGAGCTTCGCGCGGCGCTCTCAATGGCGCGATCCCTCGAACGAGCCGGCGCATCGATCGTGCTGGGAAGAAGGTCGCGGCCGGAATTCACCTCGACAATGAAAGCCAAAGACGATGACGGCATGGATTGAACGGCGGATGCTTGGCCTGACTGCCACACCCGCGCAGCCAAATGCAGTGAACAGCGCAGGCGGCTTTGCCTTGTTGCACGACTGTCATAGAGGCAGTGCACACCGGAAAGCATCCGGGGCACCCCAGCTGCTATTGCGAACTATTTGCAACAAGCCGCTGAGGGTGATAGGTGCTGATCTGGGTTTCGACGGGACGGCACGGATCGGACCGGGGATGGCGGGCGATGACTTCAAATCTCGGGTGGCAAGCGGCCGCCAAATCTGCAGTGATGGCAGGGGATACCTCCAGCCGCCCGAGGGGCAACGCCGCATGACCCGCGTCCGCCTGTTTCGGGTTCCGATCGTCGCCGGCGCGGCGCTCGGCGCGGCCACATTGGGCACCCCCGCGGCGGCGGCCGACATGGCCGTCAAATCACCGGCGATGAATGCGGTCTACAACTGGACCGGCTTCTATGTCGGCGGCCATGTCGGCTATGGCGACGGCAGCCTCGGTCCCAACACCAATCCGCTCCCCCTGCAGGGCGTGTTCTTTCCGCACAGCATCACGGGCGGGATCGGCGGCTTCCAGGCCGGCTACAATCACCAGTTCGCCAACCGCCTGGTGCTCGGCGTCGAGGCCGACGCGACATTCGTTGGTCCGATCGACCTGCCGCGGCGTACGCCGGGGCCGTTCAATTCGTCGATCGACTATATCGGCACCGCCCGCGGCCGGCTCGGCTACGCCTTCGGCAGCTGGATGCCTTATCTCACCGGCGGCTTCGCCTGGGGACACACCCAGGTCAGGGTCAATAACGCGGCAGGCGACGTCGTCTCGGAGCCGGGCCAATATCAGACCGGATGGACGGTGGGCGCCGGCGCCGAGTTCGCGCTGAGCGGCAACTGGACCGCCAAGGTCGAATACGAATATGTCGACCTGTCGCGCCGAACACTCGGGCTCAATGATTTCGGCATGCCCGGCGTCACCATCGACCCGCGTGTCCATCTGCTGAAATTCGGCCTGAACTACCAGCTCGGCGACTCGCCGTGGTCGGCGACGCCGACCCAGCCGCGCTTGCCGGACTCCGACAATTGGTCGATCCATGGCCAGACGACATTGATCGGACAGGGCTACCCGGCGTTCCGCGCAGCCTATGCCGGCACCAACAGCCTTCCGGCGGGTGGACAGGTGCAGCAGACCTGGACCACGACCGCGTTCGTCGGCGTCAAGTTGTGGGAAGGTGGCGAGCTCTATTTCAATCCGGAAACCGCCCAGGGCTTCGGCCTCAACGGCACGCTCGGCATCGCGGGCTTCCCGAACGGCGAGGCACAGAAGGCCGGTGCCGAGTATCCGAGGATCCGGCCGCAGCGCTACTACATCAAGCAGACCTTCGGCTTCGGCGGCGAGCAGGAAGACGTCCCCGACGGCCCCAACCAGATCGCAGGCAAGCGCGACATCGATCGCCTGACCCTGATCGTCGGACGCTTCGCGATCGGCGATTTCTTCGACGGCAATTCCTACGCCAAGGACCCTCGCGCCGATTTCATGAACTGGGCGATGTGGGCGTCCGCCGCCTACGACTTCCCGGCCGACCTGCCGGGCTATACCCGCGGCGCGGTGGCCGAACTCAATCGCAAGGATTGGGCAGTGCGCGCCGGCCTGTTCCAGGTGCCGGATGCGCCGAACAGCGACGTCCTGACCTTCAAGACCGGCGGCGCCGTCGTCGAGTTCGAGGGGCGCTATTCGATCTTCGACCAGCCCGGCAAACTGCGCGTCGGCGTGTTCGGCAATCGCGGCTTCACCGGCAATTACAGCCAGGCGCTCGCGATCGTGGCCACCGACCCGACGCTCGACATCAACGCCGTGATGGCGGGCATCCGCAAGGACAATCTGAAATACGGCTTCTACCTGAATGCCGAGCAGCAGATCGCGACCGATGTCGGCCTGTTCGGCCGGCTGAGCTGGAACGACGGTCAGAACGAGATCCTGTCGTTCACCGATATCGACCGCAGCCTTTCGGGCGGTGTGTCGATCAAGGGCAGCCGGTGGGGACGGCCGGACGACACCATCGGCATCGGCGGCGCGATCAACGGACTGTCGGCCTCACACCGTGATTACCTCGCCGCCGGCGGCCTCGGCCTCTTGATCGGCGACGGCGCGCTCAACTACCGGAACGAAGGCATCTTCGAGAGCTATTACGCCTACTCGGTGAACAAGCACCTGACGGTGACGGCGGACTATCAGTTCATCACCAACCCCGCCTACAACGCCGACCGTGGCCCGGTGCACATCTTCTCCGGCCGCCTGCACGGCGAGTTCTGATCTCGGTCGTCATTGCGAGCGAAGCGAAGCAATCCATGGCTCCGCGCACGCTGAAGCTTGGATTGCTTCGTCGCTTCGCTCCTCGCAATGACGGCTGGACCGAGGTTGGGCACGACAGCTGAGGCCAGCGCCCTCTCCCCACTTAGATATATGTAGACCCCCCGGGCTTGCCGCAAGCCCGGGGTCATCCCGTAGAACGCGCGCCCAATCGATCGAACCGAGGGGATGCGGAATGCGGGAACATGATGTGGTGATTGCCGGCGGAGGGCCGACAGGGCTGATGCTGGCGGGCGAATTGATGTTGGCCGGCATCGATGTCGCGATCGTCGAGCGGCGGGCGAGTCCGGATCTCACCGGCTCGCGGGCGGGCGGCCTGCATGCGCGGACCATGGAGGTGCTCGATCAGCGCGGCATCGCCGATCGCTTCGTCGCGGCGGGAACGCGGCATCCGGCGGTGCTGTTCCACTCGCACCTGGTTCCACTCGATATCACCGACCAGCCGACCCGACGCAATTTCACGCTCGGGCTGTTCCAGACCCACACCGAGCGCCTGCTCGGTGAATGGGTCGGCGAGCTCGGCGTGCCGATCTATCGCGCGTGCGACGTCACAGGCTTCACGCAGGACGAGGCCGGCGTCGATGTCGCGTTGTCGGATGGAGAGAGCATCCGGGCGCAATATCTCGTCGGTTGCGATGGCGGCCGCAGCACCATCCGCAAGACCGCCGGCATCGAATTCGCAGGATGGGACCCGACCAAGAGCTGGCTGAATGCGGAGGCCGAGATGGCGCGCGAGCCGGAATGGGGCATGCGCCAGGGCGACGCCGGCACTTACGCGATCGGCAAGGTGGCCGACAGCGGCCGGGTACGGGTCGTGCTGACCGAACGACAGCTCGGCACCGGAAGCGAACCGACGCTGCGCGAGGTCAGCGAGGCGCTGGTCGCCGTGTACGGCAGCGATTTCGGCATCCACAGCCCGGTCTGGATCTCGCGCTTCACCGACATGACGCGGCAGGCGGTGGCCTATCGAAAGCAGCGCGTGCTGCTGGCCGGTGATGCCGCCCATGTGCATCCACCGATGGGTGGGCAGGGCCTCAATATCGGCGTGCAGGACGCGGCGAATCTGGGCTGGAAGCTCGCCCAGGTGGTCAAGCAGATATCGCCTGACAGCCTGCTCGACACCTACCACGCCGAACGTCATCCGGTCGCGGCCCGCGTGCTGCGCAACACCATGGCGCATGTCGCGCTGACCAGAACGGATGCACGCAGCAAGGCTCTGCACGAGGTCGTCACCGAGCTGATGCACATGGATGAGCCGCGCAGAAAGGTTGCCGCGATGATGTCGGGCCTCGACGTCCACTACGACCTCGGCAGTAGCCATCCGCTGCTCGGGCGCCGCATGCCCGATCTCGATCTCGACACCGCGAACGGTCCCGTGCAGCTGTTCACGCTGCTGCACTGGGCGCAACCCCTCCTGCTCAATTTCGCCGCGCCGAGCCGCGTCGATATCGCCGGCTGGACCGATCGCGTTCAGTCGGTCGATGCCGGCTACGCCGGCGCGTGGGAGCTTCCCGCGATCGGAACGGTGCCGGCACCGTCTGCCGTGCTGGTCCGGCCCGACGGCTATGTGGCGTGGGTCGGCGAGCAGGCACAGACGGGGCTCACCGAGGCGCTGACCAGATGGTTCGGCGCGCCCGTCGCTACCTAGCCGGCCGGCTGGAACGAATCCGCGCGCGCCATCGCCCAGGCTTCGCGGAAGCGTGGATCCTGCGTGCCTTCGAGCAGTTCGCCCGGGCGCAGCGCCGGGTAGAGTTGCGCGAAGGAGCGGACGTCGGTCGTCGAGGTCCGCTGCGAGAAGTGGATCGGGCGCAGATCCTGGGTATGCTCGAGGCCGGCGGCCGCGAGCAGCTCGGTCAGCGCGTGCAGGGTCGAGTGGTGATAATTGTACACCCGCTCGCTCTTGTCCGGCACGTAGAGCGCGCGGTTGCGGACCGGATCTTGCGAGGTCACGCCGGTCGGGCAGCGATCGGTGTGGCAACTCAGCGACTGGATGCAGCCCAGCGCGAACATGAAGCCGCGCGCCGAGTTGCACCAGTCGGCGCCGATCGCCATCGCGCGCGCCATATCGAAGGCGGTCGCGATCTTGCCGGACGCGCCGATCTTGATCCGGTCGCGCGCGCCGATGCCGACCAGCGCGTTGTGGACGAAATTGACGCCCTCGCGCATCGGCATGCCGAGATGATCCATGAACTCCAGCGGCGCCGCGCCGGTGCCGCCTTCATTGCCGTCGACCACGATGAAATCGGGATACAGGCCGCTCTCCTTCATCGCCTTGCAGATCGCCAGGAATTCCCAGGGATGGCCGATGCACATCTTGAAGCCGGCCGGCTTGCCGCCGGACAGCTTCCGCATGTTGGCGACGAATTCCATCATCTGGATCGGTGTCGAAAACGCCTTGTGATAGGCCGGCGAGATGCAGTCCTCGCCGAGCGGCACGCCACGAATCTTGGAGATCTCCTCGGAGACCTTTGCGGCCGGCAGTACGCCGCCATGGCCGGGCTTGGCGCCCTGGCTGATCTTGAGCTCGACCATCTTGATCTGGTCGTCGCTCGAGACCCGCGCGAACTCATCCGGATTGAAGGTGCCGTCGCGATTGCGGCAGCCGAAATAACCGGAGCCGACCTCCCAGATGATGTCGCCGCCCATCTCGCGGTGATAGGGGCTGACGCCGCCCTCGCCGGTGTCATGGGCGAAGCCGCCCTTCTTGGCGCCGGCATTCAGCGCCCGCACCGCGTTCGGGCTGAGCGCGCCAAAACTCATCGCCGAGATGTTGAAGACCGAGGCTGAATATGGCCTGGCGCAATCCGGGCCACCGATGGTGATGCGGAATTTCTCGTCGGCTTTCGGCTTCGGCGCCACCGAGTGGTGCATCCACTCATAGCCCTCGCGGTAGACGTCTTCCTGGGTGCCGAACGGCCGCTTGTCGAGCACCATCTTGGCGCGCTGATAGACCACCGCGCGGGTGTCGCGCGAGAACGGCATGCCGTCCTTCTCGCTCTCGAAGAAATACTGCCGCATCTCGGGGCGGATTTCCTCGAGCAGGAAGCGGACATGCGCCGAGATCGGGTAGTTGCGCAGCACCGCGTGGCTCTTCTGCGTGAGGTCGCGGATGCCGAGCAATGTCAGCGCACCGAAGATGACCAGCGGGATCAGGACGATCTTGAAGACCTTGTGGTCGAAAATTCCAACCAGCAGCAGCAACGCGGTGACGACGGCGCAGATCGTCAGCACGATGAAGCGTGGCGAGAACGGAAGCAGCATCGTGTCCATAGAACCCCTCAGCCGGTCTGCCTGGATACCCTGTCGGTC
>CALRXG020000426.1:0-6763 GCA_943372075.1 Bordetella parapertussis | reverse complement strand
CACGACCGTCGTCATGGAATCCATGAAGATGGAACTGCGCATTGCCAGCGCGGTAGCCGGTGTCGTGACCGCGGTTCATTTCAAGCCCGGCGAAACGGTCGAGCGGAACGCCGTCGTCGCCATCGTCGAACCGGACCTCGTCACGCAATAGCAAGCCTGCAACACCAAATTCAGGAACGCACATGTTACGATTGGGAAGCGTGAACTACGACGTCCAAGGCAAGATCGCGATCTTGACGCTTGACGAACCGAACAAGCTGAATGCACTGACCACCGGCATTCGCGCCGGCATCCTCGAAGGCCTGAAGCGGGCCGATAGCGACGACCAGGTGTGTGTAAGCATCATTACCGGCGCGGGTGGCAAGGCATTCTGCGCCGGCGCCGATATCGGCAATTTCGATTTTGCCCCGGAAAAAGCGCGCGCGTTCTTCATCGACGCCATGGAGGTCCTGACCGCCCCGGAACGGGCACTCAAGCCGGTGATTGCCGCCGTCAATGGAATTGCCTATGGCGGCGGCTTCGAGCTTGCGATCGCTTCCGACTTCATCTTCGCGGCCGAGAGTGCCCGCTTTGCGGTACCAGAGATCAAGCTGGCGTTATTGCCCGGCTTCGCCATTGTGCGGCTCAATGACATTGTCGGACGTGCGAAAGCCAAGGAGATGAGCATGCTCGGTGACCCGCTCACTGCCGCGGAAGCGGGTCGGCTCGGGATCGTTTCCCACGTTAGTCTCGATGACGGGTTGCTCGACGACGCGCTGGCGTTCGCGGAACGCCTGGCATCACAGCCGCAGCTTGCCGTGCGAATGGCAAAATCCTTCTACAACCGGGGCCTCGGCGGCGACGAGATGCGCCATGCGATCGACGGCTTTCCATTCCTACTGACGCACGCTGATGCACGCGAAGGTATCGGCGCATTTCGTGAAAAGCGCGAGCCGCAATTCCGCAAGGGGTAATTCGCGCCCGCCTTCATCGCGACCATCAACACCTCGCAGATGACGTGCTTGCGAGATGCACTATGCCACTATCCAACACAAGAAAATGAGGGAGAACACGTGAAGAAGTATTTGCTGGCCTTCGTCATCGTAGCGGCGACGGCGTCAACCGCCTCGGCGCAGATCTCGGACGATGTCGTCCGAATCGGCGTGCTGACCGACCTTTCGAGCTGGGGACGCGACAACAGCGGGCCCGGATCGATTGAAGCGGCCAAAATGGCCGTCGAAGAATTCGGGCCGACCGTGCTCGGCAAGCCGATCGAGATCGTCAGCGCCGATCATCAGATGAAGACCGACGTCGGCCTCCAGATCGTGCGGGACTGGTTCGACAACGGCAAGGTCGACGCTGTCGCCGACATTCCAAACTCGGGGATCGCGATCGCCGTTCACAACATGGTCAGGGAGCGTAACAAGATCGCCCTGCTCTCGGGGCCGGGCGCAAGCTCGCTGACAGACGAACTGTGCAGCCCCAACACCGTTCACTTCGCCTACGATACCTATGCGCTCTCCAAGGTGACGGCCTCCGCGGTCATCAACGAAGGCGGCAAATCCTGGTTCTTTGTGACGGCCGACTATGCGTTCGGCCAGCAACTGGAGAAGGACGCCGCGCGCTTCATCAAGGAGCTGAACGGCAAGGTGCTCGGCAGCGTGCGGCATCCGACCAACACAGCCGATTTCTCCTCGTTTGTCTTGCAGGCGCAGAACTCCAAGGCCGACGTGGTGGCATTCGCCAACGCCGGCCAGGACACCGACAATGCCATCAAGCAATCCGGCGAATTCGGCCTGGTGCAGGGCGGCCAGAAACTCGTTGGCCTGCTGATGTTCGATACCGACGTGCACGCCATCGGACTGCAGGCCGCACAAGGCACCTACATGACGACAGCGTCCTACTGGAACATGGATGAAAAGACCCGCGCGTGGTCAAAAAAGTTCTTCGCGAGAACCAAGGTGATGCCGACGATGATCCACACCGGCGTCTACGGCTCCGTGTTGCACTATCTCAAGGCGATCCAGGTTGCTGGTACCGATGACCCGGCGAAGGTGATGGCCAAGATGCGCGAACTGCCGATCGAAGACGCCTTTGTGCACGGAGGCAAACTGCGCGAGGACGGCCGGGTCATCCGCGACATGTACCTCGCCCGGGTGAAGAGGCCGTCCGAGTCGAAGGAACCGTGGGACTACCTTGAAATCGTCAAGACCGTCAGGGGCGAAGATGCATATCGGCCGGCCTCCGAGTCGAAATGCCCGCTCCTGAAGGAGTGAGTTGTTCAGGTCGAGCACCTCAGCAAATGCGACGCGCCGATGCCGTCGGCGCGTTTCGCATGCGCTCTCCTCGTTCTCTGTCCACGCAGATGCCGATGGCGAGCATCGCGGTCAGTTCACGCGCCGTCTGGGCCACCCTGAGCTGCCCCCGGCCGTTGACGTATCTCCAGGCAAGATGCTCGATCGCGCCGAACAGCACATCGCGCAGCAGCTTTGGATTGACGTCCGGTCTCACCTCCCCGGTCTTGACGGCGTCCTTGACGATTCGAAGCAGCACCGACGTATAGCGACGGTTCATCTCCTGGATCGCCGAGCCTTCGTAGTCGCTCGCGCCCCGCACCTCCGCAATGAACAGACGGCAGAGGTCGGTGTCGGAGATGAAGACCTCGATATGCCGCTTGATCAACGCTTCGAGGCGATCGCGAAAGCGATTTTTCCTGAATACCTGCGTTTCGAGATCGACCAGGATCCGTTCATAGAACTTCTGCAGCACAGCAAACAGCAGGTCCCGCTTGTTGCGGAAGTATCGATAGGCAAGCCCGTCGGAAATCTGCGCGATACGCGCGATCTCGGCGATCGAGGCCCCCTCATAGCCCTTCTCGGCAAAGGCGCGCTTGGCTGCATCCAGGATTGCGGCGTAGCGATCCTGCATTCGTTCGGGGCTTATCGCCGGCATATCGCAACTCCGGAATTTTCCAGATTCAGCATGGTGGATCGTATCGTAACCAGGCCCAAGGCTCGGGTGCCAACTGAACGGCCTCTCGCAAGCAGCTAAACGTCACATAAAAACTGAATATCATTCACTTTGGAACCCGGTCAATCGATCCGACGGTTGACACCGGTCCAAACTGAATTACATTCATTATAAAGCCGCAATCAGCCAAGATCGCGAAGCCGATAAAAACTGGGAAAGGAAACCTGCGCATGACCACATCCCAGGCCAGTTTGAGCGGCGTCAATCGGATGTCGATGTTTGCGTTCGATGAACAGCAACGAGCCATCCTCGATCAGGCGGATCGCTTTGCGCAGAAGGAGCTATATCCGCTCTCCGAACGAATGGACCGCGAGGAATGGTGGCCGGACGAAGCGTTCCGCACGATCGGCGATAGCGGCTTCTTCGGAGCAACCATCCCCGAGGAATATGGCGGCGCCGGCCTCGACCTTGTGGCGGCTGGTCTCGTGCTGCAGGGCTTCGCGCGCTGGAACCATGCGATGGCGCTGTCCTGGGTCGCGCACGACAATTTGTGCGCCAACAACATCTATCGCAACGGCAACGAACAGCAGCGCCGCAAATATCTGCCGGACCTCTGCGCGGGCCGGAAAATTGGTGCGCTGGGCCTTACCGAGCCGGGGGCCGGCTCCGACGCCCTCGGTTCGATGCGCACGACCGCACGGCGCGATGGAGATCACTACTTCCTCAACGGAGGCAAGATCTACATCACCAACGGACCTGTCGCCGACATCGTCCTGGTCTACGCCAAGACAGATCGCTCGAAAGGCGCGCACGGCATTTCCGCTTTCATCGTGGAAAAAGGCTTTCCCGGGTTCAAAGTCGCACAGAAGCTGACCAAAATGGGCTATCGCGGCAGCCAGACCGCCGAGCTCGTGTTCGAAGACTGCCGGGTGCCCACAGAGAACCTAGTCGGCGACGAGAATCGCGGTGTGTCGATCGTGATGAGCGGGCTCGATCTCGAGCGCGCGATGGTCTCACCGCTGTGTCTCGGCGTTGCGGAGCGCGCCTTGCAGCTCTCCATCGAATACGCACAGACCCGCCAACAGTTTGGCAAGCCGATCGGGTCTTTCCAGATGGTCCAGTCGATGCTGGCGGAAATGTATGTTCAGGTCGAGACCATGAGGACGTTCACCTACCGCACGCTGGCGGAGGCCGCACTGCTCGAGATCGGTGGTGGCGGACGCGGCGATATCCACATGCTGACGGCCGCCTCCGTGATGTACGCCGCCGAGGCATGCCACGCCGTCCTCGACAAGGCGGTCCAGATCCATGGCGGCAGCGGCTACATCTGGGAGTCGGAGATCAACCGGCTATTTCGTTCGATCAAGCTGCTGGAGATCGGCGCCGGAACGACGGAAGTCCGCAAAATGATTATCGCGGGCGAACTCCTCAAGGACGTGGCTTGCCATGGCTGACGATCACACGTCTGAGCGATCAGACCGGCTAGGACTGACGGACGATGAGCTTGCGGTGCATCGGACCGTGTTCGCTTCCGATGCCCTGAAGGATACGGTCATCGTGCTATCCGGCGGCGCGGGCGGCATCGGGAGGGCAATCGCGTGGTTGTTCGCACGGCTCGGCGCACATATCGTTGCGGTGGGCCGCGATCAGAACAGATTGTCCGATTTGACCGCCAATTTGACGGCGAAGGGACTCAAAGCATCCGCGTGCGTCGTCGACATCAGGGATCCCGACGCCGTCACGGCGCTGTTCGATGCGGTCTGGCAGAAGCATGGCCGCGTCGACGGGTTGATCAACAGCGCGGGCGGGCAATTCCCGCAACCAGCGATCGATTTTTCCGTTAAGGGGTGGAACGCCGTCATCGATACAAATCTGAACGGCACCTGGTACATGATGCAGACCGCGGCACGACACTGGCGCGACAACAAATACCCCGGCAGTATCGTCAACATTGTCGTTGTCACGACGCACGGCCTATACGGCATCGCGCATTCGATCGCCGCCAGATCCGGGGTCATCGGCCTTTCGCGCAGCGTTGCCGTCGAATGGGCTCCTTTCAATATCCGGGTGAATTGTGTTGCCCCGGGGGCGATCGAGACCGAAGGCTGGAACGTCTATACGCTCGAGGCACGCGCGGCTTACCCACGATCAAATCCGATGATGCGGGCGGGTTCACCTTGGGATGTTGCCGAAGCCTGCGCCTATCTCACAAGTCCGTCCGGAGGATTCGTGACCGGCGAGACCTTGACCGTGGATGGCGGGGGCCAGCTCTGGGGAGAGACCTGGACGACTGGAAAGCCGGCCTATTTCATAGACAAGGACACGTAGATCCGTCGTTCATCGCCGCGGCGCGAATCCAGGATGTTCAAGATCTGAATCGAGGTTTCCTCGCCCGCAATCATTCTTACAGCAGGGGTTAAGCGGCCGTGACCAATCATCTGATCCACCGTGTCAATGTTGGGGACCTCGTCACTCGAAGTGCGGCACGCTTTCCAGAGCGAGAGATGATCTGCGACGGCGACAGGCGCTGGTCCTATCGCGACTTCGACGCCTGGACCAATCGCATCGCCCATGGGCTTGCCGGGCTCGGCCTTGAGAAGGGCGATGCGCTTGCGCTGATGTCGGGCAACCGCGCCGAATTCCTCGCCGTCTATTTCGCCTGCGCGCGGCTTGGCCTCGTCTGTGTCCCCGTCAACCTGCTCTGGCGACAGGGCGAGCTTAGCCACGTCCTGAAGGATTCGCGCGCCCGCGCCGCCATTGTCGAAGCCGGCCTGCTCACGCAATTCTGCGCCGGACTCGAAGATCCGGCACAGCTGCTCGGCATCGTCGTGATCGACGGGCCGGCGACGACGGCTCTCGACGGCATCGGCGCCGTGCCGCTACTCGAATTTGGTGCGCTCTCGGCCGGCCAGTCCTCGGACATTCCCGATGTCGCGATCGAGGATCGCGCTCCCCTCTCCTATCTCTACACCAGCGGTACGACCTCGGCGCCAAAGGGCGTGATCGGCACCCATCTCGCAATCTACCTGGAATCACTGGGGACCGCGATCGACACCCGCATGACCGAGAACGATCGGCTGAGCGTGGTGCTTCCGCTCTTCCACACCGCCCAGCTCAACGCACTCTGCACGCCGGCCATCGCAGCCGGCGCCTCGATGGTGATCCAGCGCGGCTTCGACGCTGCCGTTCTTCACGAAGCGATCCAAAACGAGCGCATCAGCGTGCTCTTTGCGCTGCCGATGATGATCCAGCAACTCGTCGAACGCCAGCTCGCGCACCCATGCAATGTCTCGAGCCTGCGCCTGACGGTCTACGCGATGGCGCCGATGCCGGAAGCGGAACTTCGCCGCGCGATCGAGACCTTCGGCTGCGACTTCAGCCTCATGTTCGGGCAGACCGAGATGAGCCCGCTCTCGACATTCTTCAAGCCGGAGCACCAGCTCAGCCATCCCGGCGCGGTCGGCACGCCGGCCGTCAACGTGCAGGTCGCCATCATGGCCCCAGGCGGCGAGCTGCTTCCGACAGGCGCGACCGGCGAGATCGTCTATCGCAGTCCCCAGACCATGGCGGGCTACCTGCACAATCCCGAGGCGACCGCAGATGCCTTCCGCCATGGCTGGTTCCATTCAGGCGATGCCGGCCATTTCGACGCTGACGGGATTCTCTGGTTCGAGGACCGCTTCAAGGATGTCATCAAGACCGGCGGCGAGAATGTCTCGTCGATCGAAGTCGAGCTCGCGGTCCGGGCCACCCATCCCGACGTGCTTGAAGTCGCCGCGATCGGCTTGCCGCACGAGCGTTGGGGCGAAGCGGT
>CALRXG020000425.1:0-6814 GCA_943372075.1 Bordetella parapertussis | reverse complement strand
GTGTCCTTTGAAGCGCGAATTTGTCAAAATCGAAGCGGCGGCAAGCCTTTGAGCAACCATCGGAAACATCACGGAATTTGCTTCGCTTCGACGGCCTGTTCTGCTAGCCCATCAGCGCGATGTCAGCAAATCCTCCCGATCCCGAATCCACCGATAGCGACCTCTGGGTGTTCGGCTACGGCTCGCTGATGTGGAAGCCGGGCTTCGAATTCCTCGAGCAGGTGCCGGCCCGGCTGATCGGAGAACATCGCGCGCTCTGCGTCTATTCCTTCGACCATCGCGGCACGCCGGAGAAGCCGGGGCTGGTGCTCGGGCTCGACCGCGGCGGCGCCTGTCGCGGCGTTGCGTTCCGCGTCGCCGCCCGCCTGCGCCACGACACCATCGCCTATTTGCGGGCGCGCGAGCAGACCACCCATGTCTACCGCGAGGTGATGCGCTCGGTGTGGCTGGAGAACGAGGCGCGGCAGCGCGTCTCCGCGCTGGCCTATGTGGTCGATCGCGGCCATGTGCAATATGCCGGGCGGCTGTCGCTAACGGAACAGTTGCGCTTCGTGCAGCAGGGCCACGGCCGCTCCGGCAACAACCGCGACTATGTGCTCTCGACCGTGGCCTCGATCGAGAAGCAGGGCTTTCGCGACGCGCAACTGCACCAGCTCGCAGCGATGCTGCACGCCGCCGGCACCCAGCATCGGGATGCGCATGCGGCGGGCGGACTCGATCCCGGCTGAGCGAAGAACCGGGTTCGCGCAGTTCCGCCATGGCGCGAACAACATTGTGGTCTCAATTTCCGGTCGCTGGAATGGAACGACTGGAATGCGCCCCTCATTGCTCAAGCTCGCCGCGATCGGCCTGCTGTTGCTGCTCAACACGCCATCCCATGCCGGCCTGAGAGAAGATGGCGCGGCCTGCGACGCCAGGGATTCGCACCCGGAACTCGCGATCCCCGCCTGCACGCGCCTGATCGCGGTCAATCCCAGTGGACGCGACCTCGCCATCACCTATTACAACCGCGCGCTCGCCTGGCATAACAAGGGCGATCTGGAAAAAGCCAAGTCGGATTACGATCAGTCGATCACGATCAATCCGGCGTTTGCGCCGTCCTATGGCCAGCGCGCCAAGGTCTATCTGCAAACCCAGGACTATGATCGCGCGCTGAGCGACTTCGATCAGGCGATCCGGCTGAAGCCCGCCGGCCCGTTCAGCGCCGGCTGGTTCAACAATCGCGCGGAGGTGTTCGTCGCAACCGGAGACTATGACCGCGCGCTGGCCGATTACGGCAAGTCGATCGAGCTCGATCCCAACTCGTGGTACGCCTATGTCAACCGCGCCCTGGTCTACGATTTCGTCGGCAAGGACCGTCTCGCGGCGCTGCATTGCCAGAATGCGATCAAGGTCGCGCCGCGCGCCGGCGGCCCCTATTTTTGCCGGGCCGTCATCGAGATCAGCGCCGGCGACATCGACAATGCCTCGCGCGACATCGAGCGCGCGATCACCATCCAGGGCGACCAGGCTGCGTTCTACTCGCTGCGCGGCTTGACGCTGGCCAGCAAGGGCGAGCTCGATCAGGCCATCCGCGATTACGACCACGCCACGCAGCTCGATGCGCAGGGCGCGCTGAACTACGCACGGCGGGGGCTCGCCGACGAGAAGAAGGGCGATGTCGACGGTGCACGCGCCGACTTCCGGCATGCGCTCGACGTCATCGGCCTTGATCAGCTCGACCGCACGCAGGGCCAGCGTATCGCCAGGGAGGGCCTGCAACGGCTCGACAAGGTGGCCGCCACGGACAAGAGCGTGAATGCGGATCACGCCGCGGCCAAGCCGGCTCCCGCGCTCACCGCCGCGGTGCCGATTGCGCCGGTCGGCGCGGGCCAGATGCCAGCGAGGACGGAGCGGCGCGTCGCCCTGGTCGTTGGCAACTCGAAATACCGCTCGGTGCCGGTGCTGTCGAACCCCGGCCAGGATGCGGCGGCGATCGCAGACACACTGCGCGCCGTGGGCTTCCAGGACGTCCGTCTCGTCACCGACGCCACGCGCGACAGCCTGGTCGAGGCCCTCAAATCATTCGCCAACGCGGCCGACGGCGCCGACTGGGCCGTGATCTACTATGCCGGTCACGGCATGGAGATGGCGGGCGAGAACTATCTGGTGCCGGTCGACGCCAAGCTCGCCACCGACCGCGACGTGCCGCTTGAGGCGGTCGCCTTGACCCAAGTGATGGGCGCCACCGAAGGGGCGCGCAAGCTACATCTCGTCATTCTCGACGCCTGCCGCGACAATCCATTCGCCAACCAGATCAAACGCACCGTCGCGTCACGCTCCATCGGCCGGGGCCTGGCCCAGGTCGAGCCCGACAGCGGCACGCTGGTGGTCTACGCCGCCAAGCACGGCCAGGTCGCGCTCGACGGCGACGGTGCTCACAGCCCGTTCGTGACCGCCCTGATCAAGCGCATGCAGACGCCGCGGATCGAGATCCGCAAGCTGTTCGACCTCGTGCGCGACGACGTCATGGCCGCGACCGATCGCCGGCAGCAGCCCTTCAGCTATGGCTCGGTGCCTGGAAGCGAAGATTTCTACTTCGTCGGAGCGAGCCAGAACGCGGCGAAATAGGCTGGATGCGATGACCACCGGGATGCCCAAATTGCGCAGCGACGACCCGCTTGCCGTGGAGTTGACCGCGGCCATCAAGGGCAGCGAGGCCGAGCGCCTGCGCGCGCTGCTCGCTGCGCATCCCGGACTGGCCAGCTGCGTGGTCGAGGATGCCAAGGGCGGCGGGCGGACGCCGCTACATCTGTTTGCCGACTGGCCGGGCCACAATGCCAACGCGGCCGCGATCGTGCAGGTCCTCGCCGCTGCCGGCGCCGACCTCAATGCGCCGGCGGTCGCGATGTGGCATCGAGAAACGCCGCTGCACTGGGCCGCCAGCAACGACGATGTCGCGCTGGTCGACGCGCTGCTTTTTGCCGGCGCCGATATCGAGCATGAGGGATCGTCGATCGACGGTGCCTCGCCGCTGTCGTCAGCGGTCGGCTACGGCCAATGGGCGGCGGCACGGCGGCTGGTTGATCGCGGCGCGCGGACACAGCTGTGGCACGAGGCGGCGCTCGGCATGATGCCGGAGATCACCCGCCGGCTCGCGGCGGCAACGCTGCCGGCCGATCAGCTTTCAGGACCGTTCTGGAACGCCTGCCATGGTGGACAACTCGCCGCGGCGGGACTTCTTCTCGCACACGGCGCCGATCTCAACTGGCCCGCACCCTGGTCCGGGCAAACCCCGCTCGACATCGCCGAGCAGGCGGAGCATCGCGATGTCGTGGGCTGGCTGCTCGAACGTGGCGCCATTCGCGCAAGCAAGACTACCGCGGGCTGAGCGACCCGCAGGGATCACGCCGCAAATCCGATGCGACCTTTGTCGCGACCATGCAAATCGCGGCGGAGGTGTGGCGGCGCGCCGTGACATTTGGGCTTTTGCATCGCGGCGCGGACGGATAGAAGCTGATCCGCAAATGCCGTCGCTGATGCCATGAACCTCTCCGCCCCCTTTGTCCGCCGGCCGGTCGGCACCACGCTACTGTCGATTGGACTGGTGGTGGCGGGCATCATCGCGTTCTTCAAGCTGCCGGTCTCGCCGCTGCCCGACGTCGACATTCCGACCATCATGGTGCAGGCGACGCTGCCCGGCGCCAGCCCGGCCGACGTGGCGTCCACCGTGGCGAGCCCGCTGGAGCGTCACCTCGGCCAGATCGCGAGCGTCACCGAAATGACATCGGTATCGTCGCTCGGCTCGGCACGCATCACGCTGCAATTCGACATCGACCGCGACATCAATGGCGCCGCGCGCGACGTGCAAGCGGCGATCAATGCGGCGCGCGCCGATCTGCCGACCAACCTGCGCGCCAACCCGACCTACCGCAAGTTCAACCCGGCCTCGGCGCCGATCCTGATCTATACACTGACCTCGGACACGCTGACGCCGGCTGAGCTGTATGACGCCGCCTCGACCGTGCTGGCGCAGAAGCTGTCGCAGGTCGAGGGCGTCGGCGAGGTCTCGGTCGGCGGCGGCTCGCTGCCCGCGGTGCGGGTCGAGCTGATCCCGCCGGCGCTCTACAAATACGGTATCGGGCTCGAGGACGTCCGCGCCGCGTTGTCGAGCGCCAATGCGCACAGCCCGAAGGGCGGCATCGACGTCGGCGACCAGCGCTACCAGATCTACGCCAATGACCAGGCCCGCAAGGCCGCCGACTACAAGTCACTGGTGGTCGCCTACCGCAACGGCGCGGCGGTGCGCCTGACCGATGTCGGCGACGTCATCGATTCCGTCGAGAATGTGCGCACGCTCGGCCTTGCCAATGGCAAGCCGGCCATCGTGATGATCGTGTACCGGCAGCCAGGCGCCAACATCATCAAGATGGTCGACAATGTGAAGGGGCTGATGCCGCAGCTCAAGGCCTCGGTCCCGGCCGCGGTCGACGTCACGCTTGCGGTCGACCGCTCGAAGACGATCCGCGCCTCGCTGCACGACGTCGAGATCACGCTGCTGATCGCGGTTGCGCTGGTGATCCTGGTGGTGTTCGCGTTCCTGCGCAATGCCCGCGCCACGCTGGTGCCGGTGGTGGCGGTCGGCGTCTCGCTGATCGCGACCTTCGCGGTGATGTACCTGCTCGGCTACTCGCTCGACATCTTCTCGCTGATGGCATTGACGGTGGCGACCGGGTTCGTGGTCGACGACGCCATCGTGGTGCTGGAGAACATCACCCGGCACATGGACGCCGGGATGTCGCGGCTGGAGGCGACGCTGCTCGGCACCAAGGAGGTCGGCTTCACGGTGCTGTCGATGAGCGTGTCGCTGATCGCGGTGTTCGTGCCGATCCTCTTGATGGGCGGCCTGGTCGGCCGCCTGTTCCGCGAATTCGCCATGACCATCACGATCGCGATCGTGATCTCGCTGGTGGTCTCGCTGACCACGACGCCGATGATGTGCTCGGTGCTGCTGCGCAAGGAGGAGGAAGGCCAGCCGCATGGCTGGATCTACCGGATCAGCGAGCGCATCTTCGAGGCGACGCTGAGCGGCTACCGCGCGACGCTCGGTCTCGCGCTGCGCCATCCGCTGCTGGTGATGCTGATCCTGGGCTCGACGCTCTATCTGAACGTCCATCTCTACCGGGTGGTGCCGAAGGGCTTCGTGCCGCAGCAGGATACCGGGCTGCTGGTCGGCTCGATCCAGGCCGACCAGAGCACCTCGTTCCAGCTGATGCAGCAGAAGCTGACCCAGTTCATCGACCTCGTGAAGTCGGATCCGGCGGTCGATACCGCGGTCGGCTTCACCGGCGGTGGCGGCGTCGGTCCCGGCGGCACCAACACCGGCACCGTGTTCGCCTCGCTGAAGCCGATCGCCGAGCGCAAGCTGCGCGCCGACCAGGTGATCGAGCGACTGCGCGAGAAGCTGGCGACGGTGGCCGGCGCCACCCTGTTCCTGCAATCGATCGGCGATCTCGGCGCCGGCGGGCGTTCGGGCAACGCGGCCTATCAATACACGCTGAAGGGCTCGACCTCCGAGGAGCTGAACGAATGGACGCCGAAGTTGGTAGCAGCCCTGCAAAAGGAGCCGACGCTGGCCGACGTCAACAGCGACCAGCAGAACAAGGCGCTGCAAGCCAATCTGGTGATCGATCGCGACGCCGCATCCCGGCTCGGGCTCACGGTCAGCCAGCTCGACAACACGCTGTATGACGCGTTCGGGCAGCGCCAGGTCTCGACCATCTTCGTGGCGCGCAACCAGTATCACGTCATCATGGAGGTCGCGCCGCGCTTCTCGCAGGATCCGCAGACCCTGAAGGAGGTCTATATCTCGACTTCGGGCGGATCGGCGTCCGGCACCCAAAGCACCAACGCGGTGGCCGGAACGGTCGCTTCCTCGTCGCAGAAAAGCTCGCTCAGCTCGATCGCAGCCAATGTGGTGCGCAACCAGGCGACCAATTCGATCGGCGCCACCGGCAAGGGCGTCGCCTCCACCGGAACCGCGGTCTCGACCACCGCGGCGACCATGATTCCGCTGGCGAGCGTCGCCCGCTTCGAGCATGGCGAGACGCCGCTCGCGGTCAACCACCAGGACCTGCTGGTCGCCAGCACCATCTCGTTCAACCTGCCACCCGGCGTCTCGCTGAGCGCCGCGACCACCACGATCGAGAACGCGATGCATGCGATCAACATGCCGGCGAGCATTTCCGGCGGGTTCGCGGGCTCCGCCAAGATCTTCCAACAGGCTCTGGCGAACGAGCTGTTCCTGATCCTCGCTGCGCTGGCGACGATCTACATCTCGCTCGGCATGCTCTACGAGAGCTACATCCACCCGCTGACCATCCTCTCCACCCTGCCCTCGGCGGGCGTCGGCGCGGTGGCGGCCCTGATGCTGTCGCACACCGATTTCGACATCATCGGCATGATCGGGGTGATCCTGCTGGTCGGCATCGTCAAGAAGAACGCCATCATGATGATCGACTTCGCGCTCGACGCCGAACGCCAGCGCGGGCTGTCGTCGCGCGACGCGATCTACGAGGCCTGCCTGATGCGCTTCCGTCCGATCATGATGACGACGCTCGCCGCGCTGTTCGGCGCGGTGCCGCTGATGATCGGGCTCGGCGAAGGCAGCGAGCTGCGTCAGCCGCTCGGCATCGCGATCTTCGGCGGATTGATCCTGAGCCAGATCCTGACGCTCTACACCACGCCGGTGGTCTATCTCTATCTCGACCGCGCGCGGCTCTGGAGCCAGCGCCGCCGCGCCGCGCGGCGCGCAAGGCGGGCCGCAGCGTCGGGC
>CALRXG020000424.1:0-6833 GCA_943372075.1 Bordetella parapertussis | reverse complement strand
CCGGGCTCGCCGGCCATCAGCAGGAACGAGCCCATCGACCGCGCGGTGCCCATGCACAGCGTATGAACCGGCGCCTTGATGAACTGCATGGTGTCGTACATCGCAAGTCCGCTGGTGATCACGCCGCCATAGGAGTTGATGTAGAGGTTGATCGGCTTGTTCGGGTTGTCCGCCTCCAGGAACAGCAATTGCGCGCACACCAGCCCGGACATGGCGTCGTTGACCTCCCCGTTCAGGAAGATGATGCGCTCGCGCAACAGCCTCGAATAGATGTCGAACGAGCGTTCGCCGCGGGTCGATTGTTCGATGACCATGGGGACGAGCTGCATCATGTCGCGCATCGGCGACCTCCATTTTGGCAGGTGATGACGTCTCGGATGAAGTTTGCGATCAGGCCGCGCGCATCACGGTGCGGTGGTTGCCGTTGGCCGGCTGCGGCTGTTTTTCCCTGATGTCGCAGGCTTGCTGGATGATGCGAAACCTTGTGCCGCCGGCCTCGTTCGGCTCGATCCGGAAGGTGACATGGCTTTCGCGAAACGGCGGTTCGGAATCGCGGAGCCGGTAACGCACCTCTTCGCCTGTTATCGTTGCTTCCGGCTCGGCGCCGGCGAGATCGGCATCCGGCAGCCAGCGTTCGCGCAGCGCCGGAATGGTGACCGCGCGCCATACTTTTTCAGGCGGCGCGTCGAGCTCGTATTCGATCACCAGGGCTGTCTCCGCATCAGGCTCGACTGTGTCGCTCATTGGTCCATGTCCTTCAGCAGGTCGGAGAGCGCTTCGATGCGCTTCGGCCAATAGGCGCGGTAGCGGGCGAGCCAGGTCCCGATGCTGGCGATGCCGTCCGGGTCGACCTCGTAATTTACGAAGCGGCCCTGCCGCTGCTCGCGCACCAGGCCGGCCGAGCGCAGCACCGCGAGATGCTGCGACATCGCCGGCTGGCTGATCTCAAGGCCATCGCGCAGCGCGCTGGCGTTGAGGCTGCCGCCCGCGAGCTTTTCGAACACCTTGCGGCGCGTCGGGTCGGCCAGTGCCTTGAAGATGTCGGCTTCGATCATGCCGACACATAAGCACAAACTTATGTGTCGCGCAAGCCCGAACTATCTCCAGGCCGCGCCGCGTAATGCCGCCCCGCTCGGGTGCTTTGCATGGGGTTGTTTTGCGGATTCGCCGTCGCGGCGATCGCTACTGCAACGCCTCGCCGTGCTGCGAGATGTCGAGACCCTCGAGCTCCTGCTGGGTCGAGACCCGCAGCGGCACGAAGGCCGAGACCAGCTTGAGCAGCACGAAGGTGACGACGCCGCACCAGAGCGCCGTAACGACGACGCCGTAGAGCTGGATCAGCAGCTGCTTCGGATTGCCCTCGAGCAGGCCCGACGTGCCGCCGATCGCGGAGACTGCGAACATGCCCGCGAGCAGCGTGCCGGTCAGGCCGCCGATGCCGTGCACGCCGAACACGTCGAGCGAGTCGTCATAGCGGAAGCGATGCTTCAGCCAGGTACAGGCCCAGAAGCAGACCAGGCCGGCGATGATGCCGATGATGACGCCGTGCCACGGCGCGACGAAGCCCGAGGCCGGGGTGATGGTGCCGAGCCCGGCGACCGCGCCCGAGATCATGCCTAGCACCGACGGCTTGCGGCGCGTCGCCCATTCGATCGCGCCCCAGGTCAGCGCGCCGGCGCAGGCTGCAAGATGCGTCGCGGTGATGGCAAACACGGCGCGCGAATTGGCCGCCAGCGCCGAGCCGCCGTTGAAGCCGAACCAGCCGACCCAGAGCAGCCCGGTGCCGACCACCGCGAGCGACAGATCGAACGGCGACAGATTGTCATGGCCATAGCCGTGCCGGTTGCCCATCACCTTGGCAGCGACCAGGCCGCTGATGCCGGCGGACAGATGCACGACGAGGCCGCCGGCGAAATCCAGCACGCCCGCGGAAGCAAGGAAGCCGCCGCCCCACACCCAATGCGCCAGCGGCACATAGGCGAAGATGAACCAGCCGATCGAGAACAGCACATAGGCCGAGAACCGCATGCGGTCGGCGACCGAGCCTGCCACCAGCGCCACCGTGATGATCGCGAACGTCATCTGGTACAGCATGAACAGCGCTTCAGGGATGGTCTTGGCCGCCGGATTGACGCTGTCCATGGTGATGCCGGCCAGGAACCAGCTGTCGAGCGAGCCGAGCCATGGACCGTTGCCGACGAAGGTCAGGGAATAGCCGAAAGTGACCCAGAGGATGGAGATCAGCGCGACCGCGGTGAGGCTCTGCGCCATCGTCGCCAGCACGTTCTTCTTGCGCACCATGCCGGAGTAGAACAGCGCGAGCCCCGGGATCGTCATCATCAGCACCAGCGCGGTGGCGACGATCATCCAGGCGGTGTCGGCGGCGTTGATGCCGGGATTGGCAGCCGAATTGGCTGCGGCGTCTTGCGCGAAGGCCGGCACAGCCTGCGCGAACAGCATTGCAGCAGTGATCGGCGCAGCTGATATCGCTGCACGAAGAGCCCGTGCCCCCATCATCATTCCCCGGCGTGTCGCAGTTTTTGGTGCGGATTTTTTGTCGCGCACCGGCGTCGTTGCCGGCGGCGTCTTGATCAAGTTCAGAGCGCGTCGTTGTCGGTCTCGCCGGTGCGGATGCGCAGGGCGTGGTCGATCGGCGTCACGAAGATCTTGCCGTCGCCGATCTGGCCGGTGCGGGCGTGCTGGGTGATGACGCTGACCGCCTGCTCGGCGAGATTGGAATCGACCGCGATCTCGATCCTGAGCTTGGGCAGGAAGTTCACGACATACTCGGCGCCGCGATAGATCTCGGTGTGGCCCTTCTGGCGGCCATAGCCCTTCACCTCGGTCACCGTCATGCCGTGGACGCCGATCGCGGTCAGCGCCTGGCGTACCTCATCGAGCTTGAACGGTTTGATGATCGCGACGACGAGTTTCATGGTGCAGGCCTTCATTCCCTTGAGGTTTTCCGTGTGCGCCCGTCCCCGGAACGGCACCCGCTGCCTCCAGAAGCGGCAATTTGCGATCTGGAGCCAGCGTTTTCGCGTCCGCCAAATCTGGCAGCTTTCTGGGCAAATGGCATAAAAAAGTTGCAGGTTGAAGGGGAAAACGTGCGCAGCGCATGAACTCCGTCACTGTACGGGACGACAACCGTCGGCCAGAATATGGCTTTCCCGCCCCGGCCAGCGGTCCTGCTGGCTCATTCTCGCCACAGCGCGGGCACCCGCGCCCCGAGGAAACAAGAAAATGTCGAACCGAAACTGGTTTTATGCATCCGACGGCCAGCAGAAGGGCCCCCTGCCGGAAGCTCAGCTCCGCGACCTGATCACCCGCGGCATGGTGGGGGCGGACACCCTGGTGTGGACCGAGGGCATGGCCGGCTGGCAGAAGGCCGGGGAGATTCCAGGCCTGGTTCCGAGCGCGGGCGCGCCGCCGGCGTTCCCGCAGGCCGGCGGACCGCCGCCGGTGGTGGCCTCCGGAAGCTATAGCGGAGGCGCGCTGTCGGCCGATTTCCCGATCTGGGGCCTGTTCGGACGCAGCCTCTTGATGTTCATCGGCCAGATCCTCGTGATCCCGGCGCCGTGGACCGCGACCAGCCTGTATCGTTGGGCCATCCCGTACATCCGCGTGCCGGGCCGCCCGAACCTCGGCTTCACCGGCCAGCCGCTCGACATCTGGTACGCCTTCATCGTGCTCGGTCTTCTGACCTATGCCGGAGTTGCCGACAGCAACATCGTCACGCTGCTCTCGCTGCTGTTGCAGGGCTTCCTGAGCTGGATGATCGTGCGCTGGATCATCGGCCGCCTCAGCTCCAACGGCGAGCAGCTGCCGATCTCGTTCAAGGGCAGCCCGCTGGTCTATGTCGGCTGGTACGTCCTGATGGTGATCGCGACCATCACCATCGTCGGCTGGGCCTGGGTGCTGACCGCCTGGATGCGCTGGATTTGCAGCAACATCGAAGGCACCCGCCGCGAGGTCTCCTTCAATGCATCCGGACTCGAGGTGCTGTGGCGGACCATCGTGACCTCGATCGCCTGCGCCTTCCTGATCCCGATCCCGTGGATGCTGCGCTGGTACGCCAACTGGTTCATCTCGCAATTCGCGCTGACCGAGCGCGGCGCCTACGCAGGTAGCTAAGAGCTATTTGCGTTCGCGCACCGAACCTTCTTGCGCGACGGACGCCACCAGCGTGCCGTCGGGCTTGAAGATCAGGCCGCGGGTCAGGCCGCGGCCCGACTGCGCGCTCGGCGAATCCTGCGAATAGAGCAGCCATTCGTCGGCGCGGAACGGGCGGTGAAACCACATCGCGTGATCGAGGCTCGCCGGCATCATGCGGCGATCGAACAGCGTGCGGCCGTAGCGCGCCATCACGGCATCGAGCAGCGAGAAGTCCGACGCATAGGCCAGCGCGCACAGATGCAGCGCCGGATCGTCGGGCAGCTTCGCCGCGGTGCGGATCCAGACATGGATGCGGCCGTCGTCGATCTTCTGGCCGAAATAGCGGCCGAGCTCGACCGGGCGCAGCTCGATCGGCCGATCGCTCTCGTAATAGCGGCGGATGAACTCCGGCATCTCCTTGAACATCGGCTGCTTCGAGACTTCCTCCGCGGTCAGCTTCTCCGGCGGCGGCACGTCGGGCATCTTCTCCTGGTGATTGAAGTTGCTCTCTTCGTCGGAATGGAACGAGACCATGATGGAGAAGATCGCGTTGCCGTGCTGGATCGCGGTGACGCGGCGGGTGGTGTAGCTCTTGCCGTCACGCAGTCGCTCGACCTCGTAGATGATCGGGATCTGCGGGTCGCCGGGCAGGATGAAATAGCAATGGATCGAATGCGGCAGGCGGCCCTCGACGGTGCGGCAGGCCGCGACCATGGCCTGGCCGATCACCTGGCCGCCGAACACGCGCTGCCAGCTCGTCTTCGGGCTGTTGCCGCGGAACAAATTCACCTCGAGCTGCTCGAGATCGAGGATGGACAGCAGGTCGATCAGGCTCTTGGACATGGGGGCTGCTCTCTTTCGTCATTCCGGGGGCTTGCGAAGCGAGAGCCCGGAATCCATTCATCCACGAAACGTGCGGCTTGATGGATTCCGGGCTCACGCTGCGCGTGCCCCGGAATGACGACCGTTGAATTATGACCTTGTTTCTGCCCCCTGTTTCGCCCAGCTAATATCAGGTAGCAAGCACAGTCTGATGGCGTGAGGCGCGTAGGGAAAAGGCATGCCGGCACAGCGAAGTATTGTCATCTGCGGGGGGGCGTTCGCCGGTCTGGCGCTGGCCGTGGCGTTGCGCCAGGGGCTGGGGCCGGACGTTCCGGTGATCGTGGCCGATCCGGCGCTGAGCCAGCGTCCGAGCCGCGACCCACGCGCGACCGCGATCGTGGCGGCCTGCCGGCGGCTGTTCGAGACCCTCGGCATCTGGGGGCAGGTGGCGCCGACCGCGCAGCCGATCACCGACATGGTGGTGACCGACTCCAAGCTGGAGGATGCGACCCGCCCGGTGTTTCTGACCTTCGCCGGCAATGTCGAGCCCGGCGAGCCGTTCGCCCATATGGTCGAGAACCGCCATCTGATCGATGCGCTGGCAGCGCGCGCCGAAGCCGAAGGCGTCGAGCTGCGGGCGACTGCGGTGACGAGCTTCGCCTCGCGGCCCGACGGCGTCAGCGTCACCTTGGCCGACGGCGCCGAGATCGATGCGAGCCTGCTGGTCGCTGCCGACGGCGCGCGCTCGAAGCTGCGCGAGCGGGCCGGGATCGCGACCCATGGTTGGGACTATGATCAATCCGGCATCGTGGTCACGGTAGGGCATGAGCGCGAACACCATGGCCGCGCCGAGGAGCATTTCCTGCCCGCGGGTCCGTTCGCGATCCTGCCGCTGACCGGCAACCGTTCGTCGCTGGTGTGGACCGAGACGCGCAAGGACGCCGCCCGCATCACGGCGTTGAGCGAGGAGGAATTCCACGCCGAGCTCGAGCAGCGCTTCGGCCTGCATCTCGGCGAGATCAAGCCGCTCGACAAGCCGCGCGCCTTTCCGCTCGGCTATTTCGTCGCGCGCTCCTTCATCGCCGAACGGTTGGCATTGATCGGCGATGCCGCCCACGTGATTCATCCGATCGCGGGGCAGGGGCTCAATATGGGCCTGAAGGATGTCGCGGCATTGGCCGAGGTCGTGGTCGATGCGGCGCGGCTCGGCATGGATCTCGGACAGGCCGACGTGCTCGAGCGCTACCAGCGCTGGCGCCGCTTCGACACGATGGCGATGGGCGTTGCCACCAACGCGCTGAACTTCCTGTTCTCCAACGAATCGACATTGCTGCGCACCGTGCGCGATATCGGCCTCGGCCTGGTCGATCGCGCGCCGCCGCTGAAAGGCATGTTCATCCGCCAGGCGGCGGGACTGTCGGGCGAGGTGCCGCGTCTGTTGAAGGGCGAGGCGCTGTAGGGCTCCGCGGCATCCGGGTTACGGATCAAGGGCGCTGCGCCGTGACGAACTCCGCGACCGCATCGATCATATCCGGGTCGAGCGGCCGTTCCGGCTGATTGTAGCTTGCCATGTCGTCGGCCGGGTCGGTGACGTCGACGAGCAGATGGTTCATGTCCGGCAGCCACAGCGATTTGGCTGCGACGTCGGCGGTGGTGAGCGCGAGGAAGTCGAGCCGCGGCAGCTGGTGGTCGCGGCCGCCGGCGATGATCAGCGTCGGCCCGGTGATCTTCTTCATCGGATCGATCGGATCCTCGTTGAAGCCGGATGCCATCGCGGGCTGCATCGCGGGCGCGATCGCGAGCCCCGCCGGAGGCGGGTCGACGATCTGCCCGGCCATGATGTCATCGATGGCCTT
>CALRXG020000423.1:0-6840 GCA_943372075.1 Bordetella parapertussis | reverse complement strand
AATGGTTTCTGCAGTATTCTCCGTTCGTCAAAATCTGACAGACCTTTCCGCTCCGGATAGCCGGTGACAATGATAACCGGCAAATTGAGATCCCTGGCGCGAATTGCTTCCGCAAGCTCAACTCCCGTAATCTCCGGCATTGCGAAATCGGCTAAGACGAGATCAATCTGCGAGCATGAATCAATGAGCTGCACTGCTTCCGCTCCGCTGGACGCTGCCTCAGTCGCGTATCCGAGGTTCTGGAGTAACAGCTGCGTGCTCCGTAGAACTGACTTGTCGTCATCGACCACGAGGATACGTGCCGTCGCGTTGGTGGCAGTCAGCTGCGTGGCTCGCTGCTGCTGTTCATGACCTGACGCTTCTGCCACTCGGGGGAGAAACAGGGTTATGGACGTGCCGATTCCGACATGGGTTTCAAGCCTCACGCCGCCACCAGATTGCTTCGCAAAGCCGAGAACTTGCGCCAATCCCAGCCCGGATCCCTCGCCCGGCTTTTTGGTGGTGAAGAAAGGCTCGAAAACCCGCGGCACCACATGGTCCGGAATGCCGATCCCGGTATCCTTGACGCACAGGCCAACATATTGCCCTGGAACTGGTTCGCCCGGTCCGGCCGAGGCATTGTCGATCGTGGCATTGAAGGTTTCGAGTGTCAGCAAGCCGCCCGCTCCCATGGCGTCCCTGGCATTGATGGCCAGGTTCAGGATAACCGATTCAATCTGCATCGAATCGACGGAAGCAGGCCAAAGGTCGAGCGCCAAAGACATTTTCCGCCGTATCGTCCCGCCCAGAAAGGCGCCCAGCAGATCGCTCATCCCCGCAATCGTGCTGTTGAGGTTGACGGCCTGAGGCGTAAGCCGCTGCTTACGTGAGAAAGCGAGCAATTGAGCAATCAGTTTCGCCCCTCGTTCAGCGGCGCCGCGGATGAGTTGGATGCTCTCCTGATCGTCAGGGTCACACATCCTGCGCGACAGCAAACCTGCATTGGTCAGCACGACACTCAATAGATTGTTGAAATCGTGGGCAATGCCGGACGTGATCTGGCCAATGCCTTCGAGTCGGTGCAGTTGCCGGACCTCGGCTTCAGCCGTCTCCCGCTGCTCGATCTGCAAGCGGAGTTGCGCGTTCGTCTCTGCCAGTTCGCGCGTTCGCGCCTCGACGCGGCTGGCCAGCGTCTGTTCAATAAGCTTACGCTCGGTGATATCCAGCGCGACACCGTAAAAACGCACCGGCGTGTCATTTTCGAAATGCGTTTGTCCGCGCGTCGCGATCCAGCGTTCCACACCGTCGCTACATCCGATGACCCTGTACTCGACATCGTACACACCGTCTTTGCATGGGTCGATACAGCGCTCAACGGCCGCCTCCACGTATGCGAGATCGTCTGGGTGGATGCCTGCCCGCCACACGGCGTAATCAACCGGCGTGCTGGGTGGCAGACCCCACATGGCCCTTGTCGTATCGTCCCATTGCAATTCGTTAGTTTGTGGATTCCACGCATAACTACCGAGCTTGGCAAGCTCAATCGCGGCCTGTAGACGCGCCTCGCTCTCGCGCCGCAACTTGGCCAGTTTGATACTGGCGGCAACCTGGGCCAGCAGTTCACGCGCGCTGAATGGCTTGACGATGTAGTCATCCGCGCCAGCGACCAGCCCTTCCTCTTTCGCGTCCTCCCCGGACCGTGCCGACACCAGAATGATTGGCAAGGTACGGGTGTGCGGATCGGCGCGCAGTCGCGCCAACAGTTCCAGGCCGTCGAGGCGCGGCATCATCACATCCGCCAAAACCAGATCAGGATATTGCCGAGCGATCGCCACGAGCGCCGCCTCGCCATCGGGGACGGCCTCGACCTGGTAGTGTGAAGCGAGCAGGCGACGCACGTAGTCGCGCATGTCAGCGTTGTCGTCCGCAAGTACAATGCGCGGGCGGTGGTTGTCCTGACCGACTGTGGATTCCGGAACAGCGATATCGCGGATCGCCAGCAGTTCAGGGGATACATCCTCATCTGGCAACCAGCGCAGCGCCTCCTCCACGAAAGCCTGCGGGCCGGTCGTCGAGGCCTGGATACGCTCAGCGTCGACGGGATCGGCAGGCAAATGGCTGGCGCGAAACGGTATCACGACCTTGAAGGTACTGCCTTGGCCATACACACTTTCCACTGATACCGAGCCGCCGTGCAGGCGCACCAGGTCCTGCACGAGAGCGAGGCCAATCCCTGAGCCCTCATGCGTGCGGCCTCGTGCACCGGCGACGCGATGGAAGCGCTCGAATAATCTCGGCAGATCATTCGTCGCAATGCCGATACCGGTGTCGACCACTGTGAGCTCAATATCGTGTGTCTCTGTATTGCGCAGCCTGACAGCAATCTCACCTGCAAATGTGAACTTGAAGGCGTTCGAGAGCAGATTGAGAACGACCTTTTCCCACATCCCCCGATCAATGAGTGCCAGCCTGGGAAGGGCAGGGCAGTCCACGATCAGCCGCAGTCCCGCCTTCTCGACAGCCGAACGGAAGACACTGGTGAGCTCCTTCGTGAACGTCGCCAGGTCTGTAGGCTCGTAGACTGCGTGGATTCTCCCAGCCTCGATGCGCGAGAAGTCGAGCAGCGAGTTGACAAGCTTTAGCACGCGCAGCGCATTGCGCCGAACGGTGTCGAGTTGCTGGCGGGTATCGGCGGGCAAATCTGAGGAGCCGAGAACATCCTCCAGAGGACCCAGCATGAGTGTCAGCGGCGTGCGGAACTCGTGGCTGACATTCGAGAAGAATTGAGTTTTGGCCTGATCGATCTCCGCCAGTGCTTCAGCGCGCTTGCGCTCCGCGTCGTAAGCTCGGACATTCGCGATGGATGTGCCGATATGCCCCGCGACCAGTTCCAGAAAGGTGCGGTAGTCCGCGTCCAGGGGACGGCAAGGGCTAAGGCCGGATATGAAAAAGCCAGCGCAGGCGGTCTGCCCGGCAGCAGGAATGGGGATGACCAGAGCTTCTCGCGAGGGATCGAGCCAGGCACCGTCGGGGTCTCCAAATATCTCCGTTGCGTTTGTGACTAACTCTGCACTGCCTTTCTCAAATGCACTTCGAAAAGGCCACGACCATTCTGTGTCGGAGAAGCTATTCAGAGCGATGCGCACGGGTCCAGCCGCATGATCCATCCGCAATCCTCTCGCGGTTGTCAGGCGGACGGATGAGCCCTCGACAAGATAGATAAGTGAGAATGGAATATCGGCCTGGTTCTCTGCCAATGTCCCGGCGGCGGCTTCACAGGCTGCTTCGACTGACGTCTTCACCTCTGTCCGCCCCAGGTCACGGAGGGTCTTGAGACGCCGTTCGCCCACAACGCGGCCAGTCGTTTCGTAACAAGTACAGAATATGCCGCCCACCGATCCGCCCTCGTCGCGGATAGGACCATAGGAGAACGTGAAGTAGCCCTCCTCGCGCGGCAGCTTCCGGTCCAGAATCAATAGCAAGTCTTCCGACCAGGTCGGTTCTGCGCTTTCGAATACACTGTCCACCATCGGTCCCACGACCGGCCAGATTTCGCGCCAGCATTCGCGACCTGATTTTCCGAGATATTTTGGATGCTTTGTAGTGCCTAGAAAGGAGATGTAGGCATCGTTGTAAAATTGCGTGTATTCATGCCTTCCCCACCAAAGGACGATGGGATAACGAGAACCGAGGCAGATGCTCACGGCTGTCTGAAGGCTCCGCGGCCATTCATGCGGGCTTCCGATCCCGACCTTTGACCAGTCGAAAGCGCGCACGCGCGCGCCCATTTCTCCGCCGCCATTAAGCCACGCCGCATTCTTGTAGGGGTCGCCCAGCATGGGATACCTCGCAACATATGCGCGCCGACACGGGGCGATGTTAGATGGCCGGGGTCGGTAAGTCCATGCTGAGAGAGGCTAAGAATACGCCGACGCCATGAGGCCCGAGGGCCCGAGACGGCAGTCTCGGGCTACGCCATCGGATGGATCAGCGATCGCGACGAGATGTTCGCCACCGATTCCGTCCGCCGCTACGAGGTGCTCAAGGCTCAGGTCGCGCGTGGAGCGTCACCGAGCAAAAGCGCGAAACCGCGACAAAGATCGTCCTTGGCGGCGCCGTCCTGGCCAGCCTGGCGGCGCGGTTGGCTGAGGCCCAGCCCGCTCAGGGTGAGCGCCTGGCCGGCCAGATCACCGAGCTGCTCGATCGCCGGGTTGCGCCCGTGCGCGACCGCTCATCCTGCACGAGCTCATTCGCCTCGCCTCGCGGTTGCGCCACGGCGGCCCCCTCGAAGAGACCGCCCACATACGCTGTCGCCAGGTCAGTGCGAGGTCGGCTCGACTGATGTCAGGGGATGACCTTCCTGTCGCGCAGGGAAACGAAGATGGCGCGGAACATCTCCTCGCTGTCGATGCACTCGGCGAAGCCTGCCTTCCGCGCCTTGATCGTGCTCGACACATTGTCGAAGCCGCTATTGAAGATGAAGTCGGCGAAGTTCCACGATACGAGCTTCTCGTAGGGCGTGTCGAGCAGACCATATTTCGTGGCGATCTCACGCCACCGGTCGGCCTTGTCGGTCATGTAGGACGTGAGTGGGATCGGGACTGGCTCGGCGATCTCCATTTCGAACATGCGGGCGATGCGCGGCCACATGTACTGCCAGCGGAATTGGTCGCCGTTCGTGATATTGAAGATTTCGTCGCGCGCAGCCGGAGTGACACCGGCCCAAACAGTCGCCGCTGCCAGAAGGTCCGCGGAACTGACCTGATAGAGAGCGCCATAGGCCCCGGGCGAGCCGGGGAAGCGCAGTGGAATCCCAAGCTCCTTGGAAATTGTCGCGTAGACGGCTATCGCCACGCCCAGGTTCATCGGGTTGCCGGTGGCGTAACCGATGATTGCCTCGGGGCGCAGAGCCGTCCAATGCCACGACTTTCCGACCTGCTGGCGGCGGAGGAAATCCTCCTGGTCATAGTAGAAGTTCGGGGACATCAGGCGCGGATCGTCCTCGCGCGCCGGCGTCTTGAACGGACCGAGGTCCGAGCCATACGCTTTGCCGCCCTGATAGAAGGTCACGTGCTTCAGGGCCGGCGAGGCCGCCTCGACCACCTCGACGAGGTGCTTCAAGATCGCCACGTTCACTCTGGACCGCTCAGACGCACTCGCTTTCTCGATGTAAGCCGCGAAGACGAGGTGCGTCACGCCGTCGAGCCCACCGAGCTTGCGCTCGACATCGTGCCGATCGAGCAGGTCGACCGTAATGCCCTCGACACTTTCGGGAAGGTCGGCCTTGCGGCGGGACAGGCCGTAAACCTTGGTGTCCCGTGTGCTGGCCCACGTGGTAGCCGCCGCTCTGCCGGACACGCCGTGTACACCGGCGACAAGAATCACATTTTTCGAGCTCACTCGAAATTCCTTTCTGCGACTGCTCCCGGTCCAGCGACCCGCCGGCTTCACCCGAACCCGGGTAGGGCGGTACAACAGGATGAAAACGGCTTCGCGCGGTCATTTACCGTGGACAGGGCCGCTCACTCTCCAGACCGTGTTTCCGACATCGTCTGCGACGATGAGTGCACCGGTCGGGTCAAGGGCCACGCCGACCGGCCGCCCGTGAACCGTTCTTTTATCGGGCGCAAGGAAGTCCGTCAGCACCGGGGTCGGCATCCCGCTCGGCCGTTCGTTCGCGAAGGGAACGAAGATCACCTGATAGCCGTTCAGCGGATCCCGGTCCCAACTGCCGTGTTCACCCACGAACACCCCGTTGGCGAATTCCGGTGACAGCGTTTCCCCTTGACTAAATGCAAGGCCGAGTGCCGCAACATGGGAGCTAAGGCCATAATCCGGCTTGATCGCCTTCGCCACCATCGCAGGGTCCTGGGGATGGACACGTACGTCCACGTGCTGTCCCCAATAGCTATACGGCCAGCCGTAGAACCCGCCGTCCTTGATGGATGTAAGATAATCCGGAACCAGATCAGGTCCGATCTCGTCCCGCTCGTTGACCACAGCGAACAATTGTCCCGTTCCAGGCTGAATGGCAAGGTTCGTCGGATTTCGCGTTCCAGTGGCAAAAAGGCGCTTGGCACCCGTGAGCCGATCTACTTCGTAGATCGCTGCACGCCCTTCTTCGATGTCTACCCCATTCTCGGTGATGTTGCTGTTGGAGCCGACCCCCACATAGAGCTTCGACCCATCCCGGCTGGCCACCATCGACTTGGTCCAGTGGTGATTGATTGGCCCGGCGGGCAAATCGGCAAGCTTCGTTCCGGGCGCCGTAATCTCCGTCTGCCCCGGCGAGAAGGGAAAGGCGATGATCGCGTCGGTATTGGCGACGTACAAAGTATCCGCTACCCATGCGACGCCGTATGGCGAGTGAAGATGGTCGAGCAGAACAGTCTTCATCTCCGCAACGCCATCACCGTCGGCGTCGCGCAACAAAGTGATGCGATTGCCGCCCTTGTCGGACGCACCGGCCCGTGCCTTCACTTTGCCAGAGATGTAATCCTTGGGCCGGAATGGCTTGGTGCCGGGACCATTGGCTTCAACGACGAGGATATCGCCGTTGGGCAACGGGTAAACGATGCGTGGGTGCATCAGCCCGGTCGCCATCGCTTGGATGCGCATGCCCGCGGGAACGGTGGGCGTTTCCCCGGTCTGCCAGCCAACCGCCTGCGGTACGCTCATGGGCGGCACCAGATATTGGTGAGCTTCAGGAAGGTCGGGATTCGGTCCATATTGTTTTGATGGATCGCCGCCTTGGTCACTGCAGGCCGCGAGCAGCGCGAGAATCATCAGTCCCGAAGTCAGTCGAACCGGATTCGCGATCATTCGCGTTATCCCCGGCCTGCAGTCTTTAAGCCCGTAACG
>CALRXG020000422.1:0-6866 GCA_943372075.1 Bordetella parapertussis | reverse complement strand
TCAGCGGCGGCAGCGCGTGATAGGCGCGGAAGATGTAGCCCGAGCCGTCGACCAGAAAGATATGGTCGCCCTTGGCCGCGGGCTTGCTCGCAACCGGCTTGGCGGCGGCGGTCTTCGGAGCGGGCTTTTCAGCTGGCTTGGCGGGGTCTTTGGAGGCTGTTTTCGGCATGGCCGAAACTTAGGGATTTTTGCGGAGAATGACAGCCTTTGCGTCGTAGAATCCGCTCTTGCCACACAAGCAATTGTCGTCCGGGCGAAGGCCGGGACGACGATCAACTCAGGACGACATCGAGGTCGACGACGCTAAGCCTTGTCGCCGGTCGGCGAAAACAGGTAGCCGCCGCCGCGGATGGTGCGGATCACCGACGGCTTGGTCGGATCGAACTCGATCTTGCGGCGGATGCGCATGATGCGGAGGTCGACCGCGCGGTCGAAGGCTTCGGCGTCGCGCGCATTGGCGAGTTCCAGCAGCCGCTCGCGCGACAGCACGCGCTTCGGGTTGGCCGCGAACACCTTCAGCAGGCCGAATTCGGAGGCGGTCAGCGGATGCTCGTTGCCTTCGTCGTCGCGCAGCGCCTGGGCTTCCAGATCGAGCCATTTGGTGCCGAACCGCACCAATTGCTCCTTTTCCGCCTTGGCGACGGCCGGTTCCGGCGCGGCGGTCTTGGCCGGCCCGCTCCGCCGCAGCACCGAGCGGATCCGCGCCATCAATTCGCGCAACTCGCAGGGCTTGGCCACATAGTCGTCGGCGCCGAGCTCCAGGCCGACGACGCGGTCGATCGGGCTGGCAGTAGCTGTCAGCATGATGACGGGGACGTTGATCTTGCTCTTGAGGTCGCGAATGATCGAGAGCCCGTCTTCCTCGGGCATGTTGAGGTCCAGCACCACGAGATCGGGCGTGCTGCTCTCGATCTCCTTGCGCAGGCTCTTGCCGCCGTCGCACAGCGTCACGCCGAAGCCATGCATCTTGAGATAGTCGCCGACCATCTCGCGGGCCGGCGCCTCGTCATCGACGATGAAGATATGCGGTGTCTGGCTCATGATGTCTCTGTCGCCGGCAGTGTAACCGTAAAGGTCGAGCCCTGTCCGGGGCCGGGGCTCTGGGCCGTCACATGGCCGCCATGCATGTCGATGATGCGCTTGACGATCGAAAGGCCGAGGCCGGTCGAGCTCTCGCCCGCGGTCGGCTTGGCCGACAGCCGCTGGAACCGGCCGAACAGCCGGCTGAGGTCCTCGGGGCTGAGGCCGGGGCCCTGGTCGACGATCCGGATCACGGTGTCCTCGCCCTCGTGGCTGACCGCGACCGTGATCTTGCCGCCGATCGGCGAATATTTGATGGCGTTGCTGACCAGGTTGTCGATCGCCTCGCGGATACGG
The DNA here is from genome assembly GCA_943372075.1 of Bordetella parapertussis. GTDB lineage: Bacteria > Pseudomonadota > Alphaproteobacteria > Rhizobiales > Xanthobacteraceae > Bradyrhizobium. The sequence continues at coordinate 5,489 of CALRXG020000422.1, read as the reverse complement.
TCGGCGTCGCACATCGTGACGAAATGCTGCGGCCCGGAGACCGAGATGCTCTGCTGCTTGTTGACGGCCGAGGGCAGATTGGCCTCGGTGACCTCGTTGACCAGGGCTGCGACATCGACCGGCTCGCGGCGGATGGTGATGTCGAACGCATCCGCCATCGCATCCGAGATCAGGTGATCGACCATCGAGGTCAGCCGCTTGGTGGCGTCGCGGATGTGGTCGACCTGGGCGGTGACGTTCTCCTTCGGCGAGCTGGCGCCGATCAGTTCGGTCAGCATCTCGGTGCGGCCGAGGATCACGCCGAGCGGATTCTTCAGGTCGTGGGCGACGGTGCCGAGGATCTCGTTCTTGAAGCCGTTGGCGCGCTGCAGCCGCAGCCATTGCGCCGACAGCCGCCGGTTGGCCTGCATCAGCGCGCGGGTGCGCTGCGCGACGCGGTCCTCGAGCTGGGTGTTGGCCTCGTGCAGCTGCTGGTACAGGATTACGTTGTCGAACGCGATCGACAGCCGGCTGGAGAAGATCTCGACCAGCGCGCGGTCGGTGTCGGAGAGCTGGCGCTCGGCCTGCAGCAGCACCACCACCTCGCGGCCGCTGCCGGTGCGAGAATAGAGCACGCTGCGATGGTCGGCGAACTCGTTCTTGCGGCGCTGGAAGGCTTCCTCGACCATGTGGCGGAGATCGGCATCGAGTGCCCGCGACGAGGTGGTGCCGATGAAGCGGCTGTAGCAGCCGGAGCAGGCCAGCACCGAGAAGTCGCAGGCGGCCGCGTTGCCGTCGTCGCGCAGCACCAGGATGCCGGCGCAATCGACATTGAGCAGCGAGGCGAGCTGGGTCAGCACGCCCTCGGCGAGCCGCTGCATCGATTTGAAGTCGTACAGCGTCGAGGCGGCGTCGATGATGATCTCGAGGCCGCGCCTGGTCTGCACCATGCGCTCGAGCTGCTGATAGCTGCGCAGCGCCGCGGTCAGCGAGGTGAACAGCTTGTCGGCGGTGAGCTCGGTCTTCGCCTTGTAGTCGTTGATGTCGTACTGCACGATGACGCGCCGCTCCGGCGCCTGGCCGGGCTGACCGGTGCGCAGGATGATGCGAACGGTCTCGTTCCTGACCTCGTTGCGGATGTATTCGACGAGCTCGAGGCCGGCGACGTCGGTCTCCATGATGACGTCGAGCAGCACCGCCGCGATGTCGGGATTGTCCCGCATCAGCGTGCGGCCTTCGGCCGCAGAGTAGGCCGAGAGGATTTCGAGCGTCGCACCGTTCAGATTGTAGTCGCTGAGCGCGAAACGGGTGCCTTCATGGACCGCGTGATCGTCGTCGATCACGGCGATCTTCCATTTCCGTACCGGCGAATCCTCCGGGGGGGCCTCGGTATCGTCGATCAGTTGGAGGACATCGTCCTGTTCGGCCATTGACTGGTTCCGTCGGCTGCTGCGTCAGCGATCGTGGGCTCGCCCTTGGCAGCCCCCTTGGCGATCCTGGGCATGATAATGCGAAAAGTGGTGCCTTGTCCTACCCTTGACTCCAGCATCATGCGTCCGCCGAGCTGCTGGGTGACCAGGTTATAGACGATGTGGAGGCCGAGGCCCGTACCACCTTCGTTGCGGCGCGTCGTGAAGAACGGATCGAACGCCTGCCGCTGCACGTCCGGGGTCATGCCGGCCCCGTTGTCGGCGAAGATGATCTCGACATCGTCGGCGCCGCGCCCGCGCGCCGAGATCGTGATGGTGCCGGAGCGGCCGTCGGCGAAGGCATGATTGACGGCGTTGAGGAAAAGATTGGTTAAGATCTGACCATACGCGCCGGGATAGCCGTCGATCAGCAATCCCTCGGGGACATCGACGGCCAGCGCGATGGCGGCCCGCTTCAAGACGGGGCGCAGGCTCGCCACGATCTGGTCGGTGGATTCGCTCAAGCCGAACTGGCGGCGCTCGGCATGCGAGCGATCGACCGCGACCTGCTTGAACGACTGGATCAGCTCGCCGGCGCGCTGCAGATTGGCGACCAGCTGCTGCGAGGCGTCGCGCGAGTTGCGCACGAATTCATCGAGCTTGGAACGGCGCAGCGGCTCGGTCTTCAGATCGTTCTCGAACATCTCGGCGCGACGCGCGAAGCTCGATGCGACGGTCAGGCTGATGCCGATCGGATTGTTGACCTCGTGGGCGACGCCGGCGACGAGGCCGCCGAGTGCGGCGAGGCGCTCGGCATCGATCAGGTTCTGCTGCGCGGTGTTGAGCTCGAGCAGCGCGCTCTCGGCCTTCTCCTTGGCCGCACGCAGCTCGTCCTCGGTCTTGCGCTTGGCGATCGCATTCTCGCGGAACACCTCGACCGCGCGCGCCATCGCGCCGACCTCGTCCTTGGCGGAGGTGCCCTGCACCGGCCGGTCGAGGTCTCCCGAGGTGATCGCGCGCATCGCGGCCAGGATCTGCGCCAGCGGCAGCCGGATCGACAGCGCGATCATGACGCCGGCGGACATGATGACGCCGAGGAAGATCACCGCGATCGACAGCACCCGCCGCGAGATCGACGACAGCGTCTTGTCGAAGGTCTCCTGCGCCTTTTGCTCGCGCTGGCGCATCTTCACCGAGAGATCGTCGATCGCGCCGATCGCGTCCGCCTGGCTGGCGTCGATCGAGTTGCGCAACAGATCGGTGCGGCTGGTGAGCTGCTCGCTCAGTTTGCCGAGCCCATCGCGCAGTTCGCCGGTCTTGACCTTGAGCCGCGCCAGCGCCATGCGCTGCAAATCGTTCTCGGCCAGATCGGTCATCACCGGGATCGTCTTCTCGATCGTATCGATGTTGCGGCGGGCTTCCTCGGCCGACGAGGAGGCCAGCGAGAGATAATAGGCGTTGGCGGCGACCAGCAGCGAGGTGAACGCCTCGCGCGATTTGCCGAGCGCGGGCCAGATCAGGGCGTCGCGATGCCCGGTCGCGCCCTCGATGATCGAATAGAGCCCAGCCATGTCCTTGGTCGGCGTCAGCACCTGCTCGTCATAGGTCTTGGAGATCTTGGTCTGCAGCGTGCGCAATTCGCCGAAGCCGTCGAGGAAGCGGCTGGTGACGCGCTCCAGCTCCTCGACCGAGCCCGACAGCATCGGGTCGGTCGAGGCCCGGTTGGTCAGCGTGCCGAGCACGGCCTCGCGCAGCAGCAGGATTTCCGCGAACAGGTCCGGGCTCGGCTGGTTGATGTAGCGATGGATCAGGTTTTGCAGCCGGCTGGTCTCGCTCTCGAGCCGCGCCAGGATCTTGTCGGATTCCCGCACCTGGCGGACATCGTCCCAGGCCGAGCCGAGCACCTTCGAGCCGTTCCAGATCAGCACCGCCAGCACGATCACGACCGCGGAGTTGAGCAGCGCGATCGAGAGGATGCGCCAGCGGATCGGGACCGCGCGCAGCAGCTGGACGATACGGAAACGGCCCTGCGGCCCGAAGGCCGCCCGCCGTCGTATCGTCCCGTCCTGTTGCGGTGCGGCCAAGATCAGGTCACTCCATGCTGCGGATGCGTTCGATCAGCGCGGCCTTCACGGGGTCGCGCTCGGCCTTGGCGTAGACGCCGGCCATCGCCGCCTCGAACGGGCCGCGATCGAAGTCGCTCACGATCGTGACGCCCGCCAGCTCCGCCTGCCGCTGCGAGCGCTCCTCGAGCTCGCGCCATTTGTCGCGCATATAGAGGCTGGAACGCTGCGCGGCCTCGCGGAAGATGGTCTGCTCCTCCGGCAACAGGCTCGCCCAGGCCTTGCTCGACATCACCAGCACGTCGGGGCTGACGGTATGCCGGGTCAGCGTGTAGTAGCCGGCGTGCTTGTAGTGGCCGGTGGTGACGAAGGACGGCCAGTTGTTCTCCGCGCCGTCGATCAGCCTGTTGGTGAGCCCGGTCAGCACCTGGCCGTAGGGCATTTCGACCGGCCGGGCGCCGAGCGCGCGGATCATGTCCGACATCTGCTCCGATTGCTGCACGCGCAACCGCAATCCCTTGAGGTCATCGAGCGAACGCACCGGACGGACGTTGTTGTAGATCGAGCGGGCGCCGGAATCGTAGAAGGTCAGTCCGACGAAGCCGTGGGCCTCGAAACTGGCCAGGATCTCGCTGCCGATCGGCCCATCCAGCACATGTTGCAGATGTTCGCGCGATCGAAACAGGAACGGCATCGCCAGCACGTTCACGGCGGGCACCTTGGTCCCGATCAGCGCGACATTGGTCCGGTTCAGATCGATCGCACCGGCACGGGTCTGCTCCAGCGTCTCCTTCTCCTCGCCGAGCTGGCGGGAGTGGAACACCACGATACGGTGCCGGCCGGCGGTGCGCTCGGCGATCAGGTGGTCCATGTAATCCAGCGCCTGGACGGTCGGATAGTCCTCGTTCTGGGTATCGGCGGTACGGAATTCACGCGCAGCCGCGCCCGCCGAAACCGCTGCCCACAACAGCGCGACGGCAAGCGTCATGGTCCGCGAGAGTCCGGCGCGGCGGTACACAGGCTACAATTCCCCTTGTGGTTTGTGTCCAGGGCGGGAGAAAAAGGTTCAACGGTTTCTAGCAGAACCGTGAAGGTTCGCCCATCGGCCAATCGTTAAATCCGTCGTGCAACCTGCGGTGTCGATTGAATCTGCGGTTGTGGCGCTTTAAGACGGCGTGTTGGCATCGGGAACGGCTGGTCGTGAAGTTCGGTTTGAAAGTCCTGCAACTCGTCGTCGCGGTCGTTCTGCTTGTGTCGCCTGCGCAAGCCGCGACCGAGATCATGTGGTGGCACGCGATGTCGGGCGAGCTCGGCAAGCAGCTCGAGAAGCTCGCCGCCGACTTCAACGCCTCGCAATCCGATTACCGGATCGTGCCGGCCTACAAGGGCAATTACACCGAGACCGTCACCGCGGCGATCTTCGCCTTCCGTTCGCGCAGCCAGCCGGCGATCGTTCAGGTCAACGAGATCGCCACCGCAACCATGATGGCGGCCCGCGGCGCGATCTACCCGGTGTACGAGCTGATGCGCGATCAGTCCGAGGCGTTCACGCCGTCGGCCTATCTGCCCGCGGTGGCCGGTTACTACGCCGATGTCGACGGCAACATGCTGTCGTTCCCGTTCAATGCCTCGACCCCGATCCTCTACTACAACAAGGATATGTTCCGGTCGGCCGGGCTCGATCCGAGCCAGCCGCCGAAGACCTGGCCAGAACTCGGCATCGTCGCCAAGCGGCTGCGCGCGGCGGGCGCGATGTGCGGCGTCACCACGTCATGGCCGTCCTGGATCAATGTCGAGAATTTTTCCGCGTTTCACAATCTGCCGCTCGCGACCAAGGCCAATGGCTTTGCCGGGCTCGACGCGCAGCTGATCTTCAACAATCCGCTGGTGGTGCGTCACATCGCGCAGCTCGCGCAATGGCAGGCCGACAAGACCTTCGATTACAGCGGTCGCGGGCAGGCGGCCGAGCCGCGCTTCCAGAAGGGTGAATGCGGCATCTTCATCGGCTCGTCGGGGACGCGCGCCGACATCAAGGCCA
>CALRXG020000421.1:0-6871 GCA_943372075.1 Bordetella parapertussis | reverse complement strand
GGTATCAACGGCTGACGATCTACGCCTTCACCTCGCGCAATGAAGGCTTTGGCCTGACCTTGATCGAGGCGATGTCGGCCGGCGCGGCGCTGGTGGCGGCGCGCGCCGGTGCCGCTGAATTCGTCGTCGAGGACGGCGTCACCGGCGTGCTGACGCCGCCCGGCGATGCCGATGCGCTGACGGCCGCGCTCGAGCCCTTGATGCGCGATCCGGCGTCGGCGGTGGCGATGGGGGCCCGTGCGCGCCAACGAGTTGTGGATAAGTTCAGCCTCGATGCGGAAGCCGGCGCGATCGCCAGGGTCTATCGCGCATTGATCTGAGCCAGCACGCGCTGCGCAATCTCCACGACCTCCTCAGCTGCGATGTCGCGCATGCAGCGGTGGTCGTTCATGGTGCAGACCGTGCGCTGGCACGGCTGGCACGACAGCGTGCTCTTCGTTTGCCGCACCGTCGCGGCGAGCGGATTGAGGGGGGCCCAGAGATAAGGGTCGGTCGGGCCGAAGATGCCCATGGTCGGCGTGCCGATCGCGGCCGCGATGTGCATCAGCCCGGAATCGTTGGCGATCGCGACGCTGGCCGCGGCCATCGCCAGCGCTCCGTTGCGCAAATCGGTGCCGGTGAGGTCGCGCACCCGCGGGCCGCCGATTGCGGTGATCTGCTGCGCCAGCGCCTTCTCGCCGGGGCCGCCGACCACCCAGACATCGAAGCCGCGCTCGGCAAATAGCCGCGCGGCTTCCGGATAATAGGTCCAGCGCTTGGAGGCGCCGACCGAGCCGGGGCCCAGCGCGATGGCGGGACTGGTGCCGAGGCCGTTGGCCTGCCGCCACCGCGCGATCTCGTCGGCGGGGACCCGAAGCTGAGGCACCGGCCATTCGGGGGGACGGGCGGCGCCGTCCGGCAGGGCCAGGACGGCGTTCTTGTCGATGAAGCGCGGGAGCTTCTTTTCGCCCCGTCGCATCGCGTTGATCAGGCCGAACCGGACCTCGCCGAAGAAACCGACCCGCTCCGGGATCCCCGCCAGCGCCGGTGCAAGGGCGGACTTCCAGGTCCGCGGCAGCACCAGCGCGGTGGCGTAGTTCCGGGTGCGAAGCTCGGCCGCCAGCGCCTGCTGCCGGCGCAAGGCCAGCCGGCTGCGCGGCAGGTCGAATACGACCGCGGACCGGACCCCCGGCATATAATCGACCAAAGGGGCGCAAAGGCTGGAGGTCAGAAGGTCGACCGGCCGGTTCGGCCACCGCTTCCGCAGCACCCGGACCACCGTCTGACCGCGCACGAAATCGCCGATCCAGACATAGGGCACGATCAGGATTGGTCTGCTATCCTGCGCATCCTCGGTTTCGATATCTGATATTGAATCAATATTCATTTCTAAATAGCCAGGACCGGGTCCGACCCGGCCAAGTCGGTAACCGGTTCGCGATGTGAGGTAAAGCCGTCGTTGCCTGTGGCGCGGGAGTGGGGCAAAGCTGGCGGCTGCAAAGGAATCTGGCGGGATTTCATAATGTTTCTGGTAACCGGGGGTGCCGGTTTTATCGGATCGAACGTCGTGGCCGCGTTGAACGACGCCGGCCGCAGCGACGTTGCGGTCTGCGACGTGCTTGGTCATGACGGCAAGTGGCGGAACCTGGCCAAGCGTCAGCTTGCCGATCTGGTTCCACCGGCCGAACTCGGCGACTGGATGAAGGGGCGGCGGCTCGACGCCGTCATCCATCTCGGCGCCATCTCGGAGACCACGGCAACCGACGGCGATCTGGTGATCGAGACCAATTTCCGGCTCTCGATGCGGCTGCTCGACTGGTGCACCGCGAACGGGACTCCGTTCATCTATGCCTCTTCGGCCGCGACCTATGGCGACGGCGAGCAGGGTTTTGCCGACGATGGCTCGGTCGAGGCGCTGAAGCGGCTGCGGCCGATGAACCTGTACGGCTGGAGCAAGAACCTGTTCGACCTCGCCGTCGCCGAGCGCGCGGCGAAGGGCGAGCGGCTGCCTCCGCAATGGGCGGGACTGAAATTCTTCAACGTGTTCGGCCCGAACGAGTATCACAAGGGCCCGATGATGAGCGTGCTGGCGCGCCGCTTCGACGACATCAAATCGGGCCGTGTGGTGCAGCTGTTCAAGTCGCATCGCGAGGGCATCGCCGATGGCGACCAGCGCCGCGACTTCATCTATGTCGACGATGTCGTGCGGGTGATCATCTGGCTGATCGCAACCCCGCAGGTCTCCGGGCTGTTCAATGTCGGCACCGGCAAGGCACGCAGCTTCAGGGACCTCATCGTCTCGGCCTATGGCGCGCTCGGCCGCAAGCCGAACATCGAATATGTCGACATGCCCGAGCAGATTCGCGGCAGCTACCAGTATTTCACCCAGAGCGTCGTCGATCGTCTCGGCCGCGCCGGATACAATGGCGGCTTCACCCGCCTGGAAGACGCAGTCGGGGCCTATGTGAAGGGCTTTCTCGATCGCACGGATCGCTATCGTTGAAGCTGAGTACGGTGATTGATGTTCGATTTTGAAGCGATCTCGCGTGCGATGTCCGGGCAGACCGTGCTCTGCGTCGGCGACCTGATGCTCGACGAGTTCGTCTATGGCGAGGTGTCGCGGATCTCGCCGGAGGCGCCCGCGCCGGTGATCGCGGTCAGGCGCAGCGAGACCAATATCGGCGGCGCCGGCAACGTCGCGCGCAACATCGCCTCGCTCGGCGGCCGCTGCATCTTCGTCGGCCTGATCGGCGAGGATGCCGCCGGCACGGTGTTGTCGGAGGCACTCGCGAAGGAGCCCGGTATCGAGGCCCTGCTGGTGCGTGACGCCGCGCGCCCGACCACGCGCAAGGTGCGGTTCGTGTCCGAACAATTTTCCACCCACATGCTGCGCTCCGATTGGGAACTCGCCGCGCCGGCGGGGCCGGCCATCGAACAACAGCTGATCGACACCATCCTGCCGTGTCTGGCGCGTGCCGACATCGTGCTGTTGTCCGACTACGCCAAGGGCGTGCTCACCGCGCGGGTGATCCGCAACGTGATCGACGCCGCGCGGCAGGCGGGGAAGCGCGTGATCGTCGATCCTAAGAGTGCCAACCTCGCAATCTATCGCGGTGCGAGCGTGCTGACGCCGAATCGCAAGGAGTTCGCCGAGGCGACCCGCAGCCGCGCCGACAGCCTGGACAGCATCGCGCAGGCCGCGCCCGATGCGATGTATCTCGCGGATTGCGAGGCGATGCTGGTGACGCAGGGCGAGCGCGGCATGACGCTGGTGACGCGCGGCGGCGATTCGATCCACGTGCCGGCGCTGCCGGTCAAGGTGCGCGACGTCTCCGGTGCCGGCGATACGGTTGCGGCCGCGCTGGCGCTGGCGCTGTCGGGTGGCGCCGACTGGGAAGGCGCGCTGCGGATCGCGAGCGCGGCGGCGGCGGTTGCGGTCGGCAAGACCGGGACTGCGATCGTCAAATCCGACGAATTGCGGCGCAGGATCCTGCCGCATGCTTCGCTCGCGGCCGAGGAAAAGATCGTCCCGGCCGGCGGCGATATCGATGCCTATCTCGATGAATGGCGCCGGCAGGATCTGCGCATCGGCTTCACCAATGGCTGCTTCGACATCCTGCATCCCGGCCACGTCAAGGTCCTGACGGCCGCGCGCGGCGCCTGCGACCGGCTGATCGTCGGGTTGAACAGCGACGCCTCGGTGAAGCGGCTGAAGGGCGAGGGTCGTCCGGTGCAGAACGAACGCGCCCGTGCCGAGGTGCTGGCGGCCCTCGAAGCCGTCGACCTCGTGGCAATCTTCGAGGAGGACACCCCGATCGATCTGATCACCAAGGTGCGGCCGAGCGTGCTGGTGAAGGGCGGTGACTATACCCGTGCGCAGGTGGTCGGCCATGAGATCGTCGAAGCCGCCGGCGGCGAGGTCGTGCTGGTCGACATCCTGCCCGGCCACAGCACGACGTCGCTGGTTACCCGGGCGCGCGAGGGCAAGGCGTGAGCGCGAGCATGGCATCCTCGGCGTCCGCTCCAGCGTGCCCGGTCTGGTGGCGCGATCCGGCGCGCTGGCGCACCGGGACCGATGTGGTCGCGGTGCTGATTGCGCTGTCGCTGCCGTGGTCGACCTCGCTGGTCGGCATCTTCGGCGTGGTGCTGCTGATCGCGATCGCGCCCACCGTCGACCTGAAGGCGTTCTGGGCGCTGCTGAAGCGGCCGATCTGCGTCGCGCCGATCGCGTTGTTCTGCCTCGCGCTCGTCGGCACGCTCTGGTCGGACGCCGCCTGGGGCGCCCGGCTCTACGCGGTCGGGCCGACCGCAAAGCTCCTGGTGCTTCCGGTCCTGCTCTATCATTTTCAACGTTCGACCCGCGGCACCGCGGTGTTCATCGCGTTCCTGGTGTCGTGCACGCTCTTGATGCTGATGTCCTGGCTGGTGTTTGCCTATCCGCATCTCGCGCTCAGGGCGCCCGCGCCAGGTGAGCAGGGCGTTTTCGTCAAGAACTACATCGACCAGAGCCAGGAATTCACCCTCTGCGCGGTCGCGCTGGCCTATCCGATCGTCATGCTGCTGCGGGCAAGACGCATCTGGCCGGCCATGTTGCTGATCGTGATTGCGCTCAGCCTGTTTGCCAACATGGCGCTGGTGGTGGTGTCGCGGACGGCCCTGGTCACGGTTCCGATTATGTTCGCGGTGTTTGCGCTGCTCCATTTGCGCTGGCGCAGCATCTTGCTGATTATTTGTGCGGCCGCGACACTATCCGTGGTGGCGTGGTATGCCTCGCCGCAATTTCGCTGGACCGCCGAGTCGTTCCAGCGCGACTACAGGCTCTATATGGAGCGCAACGAGCCGACGTCGCTCGGTTTGCGGCTCGAATTCTGGCGGAAGTCGCTCGGCTTCTTTGCCGAAGCCCCGGTCATCGGCCATGGCACTGGCGCGACCCGAGGCCTGTTCGAGCGCGTCGCGACCGGTGGCGTGACCCAGGCGTCCGGCGAGGTGATCGGTAACCCGCACAATCAAACGTTGAACGTCGCCGTGCAGTGGGGCATTGTGGGTGTCGCGATCCTGTACGCCATGTGGGTCCTGCACCTCCTGCTGTTCCGAGGCGGGGGTTTCGTCAACTGGATCGGACTTCTCGTCGTGGTACAGAATATTTTCAGTTCGTTGTTTAATTCACACATCTTCGATTTTCACGAAGGCTGGATGTATGTGCTTGGCGTTGGGGTTGCGGGTGGAATGGCGTTGAACGAGCGATTGGGGGCCGATATGGAACCCGAACCTCCGATCCGTCCATGATCGCTGGCAAGGGCTGTGCAGATACGCTATCAGCCTGCCAATGTCTCGTCGCGAACTCCCAGCTGCCGGTAACCCGTCCGTTAGATGACGCGTCTTTCACAATTCACCCTGCGTAATTTCCTGATTCTGGTGCATGACGCGCTCGCGACGACGTTTGCGTTGCTGGCGAGCTTTTACCTGCGTTTCGAGGGGAGCCTCCTTACCGACCGGCTGCCGCATTTGCTGCGCATCCTGCCCTGGTTCGTGCTGTTCAGCATTGTGGTGAGCTACTTCTCCAACCTGACCACCGCGAAATGGCGCTTCACCTCGCTGCCGGATGCCGTGAACATCCTGCGGGTCGCGGCGGTGCTGACGCTGGCACTCGTGGTGCTGGACTACGTCTATTTCTTCACGGGAGCGAATTCGCCGAGCCCGGTGTTCCTCGGCCGGGTCACGATCATCCTGTTCTTCTTCCTGGAAGTGTTCGCGCTGAGCGCGTTGCGGCTGGGCTATCGTTATTTCCGCTACTCGCGCACGCGCCTTCACGCCCGGTCCGACAACGCCGCGCCGGCGCTGCTGATCGGACGCACCGCCGACGCCGAAGTCGTGCTGCGCGGCATCGAGAACGGCGCCATCAAGCGACTCTGGCCGGTCGGCGTGCTCTCGCCGTCGGTCGCGGACCGCGGCCAGATGATCCGCAACATTCCGGTGGTCGGCGGGGTCGACGATATCGAGACGGTGATTCGCGACTTCGAGAGCCGGCAGAAGCCGATCAAGCGCGTGATCATGACGCCCTCGGCGTTCGAGCCGGAGGCGCATCCGGAAAGCGTGCTGATGCGCGCGAAGCGGCTGGGCCTGATCGTCAGCCGGCTGCCGTCGCTGGAGAGCGGCGATGCGCCGCGGCTCACCAACGTCGCGGTCGAAGACCTGCTGCTGCGTCCGAGCCAGAAGATCGACTACGCGCGGCTCGAGGCGCTGGTGAAAGGCAAATCAGTCATCGTGACCGGCGGCGGCGGCTCCATCGGCGCGGAAATCTGCGACCGGGTCGCGACCTTCGGCGCGGCGCGCCTGCTGGTGGTGGAGAATTCGGAGCCTGCGCTCTATGCCGTCACCGAGGCGCTGTCCGCGCGCGACACCGGCGCCGTCATCGAGGGCCGGATCGCCGACATCAGGGATCGCGAGCGCATCACACGCCTGATGAGCGAGTTCAAGCCTGACATCGTGTTCCATGCCGCGGCGCTCAAGCATGTGCCGATCCTGGAGCGTGACTGGAGCGAGGGGGTCAAGACCAACATCTTCGGATCGGTGAACGTGGCCGACGCCGCGCGCGCCGCGGGCGCCAGCGCGATGGTGATGATCTCGACCGACAAGGCGATCGAGCCGGTGTCGATGCTGGGCCTGACCAAGCGCTTTGCCGAGATGTACTGCCAGGCGCTGGACCACGACCTGATGACCGAGGCCAAGGGCAAGGCGCATATGCGGCTGATCTCGGTGCGGTTCGGCAATGTGCTGGCTTCCAACGGATCCGTGGTGCCGAAGTTCAAGGCTCAGATCGAGGCCGGCGGACCGATCACGGTGACCCATCCGGACATGGTCCGCTACTTCATGACGATCCGCGAGGCCTGCG
>CALRXG020000420.1:0-6893 GCA_943372075.1 Bordetella parapertussis | reverse complement strand
AGATCATGGAGACGCTCGGCATGCGCGGGCTCCAGTTCCACGAGAACATGATCGAGAACCAGCTCGCCCGCCACGGCGTTCGGATGGGCGACGTGCGCTTCGTCTGCCACACCCATCTGCATATCGACCATGCCGGCAAGGACGATCTGTTCCCGATGAACACCACCGTCGTCGTCAACCGCAAGGAGTTGGAATATTCGGTCTCCGGCCTGATGCACCCGCAATATCCGGCGCCCGACATCAAGCACCTGATCGATCGCCTCCACACCAAGAGCGCGCTGCGCTTCCTCGACCTCGAGATCACCGGTCCGGTCGAGCTGATGCCCGGCGTCTATTGCGATGCCGCCAATGCCCATACCGAGGGCTCGATGAACATCCACGTCCACACCGCCGACGGCATCGCCACGATCTGCGGCGACGTGATCTATGATTTCAACGACCAGATCATCAATCCGTTCAATGAAATCCACGATGCCGAGCCGCGCACAACCGGCAACCACGGCACCAGCAAGCGGGCGGAGAAGGCGTCGATCAAGAAGTTGCTTTCCAACTCGCGCTATCTGCTGCCGGTGCATGATCGCCCGGCGAAAATCGAGGGCGGCGTGGTGGTCGGCCGCCTGCATGACCAGGTGCCCGGGCCTGTCGTGCAGAGCCTGCCGCAGCGCAGCTGGTTCCCGGCATAACCGCGAAGGCCCGTCACGATGACGCATGTCACGCTGCGCAGCGAATTCGAAGACTTGATCGATCCTTACGCGCCGGTCGGCCAGGTCGGGACCGGCTTCGATTTCACCGAGGGACCGATCTGGCACCCGGTCGATCACTTCCTGCTGTTCTCCGACATGCCCGGCGACGTGCGCCGCCGCTGGGATGCGCGGCGCGGCGTAGTCGAGATCAAGCGTCCGTCGAACAAATGCAATGGGATGACCTATGACGCCGACCTCAATTTGATCGTCTGCGAACACGCCACGTCCTCGCTGATCCGCGAGCGGCCCGACGGGCGGCGCGAGGTGCTGGCCTCGCATTACGAGAACCAGGAGCTGAACAGTCCGAACGACGTCTGCGTCCATTCCTCCGGCGCGATCTATTTCTCCGATCCCTGGTACGGCCGCATGCCGGTCTATGGCGTCGAGCGGCCGCGCCAGCTCGGATTCCAGGGCGTCTATCGCGTGCCGCCGGGCGGCGGCGCGCCAAAGCTCCTGGTCGATCGCTATCTGTTCGATCAACCGAACGGGCTGTGCTTCTCGCCCGACGAGCGCATTCTCTATGTCAACGACACCGTGCAGGCGCTGATCCGCGCCTTCGACGTCGGCGCCGACGGCGCGCTCGACAATCCCCGCGTGTTCGCGTCCGGCATCCGCTCCGAGCTCGAGCCCGGCGTGCCCGACGGCATGAAGTGCGATCAGCGCGGCAATGTCTGGGTCACCGCGCCCGGCGGCGTCTGGGTCTATTCGCCTGACGGCAATTTGCTCGGCAAGGTCCGCCTGCCCGAGCTGGTCGCCAACCTCGCCTGGGGCGGCCCGGATTTTCGCGCGCTGTATCTGACCGCGACCCATTCGGTCTATTCGATTCCCACAAAGGTCGGGCCGCGCAACGAGCCCTATATGACCGGCAGGCGCGGCAGCGCGGGCGCCGCATCGTCCACGCCTGCACCGAACCTCGCCGCCGGCGAGATGCAGATCGATCCGCAGCGCTGCGCGATGATCATCCAGGACATGCAGAACGACGTCATCATGGATGGCGGCGCGTTCGCGGAGTCCGGTGCGCCGGCGCATGCAAGGCAGCAGCATGTCGTCGAGAATGTCCGCCGCGTGGCGGAGACGGCGCGTGCACGCGGCGTCGCCATCATTCATGTCTGGTTCGTCGTCGAGCCCGGCGCGCCCGGCGTGACGCTGAACGCACCGTTGTTCGAGGGGCTGGTCGACAGCAAGGCGATGGTGCGCGGCAGCTGGGGCGCGGCGCCGGTCTCCGGCTTAGAGCCGCGCCCGGGCGATTTCGTGGTCGAGAAGATGCGGATGAGCGCCTGGGAAGGCACGCGGCTGGAAACCATCCTGAAGGCCACCGGACGCGACATGATCATCAACACCGGCGCATGGACCAACATGTCGGTCGAGCACACCGCGCGCACCGGCGCCGACAAGGGCTATTTCATGATCGTGCCGGAGGATTGCTGCTCGACCATGAACGCCGATTGGCACAACGCCGCGATCAATTTTGCCCTTCAGAACGTCTCCGTTGTGACCAATGCCGACACCGTCATCAAGGCGCTTGGCTGAAAGGCGGAAGCGGTGCCGAAACTGCTTCACGTCGCCTGCTCTCCGCGCGCCGATTCGGAATCGGTGGCTGGCGCACGCGTCTTCCTGGATTGCTTCAACAAGGCCCGCCCGGACTGGGAGATCGATGCCCTGGACCTCTGGCTTGAGCGGTTACCGGAGTTCGAGGGCGATGTGCTGGAGGCCAAATACGCCCGGATCGGCGGCAGGGCGTTCAGCAATGCTCAACGCGACGCGTTCGCAGCCGCTGAGCGGCTGGCGCTGCGGCTGTCGCTGGCCGATCGCGTACTGATCACGACGCCGATGTGGAATTTCTCGATTCCCTACAAACTCAAGCAATGGTTCGACGTCATCATCCAACCCGGGCTGAGCTTCCGCTTCGATCCCGCACAGGGCTATTTGCCGCTGCTCAAGGACCGCCCGACGCTCGTGATCATCGCCAGCGGCGGCGATTTCGTCACCGGCATGAACCGTGGCCGCATCGACATGGCGACGCCTTATCTGCGCGAGACGCTGCGCTTCATCGGGATCAATGACGTCCGCTTCGTGCCGATCGGCCCTACCACCGGGCCCGCGGAGCCGATCCGCGCGGCCCGCGAGGCCGCGCATCGGAGGCTGGCGGAGATGGCGGCGAGGTTTTGAGCGGATATGCTCCACATCGTCTTGTGAGGAAGTTGCCCGTTGGGTTGTCGCACCCCCTCGTCATTCCGGGGCGACGCAAAGCGTCGAGCCCGGAATCCATCGGGCCACATCACGCGCGGAGCAATGGATTCCGGGCTCGCGCCATGCGCGCCCCGGAATGACGGACTACGTTTCCGCCGCCGGAAACACCAGCCGGCACAACAATCCCGGCGCGTTGTCGCGCAATTCGACCTTCGCGCCGTGCAGGCTCGCAACGGCTGCAACCAGGCTGAGGCCGAGACCGTTGCCCGGCGTGTAGCGGCTCTGCTCGAGCCGATAGAAGCGCTTGAACACGTGATCGCGCTGGTCGGCGGGAATGCCGGGGCCATTGTCGGCGACCGCAATCACCCCGCCACCCTCCTCATTGTCGCAAGTCACGGTCACCCGCCCACCCGGGCGGCCATGCTTGATGGCGTTGTCGACGAGATTGGCGATGGCGTCGAACAACAGATCGCGGTCGCCGGTGACCAGTACCGCCGGATCACCGGCCAGATCGAGACCAGTCGTGACCTGTTCGGCCGCGGCGTCATAGAGTTCGACCACCTCGCCCGCGATCTCGACCAGATTGACGCTGCGAAACGCCCCCTTGCGCGCCCGCGTCTCGATTTCCGAGATCCGGGTGATCGACGCGAACATCCCGAGCACCGCATCGAGATCGGCGATGGTGTCGCCAATCAGCACCGCGTCGGCTTCGCCGTCGCGCGCGACGTGATAGGCCTTTTCGAGCCGGCCGCGCATCCGCGTCAGCGGCGTGCGCAGGTCATGGGCGATATTCTCGCCGACCTGCTTGACGTCTCCCATCAAGGTCTGGATGCGATCCAGCATCAGATTGAGATTCTCGGCGACGCGGTCCCATTCATCATGGCTGCCACGGAGCGGGATGCGCTGGTCGAGGCCGGACAGCATGATGGCGCGGCTGGTCGCATTGATCGACTCGATCCGGCCGACCGTACGCCGCGTCACCCCAATGCTGGCAGCGGCCGCAAGCAAGATGATCAGCACGACGCCCGCGAACCCTGCGGCCCTGATCTGCGCCATGAAGCCATCGACATCGCTGATGTCGCGACCGACCAGCAGCCGGTCGCCATCCGACAAGGTCTCCGTCATGGCGCGCACCAACGCGCTTCCCGGGGCGGCCTGCGGCAGCGAGGCGCGAAATTCGACCCAGCCCTGCGCGGCAGCGTCCAACGGCCATTGCCGGAGATTTCCTGCAAGTACCGCGGAGCCGGGGCCGGCCAGCAGATAGACATGATCGGCAAAGCCCTTGTCCGCGATGCGTTGCGCGATCAGCGCGGACAGGCCGTCGCGTCCCGACCGCGCATAAGCCTCGTCGAGACTTGCCTGCTCGGTCGTGATGGCGCGGTCGGATCGATCCCGCACATAGGACAACGTCGACCAGTAGACGTAAGCGAAGATCGCGGACACGATCAGGCCGAACACACCGATGGCGATCAGGGCCAGGCGGAAGGTCGATGAGCCGAGGGTCTTAGCCAGGAGCACGGAGGCAGTATCCGATACCGCGGATCGTATGGATCAGCGGATAGGCTTGCTGGTCGTCGACCTTGCGGCGTACACGCCCGACATAGACGTCGATGATGTTGGTGGACGGATCGAAGTGCAGGTCCCAGACATGCTGCAGCAGCATGGCTCGCGACACCACGCGTCCCTCGTTGCGCGCGAGATATTCGAGCAGTTGAAACTCCCTCGGCAGCAGCGGAATCTTGCGGCCGCGACGGCTGGCCGTGCGCGCGATCAGATCCACCGCGAGATCGCCGACCCGCAGGATGGTCTCCTTGACAACGGTCTCACTGCGGCGGCCCAGCGCCTCCAGTCGCGCCAGCAATTCGACAAAGGAGAACGGCTTGACCAGATAGTCGTCGCCACCGGCGCGCAGGCCGCGCACCCGGTCGTCGACCTCACCGAGCGCACTGATGATGAGGAACGGCACCGCGATGCCATCGTCGCGCATCTGGCGCATCACCGTGATGCCGTCGATGTCGGGCAGCATGCGATCGATCGTGATCATCGCGTAGTCGCGCCCCGCGCCCCGGCTCAGCGCCTCGCGGCCGTTTACCGCCAGGTCCACGTCATAGCCGCTGATGGTGAGCTCCTCGACGAGCTGATCCGCGGTTTCAGGATCGTCCTCGACCACGAGAATGCGACGGTGTGCTCCGGTCATACTCTTGAACTCTCCGTGGCGTCTTGAACTCTCCGAGTTCCCCAACTCTCGAGCATCCCGCGACGGTCGCCGCCAGACTATCCCATTCCGGGGCTGGATGGAACGTCTGGCGACGGCCGCGACAACGGTGCGGGTGGTTGGGCGATCACCAATAACCCCCGCACACATTGACCCATTGCAAACCGTAGGACGTCCAGGCCCTGCGCCAGCAGCCATCGTCATAACCAGCATAGAGATAGGGCGCGCCGAAGAACGCGAAGCGATGGAAGCGGTGATGATGGAAAAAGCCGCCATGATGGAAGAAGCGCGCACCATGGAATCCAGCGTCCGCGAACCGCGGCCCGAGTCCGCCTGCACCCGCGAAGCGGGCGCCACTGAAGTGACCGCCCGCAAAGTGCCCGCTGCCGCCCATCGCGGCGAACGCCATGCCACCACCGTGCATGCCACCGCCGAAGCCGCCGCCGTGCATTCCACCACCGAAGCCACCGCCATGACCGCCGCCGCCGCCGCCTCTGGCGAAAGCGGCCGGTGCAAGCACTACGCTGACAGCGAGCGTCGCCGTCGTGAGAAACCTAAACAGCCTGCTCTCCATGAAACCCTCTCCCTGATTGGGACTGCGGCGAGCCTGGTGTCGCCGAATGCAGAGGAGCGTCAGAAGACGCGCGCACAAGACCGACTTCAACTGACAAATGCGCCAGATTCTGACGCCGGATTTAGAATCCGCGACAGACCTCACGGCATGATCGCGTGCATTTGGCCGAACGTGATTTGGCGCGGGCCGACGACTCCCGTGGAGCAATCCCTGTCCGATTCGCACCTCGACCTGTCCGCTTCGCACTTCGTTCCTGCTTCATTTGGGATATCGCGCGCAACGGCGCGGCTCATTCGAAACTCCCTATCCGGTTGCGACCGAATACTTGTTGACGCAATATGGTCGAACAGCCGTTGCGATGCTGGCGTGAGGTCGAACGCGCATTTGCCTGCACGCAGACATCACGTGAGCGCGTCAGTATCTCCGGAGACCACACGTTCAGCACCTCACGTGCGCCGCCGAAGCCGAACTTCTGCTTCGAACAGCCGCCGAAGACGAGGCGAAGGGCATCGTGAGGCAGACGATTCCGCGCACTTGATCGCAACACAGCGACGTCGAAGCGGCGAGGCACAAACTAACCGCCCACCAATAATGTCAAGGAGGACCCCCATGGCCGATCCCATCACCGACAAGCTCAGCGACAACATCGGACGTGCGCGCGGCACCGACTATTTCCTGATGAAGGAGCAATTGACGGCGGAGGAGGTCGATATCCTCGCCAAGGTGCGCGAGTTCGGCGAGAGCGAGGTACTGCCGATCGTCAACTCCTATTGGGAGCGCGGCGAGTTTCCGTTCGAACTGGTGCCCAAGATCGCCGCACTGAACATCGTCGGCGATCACAACATGCGCGAGCACGGATGCCGGCCGATGACCGCGGTCGGCGCCGGCCTGGTCATGATGGAGCTCAGCCGGATCGACTCGAGCATCGCGACCTTCTTCGCCGTTCATCTCGGACTGGCGATGCAGTCGATCAACCTGCTCGGCTCCGAAGAGCAGCGGCAGCGCTACCTGCCACAGATGGCCCGGTTCGAGAAGGTCGGCGCGTTCGCCCTGACCGAGCCCGATCATGGATCGGATTCGGTCGGCCTCGAAGCCACCGCGAAGCGCGAAGGCGACGAGTGGGTGATCAACGGCCGCAAGCGCTGGCCGGGCAATGCCGTCTGGTGCGACT
>CALRXG020000419.1:0-6907 GCA_943372075.1 Bordetella parapertussis | reverse complement strand
GGCTACCGAATCGAGATGTCGCCGTTCGGCGGCATCAAGGACTCCGGCCTTGGCTACAAGGAAGGCGTGCAGGAGGCGATCAAGAGCTTCACCAACGTCAAGACTTATTCGTTGCCCTGGCCGGTTTAGGACAACGAAACGAGGGCCGCACGCGCACCACAAGAACGGCGCGGCGGCCGAGCTGAACAACAAACAATCACGAGGGGAGGCTGCAATGTCGATCACGTTCAGTCCGTCGGGCGTCGGCTCGGTCGGAGTCCAGAATCCGGAGCTTGCGACATCGTTCCGCCGCGCGCAGTGGCGGATGCTGTTCGCGGCGATGTTCTGCTATCTGTTCTTCTATACCGGGCGGCAAACCTTCGGTTTCGCCATTCCCGGCATCCAGGCCGAGTTCGGCGTCACCAAGGAGGCACTGGGCTGGGCCAGCGCGGCGCTGTTATGGTGCTATGCGGTCGGCCAGGCCATCAACGGCAATCTCGGCGACAAGTTCGGCGGCCGCCGCGTGATGAGCGCGGGCGCGATCCTCTCCTTCATCATGAACTGGGCGACCAGCCTCTCGACCGGCATCGTCAGCCTGACCGCGTTCTGGGGCATCAACGGCTATTTCCAGTCGATGGGATGGGCGCCGGGCAGCCGGCTGCTGTCGAACTGGTGGGGCCGGCACGAGCGCGGCACGGTCTACGGGCTCTATACCTTCGCGGCCGGGCTCGCCTCGGTGCTGTCGTTCGTCACCTCGCTGATCGTGGTCGGCTATTTCCAACTCGACTGGCGCTGGATCTTCCGCATCCCGGTGGTGCTGCTGCTGCTCGGCGGCATCGCGTTCTACCTGATCGCGCGCGAGAAGCCGGAGGACATGGGCTTTGCCTCGCCGCATGACGAGGCCGACGATGTCGCCGCCGGCGAAGCCGCTATCGACGCCAATGAGGGTTCGCTCGCGCGCTACAAGGCGGTGCTGTCGAATTGGCGCCTGCTGGTTGCCGGCGTCTCGATCGGCTTCCAGAACGCCGCGCGCTATGGCCTGCTGGTGTGGGTGCCCGTGCACTTCCTCGGCAGCAACTGGGCCAAGGCCGGCGCCACCTCGGTGATCGATCCGCGCTGGATCAGCATTGCGCTGCCGGTCGGCATGGCGGTCGGCGCATTCAGCAATGGCTGGGTCTCGGACAAGGTGTTCGGGTCGCGGCGTTACCTCGCCATCGTGCTCTACATGGTGCTCGCTGCTGTCACCTCGCTGTGCATGTATGCGATCCCTACATCCGACATCTATCTCGGGATGACGGTGCTGTTCCTGTGCGGCTTCTTCACCTACGGCCCGCAATCCTCGTTCTGGGCGCTGTGCCCGGATCTGGTCGGCCATAAGCGGGCCGGGACCGCGACCGGGGTGATGAACTTCTTCGCCTACCTGTTCGCAGGTCTCGGCGAGCCGATGATCGGCCATTTCATGGACAAGCATAACCAGACATCGCTGGTGTTCCTGGTGGTCGCGGTCTGCGCGACCGCGAGCGCGGTTGTCGCGGCCTTCATTCGCCGCTGACCGGCAATCCGTATTGGCGGCCTGCAAGAGGTCCGCGCTCTTACCGGAGCGCGGACCTGCCTTTTTGCGGCAACCGTGGCCCGGACGAGCCAACGCGGCGCGAATGCGCGCCCAATCCGTCATCGTCGGCTGATCGAAAATCAGGCTTGTTCTATAAATTATGTAGTTGTATCAGTATATTGATATAAGTTGCATGCAGAATGCTAAATGTGCTTGTGACCTCGATCCGGTTGAAGCAGACTTCGCGCGGGGCAGGAGAGGCCGATGACCCTCAATGACGAGGGTCGCGCCAGGGGCAAAAGCAATCTGCCGGCAGAGGAGCGAGCAATGAGCGATCAGGCGTCGACCATCGCAATGGCAGATACGGCGAAGCCATCCGGCGTGCGCTGGAAGATCTTCCTGCTGATGCTGTTCCTGATCTCGATCAACTACATTGATCGCGCCTCATTGTCGGTCGCGATGCCGGTGATCGCCAAGGAGTTCGACATCGATCCGGCGATGCAGGGCCTGATCCTGAGCTCGTTCTTCTGGACCTATGCGCTGATGCAGGTGCCGGGCGGCATGCTGGCCGACCGCTTCAAGCCGCGCATCGTGATCGCCACCGCGACGCTGTTCTGGGGCTTCTTCCAGGCGCTGGCGGCACTGTCCACCAGCTGGATGCTGCTGCTGCTGACCCGGCTCGGGCTCGGCGCATCGGAAGCGCCGATCTATCCCGCCGGCGGCAAGCTCAACGCGATCTGGATGACACAGACCGAGCGCGGCCGTGGCGCGACCTTGCTGGACGGCGGCGCGCCGCTCGGCGCCGCGCTCGGCTCGATCGTGATCGCCTGGCTGATGGCGGCGTTCAGCTCCTGGCGCGTCGCCTTCGTGATCGCGGGCGTCGGCACCATGTTTTGCGGGTTGTGGGCCTGGTACTACATCCGCAACGCGCCGCGCGAACATCCGTCGGTCAACGAAGCCGAGGCGCGCTATCTCAAGGAGGCACATGCGATCGAGGACGCCGCGACGCCGCCGTCCTCGGGCGCGAGCTGGATGGCCTATTTCCGCTTCCGCTCGGTGTGGTGCATGTGCCTCGGCTGGATGTTCTTCAACACCACCTTCTATGGGCTGCTGACCTGGATGCCGACCTATCTGTTCAAGGTGCACGGCTTCGACATCAAGGCGCTGGGTGGCGCCTCCTTCATCATCTTCTTCGCCGGCTTCGTCGGCGAGCTGGTCGGCGGCTGGATCGGCGATAACTGGCGGGCGAGGGGCGGCGCGCCCAACACCGTGTTCCGCACCCTGTTCGCGATCGCGGCGATCATGGCGACCGTCTCGATCTTCCTCGTGGCCTACGTCACCAACGCGGTCGCGGTCGTGGTGCTGCTGTCGACCACGCTGTTCTTCCTGCGATGGTGCGGAATGTACTGGGCGATCCCGTCGGCGCTGGCCGGTCGCGGCAAGTCCGGCTTCCTCGGCGGCTGCATGAATCTCGGCGGCAACATCGCCGGCGTCACCACGCCGCTGATCGTCGGCTTCATCGTGCAGGCCACCGGTTCATATTTCCTGGCGCTGATGTATTTTGCCGCCGCCGGCGTTGCGCTGTTGATCTGCTCGACCCTGATCGACTACAGCCGCAAGCTCCCGGTCTAGAACGAAAGCGGCCGAACCCGCGTAGGGTTCGGCCGGCCGAAGAGGTTAGCCAATGACACGTCCCGTCCGGCTCGGCATGCTGACGCCGTCGTCGAACACCGCGCTCGAGCCGATCACCTGCGCGATGCTGTCAAGCGTCGCCAACGTCTCGGCGCATTTCTCGCGCTTCAAGGTGACCGAGATCGCGCTGTCGGACGCGGCGCTGCGCCAGTTCGACGCCAGCGAGATCCTGCGCGCGGCGGAATTGCTGGCCCATGCCAAGGTCGACGTCATCGCCTGGAACGGCACCTCGGCGGGCTGGCTCGGCTTCGATCGCGACGAAAGGCTTTGCGAGCAGATCACCGCTGCGACCGGAATCAAGGCCTGTACCACCGTGCTGGCCTATCGCGACCTGCTGCGCCGGATCGGAGCACAGCGCATCGGGTTGGTGACGCCGTATCGCAGCGACGTGCAGCAGCGGATCATCGCCAACTGGAATGCGGCGGGGTTGCACTGCCTCGCCGAGCGGCATCTCGCGCTGCAGGACAATTTTTCCTTTGCCGAGGTCAGCGAGGCCGAGATCGCCCGCCTGATCGAGGAGGTGGTGCGCGAGGGCTGCGACGCTGCCGTCGTGCTTTGCACCAACATGCGCGGCGCTGGCGCGGCCGAACGGCTGGAGCGCGGATTCGGCGTGCCGGTGCTGGATTCGATCGCGGTGACGTTGTGGGCGTCGCTCGCCGCGGCCGGCTGCGACCCGTCCTGCGTGCACGGCTGGGGCAGCCTGTTCTCCAACCCCGATCTGCGCGCGGCGACCGCGATCCATATCGAGGACACGATCGGCGATCATGACGATGAAGGCGAGCGGTGACTGAAGCCAAGATTAAAGCCAAGACGAAGACCAAGGCGACCAGACGCAGCAAGGAGCCGAAGCGGGCGATGACGGCGCTGCAACGCCGTCGCCTGCGCGTACCGCGGGTCGGCCTGCATGAGCAGGCGGCGGCGCGGCTGCGTACCTTGATCGTGCGCGGCGAGCTCGCGCCGGGGCAATCGCTGGGCGAGGCGGACCTGTCCGACGCGCTCGGGATTTCGCGTACCCCGCTGCGCGAGGCGCTGAAGCAATTGGCGAGCGAGGGCCTGGTCGAGCTCCGGCTCAACCACAGCGCCATGGTGGCGCCGTTCCGTCGCGCCGAGCTGAACGAATTGTTCGAGGCCGTCAGCGGCATCGAGCGCTGCGCCGCCGAGTTGGCCGCATTGCGGATGGAAGCGGCTGATTTCGAACGGCTCGAGGCGTTGCAGGACAAGATCGAGTGGCACCATGGCCGCGGCGAACTGCGCGACTATTTCCAGGTCAACCAGCAGATCCATTCGGCGATCGTCGGCTTCGCCCGCAATGCGGTGCTGAAGGGGACACATGAGGCGCTGCTGGCACGCGCCGAGCGTGCGCGCTTCTTCGCGCTGTCGGTGCTCGGGCGGTGGGATGAATCGGTGCGCGAGCATCAGGAGATTCTGGCCGCGCTGAAGGCGCGCGATGCGGCCCGCGCCGGGCAGATCCTGGCCCATCACGTCCGCCGTACCGGCGAGATCGTCGCCGAGACGCTGGACAGCAATGCGGATGACGCCGCGGCCGCACACCTGACTTCCGCACCGCGCGGCCGCAAGACGAGGAAAGCTGCGCAATGAAGATCCTGCTGCTCAATCCCAACACGACGGGGGATGTGACCGATCTGCTCCATGCCGCCGGCAGCAAGGCGGCCTCGGCCGGCACCGAGCTGGTGCCGATGACCGCTATGCGCGGCGTTCCCTACATCGCGACCCGCGCCGAGGCGCAGATCGGCGGCGCGATCGCGCTGGAAATGCTGGCCGAGGCCGGCGCCGGGATCGATGCCGCGGTGATCGCCGCGTTCGGCGATCCCGGCCTGTTCGGTGCGCGCGAGCTGTTCTCCTTTCCCGTGGTGGGATTGGCCGAGGCCGCGATGCTGACCGCCTGCATGCTCGGGCGGCGGTTTGCCATCGTGACCTTCGCCGGCGCACTGGCGCCCTGGTACGAGGAATGCGTCGCGATGCACGGGCTTGCCGCGCGCTGCGCCGGCATCCGCACGCTCGACGGCAGCTTCCAGTCGATCTCCGAGGTGCAGGCCGAGAAGGAGGAGTTGCTGGTCGCGCTCGCCAACCGGGCAGTCGAGCAGGACCAGGCCGACGTCGTCATCCTGTCCGGGGCGCCACTCGCCGGGCTCGCCGCCAAGGTTCGCGACCGCATCGCGGTGCCGGTGGTCGATCCGGTCGCGGCTGCGGTGCGCCAGGCCGAGACGCTTGCCGTGCTGAAGCCGCGCAAGGCGGTCGCCGGCACCTTCCGTCGTCCCGATCCCAAGCCGACGCGCGGGCTGGCCGAACCGCTCGCCGCCATCATCGAACATCGCGCACCGAAAGAGGGGACCCGTTGATGTCCTTCGACACCATCATTCGCGGCGGAACCGTCGTCACCGCCGCCGACACGTTTGCCTGCGATGTCGGCATTCGCGACGGCAAGATCGCAGCACTCGGCCATGATCTCGGCGATGCGACTGAGATCATCGACGCGACCGACCGGCTGGTAATGCCTGGCGGCATCGACAGCCACGTCCATTTCGCCCAACCGTCAGGCGACGGCATCGTGATGGCCGACGGCTTCGCCACCGGCACCCGCTCGGCGGCGTTCGGCGGCAACACCACGGTGCTGCCGTTCTGCCTGCAAGAGAAGGGCCAGACGCTGCGCGAGGCGCTGAAGCACTATCATTCGCTGGCGGAAGGCGAATGCCATGTCGACGTCGCCTTCCATCTGATCGTCACCGATCCGACCGAGCACGTGCTGGGCCAGGAGCTGCCGGCGCTGGTCGAGGACGGCTACACCTCGCTGAAGGTCTTCATGACCTATGAGGGGCTGGCGCTGTCGGACCGTGAATTGCTCGAGACCATGTCGGTGGCGCGCGAGACCGGTGCCATGCTGATGGTGCATGCGGAGAACTTCGACGCGATCCGCTTCCTGACCGACCGGCTGGAGCGCGCCGGCAACACCGCGCCGCGCTTCCACGCCACCTCGCGGCCGATCCCGGTCGAGCGTGAGGCGACCCATCGCGCCATTTCGCTGTCGGAACTGGTCGATGTGCCGATCATGATCGTGCATGTCTCGAATCGCGAGGCGATGGAGGAAATCCGGCGCGCGCAGCAGCGTGGCCTGCGGGTGATGGGCGAGACCTGTCCGCAATACCTCATGTTGACCGAGAAAGATCTCGACCAACTCAACATGGAAGGCGCCAAATACGTCTGCTCTCCGCCGCCGCGGGACATCGCGAGCCAGCAGGCGTGCTGGGAGGGCCTGCAACAGAAGGTGTTCTCGGTGTTCTCGTCGGACCACTGTCCATTCCGCTACGACGACCCGCAAGGCAAGCTCGCGCCGAAGGGCCGCACCAGCTTCCGCTGGGTGCCGAATGGAATCCCCGGCGTGGCGACGCGGTTGCCGATCCTGTTTTCCGAAGGCGTGGTGAAGGGCCGGATCGATCTCAACAGCTTCGTCGCGTTCAGCGCCACCAACCATGCCAAGATCTACGGCCTCTATCCGCGCAAGGGCACGATCGCGGTCGGCTCCGACGCCGATATCGCGCTGTGGGATCCGAAGCGCAAACTGACGATCCGACATGAGCTGATCCATGACGGCTCGGACTACACGCCCTACGAAGGCCTCGAGGTCACCGGCTGGCCGGTGCTGACCATGGTGCGCGGCAAGGTGGT
>CALRXG020000418.1:0-6916 GCA_943372075.1 Bordetella parapertussis | reverse complement strand
CGTTCTTCGAGATCAACGACAACGAAATGGGGATCGCCGGCCTGCCCGGCGACCCCGCACAACCGCCGAAGAATTCCAAGGTCCTGCCGCATATTCCGCTCGGCAAGTTCGGCAAGACTATTGCCGGCGGGTTCGAAAGGCTCGGCTGGCACTGGTGGCCGCTCGACAATGCGATCGTTACTCAGCAATTCGACGACCGCCTGCCGTGCAACCATTGCGGTCAGTGTGTGCTCGGTTGTCCGCGTGGATCGATCTCGACCAGCATGACGAGCTACTGGCCACGGGCTGTGCGCAACGGTGCGTCGTTGCGAACCTGGTGCCGGGTCGAGCGCATTGTGGTGAAGGATGGCCGCGCAACCGGCGCAGTCTATGTCGACCTGCTTACCGGTCGGCGGCAGCAGCAGAACGCTCGCGTGGTGATCGTCGCCAGCAACGGCATCGGCACCCCACGCTTGCTTCTGATGTCGAACGAGGGTGCCAACCGGGAAGGCATTGCCAATTCGAGCGGCCTTGTGGGAAAGAACCTGATGTTCCATCCGCAGGCCTTTGTCGAGGGAATCTTCGACGAGCCGATGGATAGCTTTAAAGGCGCGCGCGGCGCGCCGCTCTACAGCCAGGAATTCTACGATACCGACGTCGGGCGAGGATTCGTCAACGGCTTCTCGCTGCTCCTGGTGCGCGCACCTGGCGCCGGCTATGCCGCGACCGGATACGCGACCTTTCCGCCGATCGCCTGGGGCGAACGCCACCATGATGAGTTCAAGCGGATGTTCAACCATCATGCCTGGTTCATCGTGATGGGGGAGGATCTTCCGTTGGAGCGAAACACGGTGACGCTTGATCCGGTCCTGAAGGACGGGTCAGGGCTGCCGGCGCCGAAGATCAGCTATCGGATGCACGACCAGGATCGTGATCTCGTCAAGTTCGGTATCGCCCGCGGCGAGGATGTGATGCGCGCCGCCGGCGCTTCACTGGTCAGCAATTCGGGCGCTCTCGAACAGCCACCAGGCTATCATTTGCTGGGCACCGCGCGGATGGGCAACGATCCACGCTCGTCGGTCACGAACAAGTTCCACCGATCCTGGGATATCCCCAATCTCTTTATCTGCGACGGCAGTTCCATGCCGACGAGCGCTGGTGTCAATCCAACCTCCACCATCGGCGCGATGGCGGTTCGTCTTGCAGACCACCTGGTCCGTAACCGTGCCTCGGCCGCGGGTGTCAAGCGGACGACCGCGGACTGCTAGGACATTCTTCACGAAAACGATCTCGGGCGCGAGGCGCCCGAGATTTGCCAGATGCAGATTCCGATATCTGCGGAAGGCGCGAACTGATCGCGTAGGCTAACGTGACAGTTCGAGGTATCGCTTTGGCGACATACCGAAATGTTTCCGGAAAGCGGACACGAATGCGCTCGGGCTGTTGTAGTGCAAGTCGAGCGCCACGGCCTTGACCTGCTGGCCTTCCATCAACCGCGCAAGCCCTTCGACCAGTCTCAACTGAAGACGCCATTGCCGGAAGGACATGTTGGTTTCCTGCTGGAACTGGCGGGTCAAGGTGCGAGCGCTGCCGCCGACGGATTTCGAAAACCCCTCGAGTGTCCGGTTGTCCGCCGGATTCGCGAAAAGAGCGTTGGTGATGCGCAGGAGCCGCGGATCGCGCGGCGAGGGGAGGCGCGATGCAGACGCCTTGCGCAGGAAGAGCCGCTCGAGTGTGACGCCGGCCAACCGCTCATCGGGACTGTCCTCCGCATAGAGATCGGACATGTCGATGACGCCTAGGATCAGTTCGCGCAGCAGGTCCGTAATGTCGATCGTGACCGAGCGATCGGGGACATCGCCGTTCTCCGGATCGACGAACAGGCTCCTCAAATGCACGTCGGTCGACGATTTGACTTCGTGCTCCAGGCCGGACGGCAGCCACACGCCGCGATTTGCTGTAACGGTCCAGGTGTTGCGGTTGGTGCGAACTGAAAGCACGCCGGCCGAGGCAAACAGCAGTTGCCCCTTTCGGTGAGCGTGCGCTGGTACGACGGCGCCCTGCGGCAAGACGGTCCGACGTCCGACCAACGGACGGGGAATATCGTCGACGCCACGTATCGACTCCCAAGGATCGAAAGCAGCCGTCGGTACCGGGCCGGAACGGCAATCTGAATCGAGCGTCATCCCCCAATCCTTGGTTGCGGCTTGCGGACACCAAGCGCAAGCGCCGGTTCTGCGGCCCCTGCGATGTGAGATCAAGCCTCGTTCTCCGGATCGTGCGCCCGGGTTGATCCGGGAGGTTCGCCCGGCCGCCGCTCTCTGGCCGGCAAAGGCAAATCCAAAACATCGGATGATCTGATCAAATGACGTATGGCTCGAGCTTGTCAAGCGCAAAAACGGCCAGAGTCAGGAGCAAATCCGGACCCTGGCCCGGTCGGCGGCCGATGCTTCGGGAGTAAATCCGCTCGACGTCAGTTCTTGACCAGTGGACACTTGGACTGAGCCAAGGGCAGGAAGGCCTCGGACGCCGGGATCGTTCCGAGCCGCGTGTAGAAATCCCAATCATACTTCGACTCCGCCGGCGTCTTGACGCGATAGGTGTACATGTCGTGCACCATGCGCCCATCGATCCGGATCCGGCCGCCTTGCACGAACAGGTCGTTGATCTCTAGCTGCTTGAGTTGAGCCATCACGGCCGTTGGATCGTCGGTCTTGGCGGCGTCGATCGCCTTCAGATAGCTCAGCACCGATGAATAGACCCCGGCATGACTCGAGGATGGCATCCGGTTCATCTTCTGAAAGAAGCGCTTGGCAAAGGCACGCGATGCGTCGTCCTGGTCCCAATACCACGCATCCGTCACCACCATGTTTTGGGCGGTCTTCAGTCCGAGCGCGCGGGTGTCGGTGATGAGGAGCAACAGCGGAGCAACCGTTTGCTTCGGGCTGACGCCGAACTCGACCGCCTGCTTGATCGCGTTGACGGCGTCCGGTCCGGTGTTGGCAAGCGCGATGACGTCGGCCCGCGAGCTTTGCGCCTGCAAGATGAATGACGACAGGTCGGATGTGTTCAGCGGGTGCCTGACCGATCCAACCACCGTTCCGCCGCCGGCGCGCGTCGCGTCGGTTGCGTACTGCTCGAGCGAGTGACCGAAGGCATAGTCCACGGTCAGAAAGAAGAACGTCTTCTTACCCTGCTGCAGCAAGATCTTCGGCGTCCCCGAAGCCAGCGAATAGGCGTCGAACACGTAGTGAATGGTGTAGGGCGTGCACTGCTCATTGGTGAGGGCAGTCGGTACCGAGCCCGTCGAGACGAAGATCTTCTTCGATGCGGCGGCGATATGAGAGACCGCGAGCGCGACGCCGCCGTTCAGCCCGTCAGTGATGAAATTGACGCCCTTGGCCGTGTACCATTCGCGCGCGATTGCAGAGCCGATGTCGGGTTTGTTCTGGTGATCGGCGGCGATCACTTCGATGGACCGGCCAAGGACTTTGCCGCCAAAGTCGTCCACGGCGAACTTGGCGGCCTCGACTGAGCCCTGCCCACCGAGATCGGAATAGACGCCTGACATGTCCGTGAGCACCCCGATCCGAACCGGTGTATTATCCTGGGCGTAGCCGGGCATCGCTACGACTGTGGCGGCGAATGCTGCTGTGGTTCGAAGAAGTCGAGCCGTAGCTCGGGCGAGATCGGCGACAGTTGCCATCAGTATCCTCCAATTCCTTTGTTATGAGCGGAGAACATTCTGGGTGTCGCGCGTTGCCGTCGTCCAGTACCACACTGGCAAATGGATGGTGACTTCCCGCCAAGTTGCGGCACAGGGCGTACCGCGATCGCGTTGTCCTTAATGAAGGTCGATGCGTTCGACGCGCACGGACGTCAAACCGGTGAGTGTCGAGTTTCCGACAGAATGCGTCGCATTTGCCGTGAGCGCGGCGACAGGGCCGGATCTTCTGCTAACGTCAATTGGTCGCCGATGCGCGTCACCGCGGTTGCTCGGGGGGCGACGGCTCGAACCTCATGCAACACGCGCGAACAGACAAGGAGCATAGGTGGACCACGAAACCTACATCCTCGAGACCAAAGGCCTGGCCAAGGAGTTCACGGGCTTTGCTGCCGTCAGCGACGTGAACTTGCGGATCAGGCGCGGCAGCATCCACGCATTGATCGGGCCGAACGGTGCAGGCAAGACGACGTGCTTCAATCTCTTGACCAGGTTCATGACGCCGTCGCGCGGCCAGATACTTTACAAAGGGCGGGACATTACGCGCGCGGGGCCAGCCGATGTCGCCCGGCTCGGGCTGGTTCGCTCCTTCCAGATCTCCGCTGTCTTTTCCAATCTGACCGCGATCGAGAATGTGCGCCTGGCACTGCAGCGCCGGCACGGCCGTTCATTCGAATTCTGGCGCTCGAAGCGGGTTCTCGATCGCTTTAACATGGGAGCGCAAGAGCTGCTCGAAGACGTGGGCCTGGGTGCGTTTGCCGGCGTTGCAGCCGGCGGGCTGTCCTACGGCCGAAAGCGGTCACTCGAGATCGCAACCACGCTCGCGCTCGATCCCGAAGTGATGCTGCTCGATGAGCCGATGGCGGGCCTCGGACACGAGGATATCAACAGGATCGCGGATCTCATCAAGCGAAGGTCGGCACAATGTACCGTCGTGATGGTCGAGCACAATCTGAACGTCGTCGCTGATCTGTGCGACCACATTACCGTGTTGACGCGTGGCCGCGTATTGGCAGAGGGCAGCTATCGTCAAGTCGCCGATGACGAGCGTGTCCGAGAAGCCTACCTCGGGAGGATCCATGCCCGGGTCAACTAAGGGGCAGCTGCGATCAGACGCGGCCGACGAACAGGACGCGATGCTCTCGGTGCGTGGCCTGCAGGCCTGGTACGGCGAGTCGCACGTGCTGCATGGCGTCGATCTCGACGTTGGCGAAGGTGAGGTGGTGGCGCTGCTCGGACGCAACGGCGCCGGCAAGACGACGACGCTGAAATCGATCATGGGAATGGTCGGCAAGCGCCAGGGCTCGATTCGCTTCCGCGGCGAGGAGGTCATAGGCACACCCTCCGATCGGATCGCGCGGCTGGGTATGGCGATCTGTCCCGAGGAGCGTGGAATTTTCGCGAGCCTGGACGTACGCGAGAACCTGATGTTGCCACCGGTCGTCGGGGCTGGCGGCCTGTCGCTGGAGCTGATCTGGGACCTCTTCCCCAATCTCAGAGAGCGTCTCAGCAGCCAAGGAACCAAATTGTCCGGCGGTGAACAGCAGATGCTGGCGATCGCCCGCATCCTGCGCACCGGCGCCAATCTGCTGCTGTTGGACGAACCGAGTGAAGGGCTCGCGCCTGTGATCGTCGAGCAGATTGGCCGCACCGTTACACAGCTCAAAGCGCGCGGTATCACGGTGGTGCTGGTCGAGCAAAACTTCCATTGGGCTTCGACCATCGCCGACCGGTTCTATGTTTTTGAGCATGGCAAGGTGATTGATCACCTGGTGAGTTCGGAGTTGTCCTCCAAAATGAACCAGCTGTCTGCCTATCTGGGCGTCTGAAGCGCCGGGACAACCTGACGAGAAAAATGTCACAAGCTCTCTTTGCCCAACTCATCGTCGGTCTGATCAACGGCTCGTTCTACGCGCTGCTCAGCTTGGGCCTCGCCGTGATCTTCGGCATGCTCGGCATCATCAATTTTGCCCATGGTGCGCTTTACATGATGGGCGCGTTCGCGGCCTACTTTCTGCTGAACGTGGGCGGCGTCAACTACTGGTGGGCACTGCTGATCGCGCCAGTCATCGTTGGTATCTTCGGCATCGTTCTGGAGCGGCTGATTCTGCGGAGACTCGCTGGCCTCGATCATGTCTATGGATTGCTGCTGACATTCGGCATTGCGCTGATCTTGCAGGGCCTGTTCCAGAACAGTTTCGGCTCGTCTGGTTTGCCCTATGCAATCCCGGACCGGCTCAACGGTGGGATGGATCTCGGATTCATGTTCCTGCCCGTCTATCGTGGTTGGGTCGTCGTCTTCTCGCTTATGGTGTGTCTTGGGACCTGGTTTCTGATCGAGAAGACGAAGCTTGGTGCGTACCTGCGCGCCGCGACCGAGAATCCAGCGCTGGTTCGCGCCTTCGGCGTCAACGTACCGCGGATGATCGCGCTGACCTATGGCCTTGGCGTCGGCTTGGCCGCGCTCGCCGGCGTGTTGTCAGCGCCGATCAACCAGGTACGTCCGTTGATGGGGGCCGACCTGATCATTGTCGTGTTTGCAGTGGTGGTGATCGGCGGAATGGGATCGATCATGGGCTCGATCGTTACGGGTTTCGCGCTCGGCTTGATTGAAGGCATCACCAAGTATTTGTACCCAGAGGCTTCCAACACTGTCGTGTTCGTGCTGATGGCAATGGTCCTGCTGGTAAGGCCGATGGGATTAACGGGAAGGGCGACCTGAGATGACTACCTTGTCAGACGGCACGCTAATGCGCCCCCCGCGCGCGATGCGCAAGGAGATGCTCGTGTTCACGATGCTGGCGCTCGTCCTGGCAGCCGTGCCGTTCACCGACATCTATCCGTTCTTCGTCATGCAGGCCTTGTGCTTTGCGCTTCTCGCCAGTGCGTTCAACCTCTTGGTCGGATACGGTGGCTTGCTGTCGTTCGGCCATGCGATGTTCCTGGGCACCGCAGGCTATTGCACTGCTCACGCGCTGAAAGCATGGGGTTTGCCGCCTGAGCTCGGCATCCTCGTCGGCGTAGTAGCGGCATTCGTTCTGTCGACCATCGCCGGCTACATTGCGATCAGCCGTCAGGGCATCTACTTCTCGATGATCACGCTGGCGCTCTCACAGCTCATGTACTTCATCTATCTTCAAGCGACGTTCACCCATGGCGAAGACGGCATTCAGGGCATTCCGCCAGGGCGTCTCTTCGGCATATTCGATTTGT